>CAXBOY010000005.1:0-67723 GCA_963977405.1 uncultured Gammaproteobacteria bacterium
TCCAGTTCGGCGAGGGCTTGCAGATAGCGTGGGTGCTGTTCGGTTGACAGGTCTGGATCAATCAGGCGTGCACGGGCGGCCTGTAGGGACTGCATGCGGTTGTCCAATGCATTACTAGCGCTGCGCCAAGCGTATTCGGCTTGGTCGAATTGCGCAGCAGGAATAGAGCGTGTCTCTACCAATTTGCGAATGCGCTCCATCTCCTTGAGGCGGAACCTAAGGTCGGTGTTGGCATTGTCGATGGCGAGTTTATCGCTGAGGTAGTCGGCCTTTTCGCTCTCGATGCTGCCGCGGATGTTGGCGAGATTTGCCTCGGCCTTGGCTAGTGCGATGCGATAGGGTTGATCATCTAGACGGAACAACAGCTGTCCCTTGCTTACACGCTCATTATCATGAGGAATGACCTCTACGACACGGCCTGTGATTTCACTACTTACAGAGACGATCTCGGTCTTTACATAGGCGTTGTCGGTACTGACGAAACGGCCGCCCTGTAAATAGACCCATAGGGAAACCCCGGCGATGACTGCCGGTCCTAGAATCAAGAACATTAGGTTGCGGATGGCAACATTGGCTTTCATGGATATAACCTCACTAACAATTAGTTTTCGCTGCTTACAGTAGTGTCTTGGCCATTGTTGGCGACACAGAGATTCGCGCGTATCTGCAGGAGAACCTGCATGAATATTTCCTCGTCCGCAGAACTGATGCCTGTCATGGCCTGAGCACGAACGCTCTGACCAAGGGTGCTTAGCATCTCTATCATGGGACTCGCCTTAGGGTTCAAGAACACGCGTTTGGCCCGGCGATCTTCCGGGTCATCGCGGCGCTCTATCCAGGCATCGACCTCTAAGCGGTCAAGGTGGCGCGCGAGGGTAATGGGCGTAATGTCCATCACCTTAGCTAGAGTTTTCTGCTGCACCCCGTTACCGCGGTGCAGATGCGCCAAGACAGACCACTGTGCCCTTGTCAGTCCCGTGTTCGCCGCTTGGCGATCGAAACTGACGCGCAATAGGCGGGCAACGTCGTGGATGGCGAAACCGAAACTCTTATCGAAGTTTTTATTCATAGTGAAGCATATAATAAGCTAGCTTACTATATTGTTCAAGAGCCAATCTGTATTAGCTTTAACAGAGGCAGTCACATAAGCTGGCAAGAGAGTTGCTTACACTTAACTGATTCTTCTCTCATTACTGGATATCCGAATGACTACTGAATTTCGTTGGAGTGGTTCATGACGTGGATGCTGCACCAATACAGCCACAACGATGAACTGGTGAAGGTTCTGTCGCAGCGCATCGCTCAGTCTTTACTCGACGCCATTGCCGAGCGCGGTAAAGCAAGCCTAGCGGTGTCCGGTGGCAGTACCCCAGTGAGTCTTTTCCAAGCTTTGGCTAACATAGACATACCGTGGTCAAAAATTGTAGTTACTCTCGTGGACGAGCGCTGGGTGCCGGAGACTCACCCCGATTCGAATGCGCGCTTAGTGCGCCAATACCTCCTGCAGGATCATGCCGCGAAGGCTAGGTTTATAGGCTTGAAGACTGATGCAGAGGATCCATTCTCCGCCGTGCCGGAAGTGGAGGCAAAACTGCTTGAAGAAGTGATGCCATTGGACGTACTTGTATTAGGAATGGGGGAGGATGGTCACACGGCTTCCTTCTTTCCCTTAGCCGAAGGCCTTGCAGAGGCCCTAGAGTCCGAGCAAAGAATCTGCTGTGGCATTGCACCAGCAAACGCACCATACCCGCGTATGACCCTGAGTTTGTCGGCGCTACTCGGGGCTAGGCAATTATTCCTGCACATCATCGGCTCGAAGAAGAAGCGGGTATTAGAGGCGGCCAAAAAAGCTGGCCCCCTAGCGGAGCTTCCGGTGCGAGCAGTGCTGCACCAAGCCAAAGTTATGATGGAAATTTTCTACGCGGACCAAGACTCGAGGAGTTGAACATGCACGCAGTAATCGAAGCAGTCACCGACGCTATTCGTGAGCGTAGTAGCCGAGCGCGTCATCACTACCTGAAGCGCATGCAACGCACCCGCGACGAGTTACCACCGCGACGCAAACTCTCTTGCGGCAACCTCGCCCATGGCTTTGCCGCCTGCGGTGAGACGGACAAGCAAACGATTCGGCTCATGCAGAGTGCCAACTTAGGGATTGTCACAGCGTTTAACGACATGCTCTCTGCACATCAACCGCTAGAGCACTATCCTGCACTGATTAAGGAGGTTGCACGAGGCTTAGGTTCGAGCGCACAAGTGGCCGGAGGAGTGCCTGCGATGTGCGATGGCGTGACCCAAGGACAGGCGGGTATGGAGCTAAGCCTATTTAGTCGCGATGTTATTGCGATGTCCACGGCGATCAGCCTAAGTCACAATCTATTCGATGGCGTCCTCTGCCTTGGCGTCTGCGACAAGATTGTGCCGGGCATGATGATAGGAGCTTTGCAGTTTGGGCATCTGCCCGCCGGTTTCATTCCAGCAGGCCCTATGCCCTCTGGTATTCCGAATAAAGAAAAGGCCGCCGTACGCCAACGTTATGCACAGGGCCTTGCGACCAAAGAGGAGCTGTTGGCCGCCGAGTCCGCCTCCTACCATAGCCCCGGCACCTGCACTTTTTACGGCACCGCCAATAGCAATCAGGTCTTGATGGAGATGTTAGGGGTGCAGCTACCGGGAGCCTCGTTTATCAATCCGGAGGATCCACTGCGCGTTGCACTCACCAAGGAAACCGTGCTGCGCGTAATCGCCGCCGCGGACGTGAAGGGGGCTCACCTGCCTCTTTCTGCGATGGTCAAGGAAGAGAGCATCGTGAACGCACTGGTAGGCCTGCTCGCCACAGGAGGCTCCACAAATCACACGCTCCATCTGGTTGCGATGGCGGCCGCGGCAGGCATTGTGCTGACGTGGGAGGATTTCGATCGACTGGCAAGAGTGGTGCCATTATTAGTGCGTGTCTACCCCAACGGCGATGCGGATATTAACGCCTTCCAGCGCGCAGGAGGTATGGCCTTCCTAGTGCGTGAACTGCGAGCCGGTGGCCTGCTCAACGAAGATGTGGACTCGCTTATGGGGCATGGTTTAGACCCCTTTGTGAAGGCTCCTCATTTGGATGCGCAGGGCAAGTTGGAGTGGCTGGATGCTAGGCCCGAGTCGACTCTGCCGGATGTACTGCGACCGGTTACAGAACCCTTTGACCAAGAGAGCGGAATTCGTCTGCTGCAGGGCAATCTGGGTATCGGCATCATTAAAACCTCCTCTGTTAAGAAAGAGCACCGCAAAGTGACGGCGCCCTGCGTCGTATTCGACGACCAAGACGACATGGTGGCAGCGCTGAGCAGTGGCCAGTATGAGAGAGACTTTGTCGCGGTGGTGCGTTTTCAGGGACCAAAAGCCAATGGTATGCCTGAGCTACATCAACTAACCCCACACTTAGGGGTCTTGCAGGATAAGGGCTTCAAGGTCGCACTCGTTACCGACGGACGGATGTCGGGAGCCTCTGGCAAGGTGCCAGCTGCGATTCATATGAGCCCAGAGGCTCTGGATGGAGGTCCGCTGTCGCGTATTAGGGATGGTGATGTTATCGCTTTGGACGCCGATGCCGGGACTCTCGAGGTGCAGCTGAGCGCGGCAGAGCTTGCCTCTCGTGAGACCGCTCAAGCGAACTGGAGCTTAGAGGATCGCGAACTTAGTAGCACTCTAGGCAGGGGGCTGTTCGACAGCTTCCGACAATGCAGCAGCACCGCGAAGTCGGGTGCCTCGGTATTTTAATTTTCGTCCGTATTAAGACTATTTGAGAATCCTATGGAGACGAGGCGATGAGCCCGATTAAAGAGCAGTTGTTGAAGGTGAGGGTGATGCCAGTGCTGACCGTCCACTCGGAGGCTCAAGCGCTAGCGGTATGTGACGCCTTAGCCGCAGGAGGCATACTCGCAGTGGAGATTACGCTGCGCACGTCGGCGGCCCTAGCCGCTATTCGTGCCGTCAAGGCTGCGCGGCCGGACTTCTGCGTGGCGGCCGGCACTGTTCGAACGCCAGAGGATATGGAGACTGTCGCGGCGGCAGGTGTCGATTTCGCAGTCAGCCCAGGTTGGAGTCCAAGCTTATCGGCCGCAGCCAACGCGCTCGGGCTACCATTCCTACCTGGCGTGAGTACGGCCTCGGAGATCATCCAAGGCAGTGAATGTGGGCATCATTGCTTCAAGCTTTACCCAGCAGAGGCAGTAGGGGGGATCCCTCTACTCAAGGCGCTTGCCGGGCCCTTTGCGGACGTTGAGTTCTGTCCGACTGGGGGAATAGGCGCGCATAATTATCGCGACTATTTGGCCCTGCCCAATGTATTGTGTATAGGCGGCTCTTGGATGGTGGACACGAAGCTAATCGAGGCACAGCAGTGGGACGAGATCGAGAGTCTATCCCGAGAATGTATGGCATTGGGTTAGTAGAGCAAGGGCGCGGTGCGCAATAAGAGATCGAGGTGAATGTTGAGTGCGCAGGATTTGTTAAATCAGGGCTGCTATGTATTGGCGGATATTGGCGGCACTAATGCACGCTTTGCCTATGTGACTGAGAGCGATGCCTCATTACAGTGCGTGCACAGCTATGCGTGCTCCGAATACGAGCGTTTCGAAGACACCCTAATTGCCTATATTGCGCGGCTTGAACAAACCGCTGCACCAAAACCTAGTAGTATTTGCCTAGCTGTGGCCGCAGCGGTGCACACCGACACCATTAAGATGACGAATTCCCCTTGGCAATTCAGCCGCAAGGCACTAAGTGAGCTAGTCAATCTACCTATTGCGGTCCTCAACGATTTCAGTGCTCAGGCTTATTGCCTTACCGACTTGGAACATGCGAATGTGCAGTGGTGGCAGCAAGCGCTGCCAAGTCACACTCTGGCTAAGCCTGCCCTACATGCCCGCAGTATTTTAGGGCCGGGCACCGGCTTCGGCGGTTCCACAATCCTCCCCAGTGGGGAAATCCTAGAGTCTGAGCCTGGTCATCTCTCCTTCGCACCCGTAAATTCCCACGAAGCGGCGCTGTTAACGCTGCTATGGAAGCGCTTCCCGCGAATATCGATTGAACACCTGCTTTCTGGCCCGGGCCTTGCAAATCTGTATTGGGCGAATGCGCAGCTACTGCATCTGGATGGCGAGCTGCTTGCCGCGGATATAGTGGCCGGTGCGGAGCGGGGCGATGAATTGTGTCTCCAGAGCATCGCTGATTTCACTGGTATCATGGGCTCCGTTTGTGGGGATATTGCCTTAGTGACTGGCAGCTTATCTGGCTTGTTCCTGTCTGGAGCGATGCTGACAAAGATGGACCGACTTTTTGATCAAAGGCTCTTTATGACGCGATTTACAGACAAGGGGCCTTTTTCCTCCTGGTGTAGCAGTGTGCCGGTAGGTCGTATCCGCGCAGATTATCCCGGTCTTTTAGGCTGCGCCGCCTTTTGTAGGTCCTTTCATGACTAGCCTTCCCGAGTACTCGATCTTCCTCCAAGCATGCGAAGCGCTCACCGCTGCGCAACGCGCGCAAGTCGAGGAATTACTGCGGCTACACTCAGTTGCCAGCGAGTACATCGAATATTCGGGGCATATCGCGCAGATTCCGTTTAGTGACCGTTTCGATATCCTTTTGTTCAAGGGCTTGGACCTAATCACAGATAAGTTCGTCGATCCTAGGAAGTTGGACGCCACGCTAACTATGGCGCGCGAAAATCAATGGCAGGCCACTCTTTCCCCAGCCAATATTCTCAGCCCAGGCGGGCGCGAAACCGTGTGTCTACGTCTTCCCAACACCGCTCTAGACTGCGCTTGGCAGTGGGAAGTGCAATGCGAAGATGGCAGCAGCTTTACGCAGGAGTTTATCCCGCAGCACTTGCCGTGCTCTGGCGAAGGGGGGCTAGAGGGTATTGCGCAAAGTGCGCGCGAACTGGCATTAGCGCCTTTCCTCAATGGTGTGCTGCCCATCGGCTATCACCGCTTACTATTGCGCTGTCTAGATGAGGCAGTGTGTACGTCGCATCGATTAGAAGGGCTAGAGGCGGATTTAATAGTCGCGCCGGCTAGGGCTTTTGAGCCGGATTGGGCGCTGTCGGGACAACGGCTATGGGGTTTCTCAGTGCAGCTTTACAGCCTGCGCTCGCAGCGCAACTGGGGCATTGGCGACTTCACGGATCTATCCGCACTTATCGACTGTGCGAGCAACAAAAAGGCGAGTTTCATCGTATTGAACCCTTTGCATATATTGGATGCCAATGCCCCACAGCACTGCAGCCCCTATAGTCCCAACGATCGGCGGCGCCTCAATACCCTCTACATCGATGCGGAGCGCGAGGTGGAGTTCCTAGCCTCCCCGCAACTCCGCGATATGGTCGCCGACCCCAAGTGGCACGACCGCCTTGCACAGCTGCGCAGCGGCGATAGCATCGACTATGTGGCTGTGGCCGAGTGTAAGCGTGAAATTTTCGTGCAAATGTTTCGCTATTTCGTCGCTGAGCATCTTGATAAGAATACTGCTCGTGCGCGCATGTTTAGTGCCTTTGTAGAGGCGCAGGGACTTCGCTTGAAGGAGTTTGCTCAGTATGAGGCAGAGCGCCTACGCAGTATCGATGGTCTAGAGACTGAGGCCGACCCGCGCTTCGCGATGTATCTACAGTGGCTAGCGGAGTCGCAGTTCGAGGCCTGTCAGCAACTGGCGAAGCATAAAGGCATGCGTATCGGACTGGTGCGGGACTTGGCAGTAGGCGGAGATGGCGGCGGGGCAGAGGTAAATCTGAATAAAAATTTGTACTGCGAGCTTGCTAGTATCGGCGCGCCACCGGATCCGCTGGCCCCGCAAGGTCAGAACTGGGGATTGCCCCCGGTGGACCCTAATGCCTTGCGTGCTAGTGGCTACCGTCATTTTATCGAGTTATTGCGTAGCAACATGGCCCATTGTGGCGCTCTACGCATCGACCATGTAATGGCTTTGATGCGACTTTGGTGGTGTCCACGCTATCCCGGTCGCGGCGTCGGGGCCTATGTGCATTACAACGTCGATGAACTATTTGCTATCCTGCGTCTCGAGAGTTTACGTAGTCGATGTGTCGTGATCGGCGAGGATTTGGGCGTGGTTCCGCCGGAAGTGAGAACTTATATCAATTCCTCAGCTATATTCTCTAACTCATTATTTTATTTCGAAAAATATGACGGTTATCATTTCAAAAAACCGGAGCATTACAATCCGAAATCTCTAGCGATGGTTGCTAATCATGATGTGCCCACTTTAGCCGCTTGGTGGAATGGTGCCGATCTGAGATTGCGATATGAGTTGGAGCTGATCAAGACTGAGGACGAGCTAGATCAGCAATTGCACGCCCGCCGTGAGGAGAAGTATCAGGTGCTGCACTGGCTTGGTGAGCAGTGGTTACTGCCCTCGCAATGGCAAGGCGACAGCGAAAGCAAAGTATTCGATCGCATTTTGTGTGCTGCGATTTTTCGCTGTTGCGCGCGTAGCACAGCACAGATGGTGTCGGTGCAACTTGAGGACCTTGCACTATTAGAGACACCCATCAATATCCCAGGCACTAGTAGTGAATACCCCAACTGGCGCCGTCGCTTACCCGCCGATGTTTCGGCACTAATTGATTCAGAGTTCGGGAGCAAATTGCTCTACGGATTTAGCGAAGAAAGGAATCTGTAATGAGCAGCAAACCCCGCACGCCTGCGAAAAAGACAGCGGCGAAGCGTAGCAAGAACGAAAAACTTAGCAGCACGCCGCAGGCGGCAGCTGAGCCCCTATTACTCGATGTTGAGGATCTCTATCTTTTCAATCGAGGAGAGCAGGAGCGAGCCTATCGTTTCCTCGGCGCGAAGCATTTTGAGCTCGATGGCGTTGCCGGTGTACTTTTCGCACTCTGGGCGCCTTCTGCGCGCAGTGTCGCGGTAGTAGGGGATTTCAATGCTTGGAATCCAGATCGCCATCCCATGCGAGTGCATGCCGGGTTCGGCGTGTGGGAGTGTTTTATCCCCGGAGCAAGCGCTGGGCAGTGCTATAAATATCAGTTAATCAGCGCTCAGGGGGAAGTATTGCCCTGGAAGGCAGACCCCTATGCCCAGGCCACTCAACTGCGCCCAGAGAACGCCTCTATAGTGCCCGAACAATCTCATTATGAGTGGGGCGATGCCGAGTGGGTAGAGCGACGCAGTAAAAGCGAGCTACACCAATCCCAGATGATGATCTACGAGGTGCATGCCGGGTCATGGCGGCGGCACTGGCATGATGATGGTTTCCTTAGCTATCACGAGTTGGCCGAGCAATTGGTCGCCTATGTGAAGGATATGGGTTTCACCCATATACAGTTCATGCCGATGAGCGAGTTCCCCTTCGATGGCTCCTGGGGCTATCAACCGGTCGGTTTGTACTCGCCGACGCGCCGTTTTGGTACGCCAGACGATTTTCGTTACCTCATCGATCAGGCTCACCAACAAGGGCTTGGCGTGTTATTGGACTGGGTGCCTGCGCACTTTCCCTCGGATGAACATGGTTTGGCCAACTTCGATGGTACATGCCTTTACGAACACGCCGATCCGAGGCAGGGCTTTCATCCGGACTGGAATACCTTGATCTTTAATTATGGGCGAGCGGAGGTAATCAGTTATCTACTCAGTAACGCGTTCTATTGGCTAGACGAGTTCCATGTCGATGGACTGCGCTTCGATGCCGTCGCCTCGATGCTGTATCTGAATTACAGTCGCGAGGAGGGCGAATGGCTGCCGAATCAATACGGAGGCATCGAAAACCTAGAGGCGATCAACCTGCTTAAGCAGATCAACGAGCGGGTCTACCGATATTTCCCTGGCGTAGCCATGATCGCGGAGGAATCCACTGCTTGGCCTGGCGTAACCGATTTCACCTCACGTGGTGGACTAGGCTTCGGCTTCAAGTG
The DNA here is from genome assembly GCA_963977405.1 of uncultured Gammaproteobacteria bacterium. Classification (GTDB taxonomy): domain Bacteria; phylum Pseudomonadota; class Gammaproteobacteria; order Pseudomonadales; family Pseudohongiellaceae; genus UBA5078. Next base: position 8,930 of record CAXBOY010000005.1, read on the forward strand.
GAATCTGGGTTGGATGAACGACACTCTTCGTTATATGGCACGCGACCCTATCCATCGTCAGTATCATCACTCGGATTTAAGCTTCGGTCTGCTCTACGCATTCTCCGAAAATTTTATCTTGCCACTGAGTCACGACGAGGTAGTGCACGGCAAACGATCGTTGATCGAGAAGATGCCCGGCGACGACTGGCAGAAATTCGCTAACCTACGCGCGTATTTCGGCTTCATGTGGAGTCATCCGGGTAAGAAGTTGCTCTTTATGGGGGGTGAGTTCGCGCAACGTAGCGAATGGAATCACGACCGTGCCCTCGATTGGTCCTTACTAGACCATGGGTCCCATCTAGGTGTGCAGCGCTTAGTGCGTGATCTCAATAGATTGTGTGCCGCCGAGCCCGCGTTGCACCAAGGCGATAGCGAAGCAGATTGCTTTGAGTGGATCGACGCCGATGCGCGCGCAGAATCGATATTCGTCTTCCTACGTAAGGCATTGGATACAGCGGCGAACTCGGTAGTGACGGTGGTGAATTTTACGCCGACCGCACATAGGCATTACCGTATTGGTGTGCCCGGACCGGGTTTGTATCGAGAATTACTCAATAGTGATTCTGCCATATACGGCGGCAGTGACACTGGCAATTATGGTGCCGTTAAGGCCGAACAAATGGCGTGGCATGGTCGTCCTTGGTCCATCGTTATTACGGTGCCACCTTTGGCCACCATCATGTTTTCACAAACGGGGAATTTATGAAGCAAGCAGTATCCCTAGTACCGGGCAACGCATATCCACTAGGGGCAACTTGGGATGGTGAGGGCGTAAATTTTGCGTTGTTCTCTGCCAATGCAGAGCGCGTCGAGTTGTGTCTATTCACGCCCGATGGTTCGCGCGAAATTCAGCGGCTCGAGATGCCGCGTCTGACTAATCAAGTCTGGCATGGTTATCTTCCCAAGGCAGGGCCAGGCACCGTATACGCTTATCGGGTGCATGGGCCTTGGCAGATTCACATGGGGCATCGTTTCAACGCTAATAAAATTTCACTTGACCCTTATTGCAGGCAGCTCGTAGGGAAATTCCAGTGGTCCGATGCGCACTACGGTTTCGACATCAATCATGTCGACAAGGACTTGAAGTTCGATAAACGCGACAATAAAGCCTTCATGCCTAAATGCGTGGTGGTTGAAGATATCTCCGGCAACACTCGAACAAGTCATCGAATTCCTTTGTCCAAGACGGTCCTCTACGAGACTCACGTGCGGGGCTTTACTATATCGCACCCGGGCATTCCGCCGGAACAGCGTGGCTGCTTCGCAGGCATGGCCAATGATCAAGTGATCGCCTATCTGAAAGCAATGGGCATCACCTCGGTAGAGTTAATGCCCGTTCAGAGTTTCATCAGCGAGCATTTCTTGAACGAGAAGGGTCTGGTGAATTATTGGGGTTATAACAGTCTGTGTTTTTTCGCCCCCCATCAAGCCTATATGAGTAGCAACTCGATTCTCGAGGTGCGCAAAATGGTGGATGCATTCCACGAGGCTGGCATCGAGGTGATACTGGATGTCGTTTTCAACCACACTGCAGAGGGCGGACGGCTTGGCCCAAGTTTCTCTTATCGTGGCATCGACAACTTGTCCTATTACCGCCTGCAACCCGAAGACAAGCGTTTCTATATTAACGATACGGGCTGCGGCAACACCCTGAATATGATGCATCCGCGCGTCGTGCAGATGATTATGGACTGCATGCGGTATTGGGCCAGCGCGATGCAGGTGGATGGCTTCCGTTTCGATCTAGCACCTGTCTTGGGAAGGGAGTCCTATGGCTTCGATCAAGGCAGTGGTTTCTTTGATGCCATGATGCAAGACCCTGTATTAGCTGGCACGAAACTCATAGCGGAGCCTTGGGACATCGGACCCGGTGGGTATCAACTTGGCCATTTCCCACCAGGGTGGAGCGAGTGGAACGATCGCTACCGCGACACAGTGCGCCGTTTCTGGCGCGGTGACGCAGGCGTTTTGCCTGAGTTCGCGAGACGCATTCACGGTTCTAGCGATATTTTCGAACACGATGGCCGCAAGCCCTCTGCCAGTATTAATTTCATCACAAGCCACGATGGCTTTACCCTGAACGACCTAGTGACCTACCGTGAGCGGCATAATGAAATTAATGGTGAGGATAATCAGGATGGGCATCGAGAGAACTATAGCGATAATTTCGGTATAGAAGGTCCCGCTAATGACAAGACAATTAGTGTATTGCGTCAGCGTCAGCAGCGCAATTTCCTCGCGACCCTGCTGCTATCCCAGGGCGTCCCAATGCTCTCAGGGGGCGACGAGAGTTGTCGCACCAAGCATGGTAATAATAATTCTTACTGCCAGGACAATGTCATTAACTGGATCAATTGGGACAAGATCAGCGATGAGGGACGAACGCAGCAGAGGTTCACTGCCCATCTCATTGCTTTGCGCGCGCGCTTCTCCTACCTTTTCTTCGATCGCTATGTGCATGAAGCGATGCATGACAACGATCCACAGATTCTTTGGTATAACAATAGTGGCGAGTTAATGCAGGCCAGCCATTGGCAGGAGCATCACGCTCGCACACTCGGCTGTATGTTAGTGGGGATCGATCCGCAAACTAATCAGCGCGAGCGGGTATTAATAGTCTTCCATGCCGATCGTGGCGCTCTAGGTTTCCGGCTTCCCATTATAGCGGGTGTAGCGCAATGGAGGATCCTGCTGGATACCGCGACACAATCTGGGGTACCAGACCCTAATAACTGTAAAGTCGTCAATCGCTTAAATCTATTTTCCTGTTCAACTGTCGTGCTCTTGGCACGTCAAGGCGATTTCACCAAAGAAGAATCCACTGCAACCGCACAGGCCGAGGAATCAATTCAGTCATGAGTAGTACATCTGAAATCTCTAGTACGAACCCCAAGAAAGCGCCCCGTAAGAAGAAGGGACCTATCGGAGTAGGTAAATATGCCTGGCTTGGCATGGACAACAAGACGGTGGCGGAGGACTTGGATCGACATTTCCATTTAACTCTAGGACGAGACCAAACCAGCAACGCTCACCATTATCTTTTTAATGCTGCGGCCCTGACCGTACGCGATCGCCTAGTCGAACGCTGGAGGGCCACGCGTACGCGTTATCAGGAGGAAAGACCAAAGCGAGTCGCCTATATCTCTCTTGAGTTTCTGATGGGGCGTACGTTGACCAATGCGTCTTTAAATTTGGATATGGAACAGACTCTGCGCGAGGCACTGTATCGCTATGGCGTATCCCTCGAGGAACTTTCTGCAGAGGAGCGCGATGCTGGCTTAGGTAATGGTGGTCTAGGCCGGCTTGCTGCCTGTTTTCTCGACAGCTGCGCCACGCTTGGTCTTCCTGTTACTGGCTACGGAATTCGCTATGACTACGGTATGTTTCATCAGCGCATCGAGAACGGAGCACAAGTCGAGTGTCCCGATCACTGGCTTGAGTTCGGAAATCCTTGGGAGTTCGAGGCACCACAAGACACTCGAAGAGTGAAATTTTATGGGCGCACGCAGATCAGTGGCGACGGCAAGTCACGCGAATGGATCGATACACATGACGTGCTTGCTGTGCCTTACGATATGCCGATTCCAGGCTATCGCAATGATACAGTGAATACATTACGACTTTGGAAATCATCGGCTACAGAAGAGTTCAATCTTCATGAATTTAATGCCGGTGGTTATGCAGAGGCAGTAGCATCCAAGAACCAAGCCGAACAAATTTCGATGGTGCTTTACCCTAATGATGTGAGTGAGAACGGCAAGGTCCTGCGACTGCGCCAACAATACTTCCTCTCCTCGGCAAGTTTGCAAGACGTGATCTCGCGATGGGTGAAACGCAGCGGAGTCGAGTTCGATGAGTTCGCTAGTTACAATTGTTTTCAGCTCAACGACACTCACCCCTCCATCGCAGTGGCCGAACTGATGCGACTGCTGTTGGACGAACAGAATCTGGATTGGGATAGCGCGTGGAATATCTGTAAAGCCACGATGGCATACACTAACCATACGCTCTTGCCTGAGGCATTAGAGCGCTGGCCAGTGCGTTTGTTTCGCGAGATGCTGCCACGCATCCTCGAGATTATTTACGAGATCAATGCACGCTTTCTGGCAGAGGTCGCGGCTAAATGGCCGGGGGATGGTACTAAGTTGGCAGAGTTGTCGCTGATCGAAGAGAGTGCCGACCCTCATGTGCGTATGGCGCATTTAGCGATAGTAGGCAGCTACTCTGTCAATGGTGTTGCTGCGTTGCATACCCAGCTGCTCAAAGAAGGGCTGTTTCGTACCTTCTATCAACTGTGGCCAGAGAAGTTTAATAACAAGACCAACGGGGTCACTCCGCGGCGCTGGCTTGCATTCTGTAATCCTAAGCTCGCGACATTGATCAGTAAGTCTATCGGTGAGAGCTGGGTCACCGATCTCGATCAGCTAAGACAATTGACGCCTTTTGCAGAGAAAGAGAAGTTTCGCAAGGAGTGGGCGGCGATCAAAACCGCAAACAAACAGTCGCTGGCCGATCTAGTAAAGCTCAAATGCGACGTCGAGTTCGATACGGACATGCTGTTCGATGTGCAAGTTAAGCGTATCCACGAATACAAGCGCCAGCTTCTTAACGTGCTGCACGTAGTTCACCTGTACGAGCGAATTTTGCGCGGCGATACTGCAGGGATGACGCCACGATGTGTGTTAATCGGAGGGAAGGCGGCACCCGGATATTTCATGGCCAAACTCATCATCAAGCTGATCAATAGTGTTGCGGATGTGATCAATGCAGATGAACGCGCCAAACCCTTTCTGCGTGTAGCTTTCTTGCCCAATTATAGGGTGACTGTCATGGAGATCATCTGCGCAGGTGCTGATCTTTCGGAGCAGATTTCCACTGCAGGCAAAGAGGCTTCTGGCACCGGCAATATGAAGTTTATGATGAACGGTGCAATTACCATCGGCACACTCGATGGTGCCAATATCGAAATCAGAGAAGAAGTCGGTGAAGAGAATTTCTTCTTGTTTGGCTTGCAGGCCGATGAGGTTGCGCAGATACGCGGACATTATAATCCGAACGATATTATCGCGAACGACAGCGATTTCTCCGCAACCATGCAGCTGTTGGAGTCAGGGCTTTTCAATCCTAGAGAGCCTGGTCTGTTCGTTCCTATCACCGATAGTATTCGAAACCCTGGGGATCAGTGGCTTACAGCCGCGGATTTCCGCAGTTATGTCGATGCGCAACAAAGAGTCGGTGAGTTGTTTCAAGATAGTAGCGCATGGCAATCGATGAGTATTTTGAACACCGCCGCAAGCGGACATTTCTCCAGTGATCGTACTATCCGCAGTTATGCGGAGGAGATCTGGGGTCTTTCAGTGAAAGCCCAAAAATAGCAATGTTTTGAGTGAGGAGTCGATTATGGAAAGCGGTCCACGTTATGTTAGTAAGCTAACTCGTAATACCTATGCATTGATACTAGCCGGAGGGCGTGGCTCCCGACTTCATGAGCTCACTGATTGGCGTGCTAAACCGGCGCTGTTCTTTGGAGGCAAGTTTCGCATCATTGATTTTCCCCTCTCCAATTGCATTAACTCCGGTGTACGTCGTGTCGGCGTAGTGACGCAGTACAAAGCACACTCGTTAATAAAACATTTAGTACGGGGTTGGGGGCATTTCAAGAAGGAGTTAGGCGAGGGCGTAGAGATTTTGCCTGCGTCGCAGCGCCATTCCGACAGCTGGTATATGGGTACGGCGGATGCCGTTTTTCAGAACATCGACATTATTCGCGGCGAGATTCCCGAATACGTCATGATTCTCTCTGGCGATCATATCTACCGCCAAGACTATGGTGAGATGCTGGCCTTTCATGCCGAACACGATGCGGACATGACCGTGTCTTGCATGGAGGTGCCATTAGAGGAGGCGGCGGGAAATTTCGGTGTCATGAGCGTAGATCGCGCGCATCGAATACTAGGTTTTAGTGAGAAGCCTGAACACCCTGCCCATGTACCGGACAATCCTAAAAACTGTCTTGCGTCGATGGGCAATTACGTTTTTAAGACAGAGTTTCTCTTCGAGCAATTACGTCAAGACTCGAAAAACGAAGGCTCGGATCATGACTTCGGCAAGAACATCATTCCGTCGATCATTAAAGATAATAAAGTGTTCGCATATCGTTTTGTGGACCCCGCGAGTGATCAAGCAGCGTATTGGCGCGACGTGGGCAATCTCGATTCCTATTGGCTCGCGAATATGGAGCTTGCCACGCCAACTCCACCTTTGAATCTGTATGATCCCCGTTGGCCAATCTGGACATTTCAGGAACAGTTGCCCCCGGCTAAGTTCGTCTTCGATGACGACGATCGCCGCGGAGCTGCTATGGATTCACTAGTCTCTAGCGGCTGTATTATTTCGGGGTCAACAGTGCGAAAATCCGTGCTCTTCTCCAATGTGCGAATACACTCATATTCGCAGATCGATGAAGCAGTAGTGCTGCCGGATGTCGTCATAAAACGACGCTGCAAGCTGCGTAAAGTGATAATCGATCGAGGCTGCACAGTACCCGAGGGCACAGTCATTGGTTATGATCGCGAAGCGGATATTAAGAAAGGGTATCGCGTGACAGACAAGGGTGTCACGCTCGTAACACGCGCGATGTTAGGCCAGTCGGTCGGCGGAATATAAACAGAGGGACGCATGCATATTGCAATGATTGCCGCAGAGAACGGGGCGTTAGTGGGCGGCAAGGTAGGGGGGATTGGCGACGTCATTCGAGACGTCCCGATAGCCTTAGCGCAGTTGGGCCATCAGGTATCGGTTATTACCCCAGGCTACCAGTCTTTAGCAAAACGCAACGCCTCGGCTTTGCTAGGCACTATCGAGGCCTCCTTCTGTGGACACACCGAAACGGTGGCTCTTTTCCGTGTCGAGCAAGCCGCAGAGGCAAAGGGGAAGGGCACCCGTAAAAAGAGTCAGGGCTCGGTAAGCCATTACATTCTCGAGCACCCCTTGTTTGCGTCCTGTGGCGAGGGCGCGATTTACTGCAATGATCAATATGGCCCCTTTGCGACCGATGCTCATAAATTCGCACTATTCTGTTTAGCCGTCTGTCAGGGCCTAATAGAGACTCGATTCGAAAAAGTGGACGTACTCCACCTCCACGATTGGCACGCCTCGCTCGTGGCCTTATTGCGACGATACATGCCTGCCTACCGCGCCTTACGCGAGCTGCCCACTGTCTATACGATTCACAATCTTTCTCTACAGGGCGTAAGACCACTATCCGGGCACGAATCGTCTTTGCACCACTGGTATCCCAATCTCGCACCAGACCTCACTCTGATTCAAGATCCAGTACATTGGGATTGCGTTAATCTCATGCGTACAGGCATTAATCTTTCCGATCGAGTTCATGCGGTTTCGCCGAATTATGCGCAAGAGATCTTGATTCCTACTGATCACACCCACGGTTTCGTGGGGGGGGAAGGGCTGGAGAAAGATCTGCAGCGTCTAGATGATCTGGGGAGCTTGCATGGCATCCTCAATGGTTGTGATTACAAGGTGGCGCCTGCACCGCACCGCTCCCGCGCGCAATTGTTTGATCTTATCGAACAGTCCTTGATGGCATGGGTAGGTGATAGACACTATGTGCCCGCTGCGCATTTTCATGCACAGCTTCGCGTAGCGCAGTGGCGCCGGCGGCGTAAGCCCGTAGGCACGACTCTTAGCTCGGTAGGTCGGGTTACGGGCCAGAAGGCGCGACTGCTGATGGAGCTAGTGAGTGATGGGAAGGGCGGGGAGATCAATGCCTTGGATAAGTTACTCACCGATCTCAAAGATGGCGTGTTCATTATGATCGGCAGTGGCGAGGAGTATTACGAGCAATTCTTCACCTCCGCGATGGCTCGCCACGATAATTTCCTGTTCCTACAGGGTTTCTCGGAGGAGTTGGCAGATGCGCTGTATGCCGCCGGCGACCTATTCCTAATGCCAAGCAGCTTCGAGCCCTGTGGAATCAGTCAGATGCTCGCGATGAGGGCAGGCACTCCCTGTATCGTGCATCAGGTAGGAGGGCTAAAGGATACTGTTGAAAGCGGCGTAAATGGCTTTTCGTTCCGGGGAGATACTCCCAGCGAACAGGCACAGAACATGCTCGAAACTGTTGCAACGGCCTGTGGGATTACCGCGAAACCCGCTGTATGGTTAAACCTACGTCGAAACGCCTCGAATGCGCGCTTTAGCTGGGAGGATGCCGTGCAGCAATATCAAGATTTGCTCTACACCCCTTTGCTCAAACGAAAATCCTAGCAGCGATACCTGCACACCCGATGGAGCTTTTAGCCTCTTGCGGGTGTGTAGAGTTTCATTGTGTTGAGGCGTTCTAGTTACGGCTCGTCGGCTTAGCAAAACGGTCGTTGAGCTTCTGCACCAATTCCCCCGTGCCTGCAATGACTGTATCTAGCTTACGACGGCTACGTGCAGTCCAACCTAATGGCCTAGAAGGAATGAATGACGACCACCAAGAGTTTAAGTTCGCTTCAAAGGCGGTAATCACTTGTTTGTCGTCCTTGCTGTTGCTGTGACGTTGCAGTCTACGCAGAACAGACTGCCCCGCTAGGGCGCGGAGTGTGGAGTTGAGATAGAGCAGCAGTGCAATGCCAGCGGATGCCACTGCGACTTGTACAGGGATAGCGAGGTCTGAGAATGGGGTGAAATACAGCCCGTGCCAGGCCTCGGCGCGAATGCTGTAGAACAGAAATGCAGCTAGGCCGCTGAGGAACACGATGCCATTCAACCACAGTGAGCGGGTGGACCAGGTCTGTCTTGCGTCAATTAGCCTAGGGACTAATGTGTCGCGGAGGTGTTTGGCGTTGCTCTCTAAGGCTCCGATGATGCGATAGGCACGCTCCACGTCAAGTTGGTCGATGCGTGCCTTGATGTCGTTGAGGTCTTCGTCGCGCTTTGTTTGGAAGCGCTCTCTTATTAGGTCGTCTGCAATCGGCTGCGCCGCGGCCTCTGAATAGATGCGATAGAAACGCCCGGCAGTAAGCCCGGACTGTGCTAAGGCGCGTTGCCATGCTGCTACAACCTCTTCGGGGTTATCCTCACGGGCCGTATTGTCCATTTGATTGAGGATATAGAGAAATTTGGCACTGTCCGCTCGCTGTGCGGTGTTGACCACTAGATGTTTTAGCGTGTCGGCCATAGCACCGGGCTCAGGATGACGTGCATCGAAGAAAACTAGCACTAGGTCCGACAAGTCGATGATGTGATCGGTGATCAACAGGGTAGAGCTGCGCTGCTGGTCGGCGTCAAAGCCCGGGGAATCGATAAAAATCTTCCCCTGCAGAACTGGGGAGTTGGTGGTTCGCAGCTGCAAATAGGCATCCACGCGCTTGCCTTCACCTTCGGCAACTCCGTCGATGTCGCGGCTGATCTGATAAAAAGGAAAACGTGGGTCTTTGTCTAGCGCGAGGCCCGGCAGCTGATGTGCCTCGCTGCCTGCGCCATAGGCTATAACCGTAAATTTGTCGTCAACAGCCTGATTTCCGGTGCGTTGTAAGGGCTGGCCAAGGTACTCATTTAAGAAGGTGGATTTGCCCGCGGAGTAGGTGCCCAGGACTGCCACTACCGGCCACCAAGAGATCTGTGTGGCGTAGGAGTCATCGCGGCCCATAAAGCCGAGTTTGCGGGCTACCTGGTCCAGTTCCTGAAAGCGTGTTACCACCTCTGCGAGGGCTGGGTTCTCTATCTCTAGATGGTCTTTCAAGCGCTTGATACGCTCTTCTGTCGCGGTTTTAGCCACAATACTTCCTAGGGCGAATTGAATAGAACTTTAAGCTTCCCATTTTAGAGGCCAATTTGTCTAGAGAAGCACTAGAACTTAAGCCCTAGCGGCAGAATCATTGTTGAAACTTTCTTTACAGAGCGCTGTTAAGGGCTAGAATCTAAGGCGCGGAAAAGCGTAGGGGCCAAAAGGGTTCGCGCAAGATCGGTCTCAAGAGTTCGAATTATGAAGCAGTCTCTACAACGCTTAATCCCAATAATCTTTGTATTCGTTTGGAGCACAGGTTTCATCGTTGCCCGCTATGGCATGCCGTATTCGGAACCGATGACCTTTTTGTTCCTTCGTTTTACCGGTGTGTTACTGGTCATGGTGCCGGTTGCGTTATTGGCACGTGTAACTTGGCCATCTAGGCAACAATGTGTGCATATCGCCATTGCTGGGGTGATGTTGCAGGCTGGCTACCTGGGCGGCGTGTGGGCGGCGGTCAAACTAGGGATGTCCGCGAGCCTGGTGGCCTTAATCATGGGGTTGCAGCCAATATTCACCGCGTGGCTCTCGGCACTGGTGGCGGAGCGGGTAAGCACGCGACAATGGCTCGGTTTGATGGCTGGCCTGACCGGTGTTGGTATGGTCGTCATGGCAAAGTTCTCGCTTGTCGGACTTAGCCTGCTGAGCCTAGGTTTATCTGTCTTGGCCCTAGCTAGCATCACCTTCGGAACCTTGTACCAGAAACGCTTCTGCCCGAGTTTCGATCTTCGCGTAGGCTCCACCATTCAATTCGCGGCCTCTGCATTGGTGTGTCTACCCATTATGTTTGCGTTCGAGACCCGGCAGATCGAATGGGTGCTCCCAATGGTAGCTTCTTTGCTCTGGTCGATCTTCGCTCTCTCTATCGGGGCAATTTCCCTACTCTTCATCATGATACGCGACGGTGCTGCGACGAAAGTGACAAGCCTGTTATACATGACGCCACCTACTACAGCAGCGATGGCCTGGCTGCTGTTCGACGAACCTATAACCCCGTTGATTGTTGCGGGCACCGCGGTAACTGTGCTGGCACTGCTGTTGGTCATCAAAAGCCCCGACAAAGATCCACGGGCGGCATAAGGCTTTGTGGCGTTTTCACGTGCAAAACGCTATATACTCCAGTGTAGGCGGTGTCCTTTTTAGTTTGACGCCGTAAAGAATTCCAGTGAGGTTTATATGTTCCGTTCGATTTGCGTTGTTGCGATGACAGTACTTCTTTTTGCTTGTTCTGAACCGACCCCTCTAGAGATACAAGAGAACAGCGCGGCAATGGCCGAGCCAGAAGGCAACTATGAGTTGCTCGAGACTATAGCCCGCGGTGGCGATGAGATCGTCATCCCTTACAAGAAATACGAGTTTCCTAATGGCTTAAAGGTGCTTCTACACGAGGATAATTCTGACCCCCTCGTTCATGTGAATATCACCTATCATGTGGGCTCTGCGCGAGAAGAGCCGCAGCGCTCGGGTTTCGCACATTTCTTCGAGCACATGATGTTTCAAGGCTCGGCACACGTCGGCGACGAGGAGCACTTTCGCATCGTGACAGAGTCCGGCGGTAACTTGAACGGCTCCACTAGTTTAGATCGCACCAATTACTACCAGACAGTGCCTGCGAATCAGCTCGAAACTACCCTTTGGCTAGAGGCGGACCGTATGGGCTTCCTGTTGGAGGCGGTGACCCAAGAGAAGTTCGAAATTCAACGCTCTACAGTGAAAAACGAGCGCGGCCAGAACGTAGAGAATCGGCCCTATGGCCGCGTATATGAGATGTTGTTAGCCGCACTGTATCCTAGCGGGCACCCCTATTCATGGCCAACGATCGGCTATCCAGAAGACCTTGACGCTGCCACGCTGGATGACCTGAAGAATTTCTTTCTGCGCTGGTATGGCCCTAACAATGCCACGCTCATTATTGCAGGAGATATCGACGAGGCAAACGCATTAGCAATGGTCGATAAGTATTTCGGCTCTATTCCCAGAGGGCCAGAAGTTGAGCGCGCGAGCCCGCAGACTATTACGTTAGATAGCGACCGCTATATCTCTTATGTGGATCCGAATATTCGCTTTCCGCTGTTGGAGGTGACTTATCCTACTGTGCCATTCTCCGAGGCTGACCGTGTGCCGTTAGAGGCATTAGCCAGCATCATAGGGGGTGGCAAAAACTCTCCATTCTATCAGCGCTTTGTACTTAGCAATCGTGCGATTGACGCCAGCGCTTCGAATCAAGCATTCGAGTTAGGCGGTTTTTTCTCTTTAGAGGTGCAAGCGTTTCCTGAAGCCGATTTGGCAGAGTTCGTGACCGAGATCCGCGAGATTTTAGCCAACTTTGGTATCGATGATATCGATGATGACGATCTCGCTACCTTCAAGGGGCAGAGCGAATCGCGGCTCGTGAACGGTCTTGCGAGCGTGCAGGGCAAGGCGTCACGCCTCGCTCTTTACGATTACCTCATCGACAACCCAAATTATATTGCAACAGAATTAGAGCTATTAAGAACGCTGAGCAAGGAAGATATAGTGCGCGTGTTTAATAAATACGTTGCCGGTCAGCCCGCTGTCATTCTTAGTGTGCTCACACAAGACAATCCCGATGCGCCAGTGCAGCCTGATAATTTTGCGCCTAGCCCAGCGATTCGCGTTACGGATAATTCACAGGATGATTTTGAGCCGCGTCCTGTATCCGATAATTTTGACCGCAGCATGCAGCCCCAACCTGGGCAAGCGCCGCTGATGCAAGTACCACCGTATTGGCGAACTCATATGGAAAATGGTGCGCAAATTATCGGAACGGTGAGTCGTGAGATTCCTACCGTAACATTACGACTAGAGTTTACTGGTGGTCTGCTTGCCCAGAGTTCTGAGCAATATGGTATTGCCGCATTAACTGCTGCGATGATGGAGGAGGGTACTGAGCAATTGAGTGCCGAAGCCTTCGAGATGGAGTTGCAAAAGTTAGGGGCTAGCGTCAACGTTAGTGCAGGCCAGTCTAGTATGGTGATCAGCATGAACACTCTGAGCCGTAACCTCGCCCCAGCGCTAGATCTTTTGGAACAACGGGTCCTGCATTCGGCATTCACGCAAGAGAATCTTGAGCGCCTGCGTAATCAACAAATTGAGGAGCTGCAAGCCTCTAAGGAGCGTCCTTCTAGCATAGCCAATGAAGTATTTGATCGCTTGCTATATGGGCCGGAACATAGTTTTTCCGTACCTTTTAACGGACGGATCGAGACGCTAGAGGCAATTAGTTTAGAGGATGTAGAGAATTTCGCACGCGCTAGCTTCGCGACTCCTAATCTCGAGGTCGTGGTAGTGGGAGATGTCGAGGAGCAAGAAATTCTTGCAGAGCTAACATTTCTAGACGAGTTGCCACTGACCTCTATTCCACTGCGCGAGCAGCCGGCTATTCCCGAGATCGAAGGTAATACCTTATACCTCGTAGACAAACCGAATATTGCGCAAGCCGAGATTCGCATTGGCTACATGACGGACATGACTTATGACGCAACCGGGGAATATTACAAGACGACCCTGATGAACTATGTTTTAGGCGGCGCGTTTAACAGCCGGATCAACCTGAATCTTCGTGAAGACAAAGGCTATACCTATGGCGCCCGTAGTAACTTTTCGAGCTCAGAGTTCCCTGGCCCATTCACAGCGTCGGCTAGCGTACGCATGGATAGCACTGCGGACTCCGTCGTACAGTTCGTTAGTGAGATACGCGACTATGTACAGGCCGGTATTACGGAGCAGGAGCTAGAGTTTACCCGCTCGGCAGTTGGGCAAAGCGATGCGCTGCGCTACGAAACACCGGGGCAAAAGGCGGGTTTCCTCGGTCGAATCGTCCAATACAATTTGCCAGAAGACTATGTTGATGTGCAGCGGGAAATCATCAATAGCATTAGTAAGAACGAGATCGACGCATTAGCACTTGAGAAGCTTCCCCTTGATAATATGTTGATACTAGTGGTGGGCGATAAGAGTGTTATTGAAGAGTCTATTGAGGCACTAGGCTACCCAATTGTCGAACTAGACAGCAGTGGCGCGGTGATTGATTGAGTAGAAGCAGTCCACCCCGGCGCCGCACTCCAGTGTCAATGGACAGTGACCGCAATTTCGATGACCTAGCGCCGCGCTTTGCCAATAATGTCTATGGCGGTTTGAAGGGCGCGCTGCGCTTGGCTGTTTTGCAGCGCGATTTTGCGCAATTTCTACCGCAAGCTCTAGTTGCCGACGGTACGCCTGCTTTACGCATACTCGATGCGGGGGGTGGGCAAGGGCAGTTCGGCTTGCAACTAGCGGCCCAAGGTCATGCTCTGGTGTTGTGCGATATTTCAGCGCAAATGTTAGAGCTGGCCCGCGCCAATGCCCTCGACAAAGGCTTGAGCAATATCGATATAAGGCAGTGCTCGATTCAAGACATGAGCGCGCTGCAGCTCTCTGGCGAAGACGAGCCTTACGATCTAGTCTTGTGCCATGCCGTATTGGAATGGGTGGTGGATCAACAGGGCCTGATTGATGCCTTATTGCCGTTAGTTAGAGTCGGCGGCATACTCTCCTTAACCTTCTATAATCGTCATGGTCTGATCATGAAGAATCTACTAAGAGGGACGCGGCCAGCTATACTCGATGCGGCGTATAAGCCTAACCCTGGTAGCCTTACTCCCACACGACCACTTGACCCGGTGCAAGTGCTGCAATGCTTCGAAAAGGACCAGTGGGGAATACTTTGCCACAGCGGCATTCGAGTCATTCACGATTTCCTACTAAGCCCTGAGAGCAGGACGATGCCAGAGGACACACTCATGCGTCTTGAGCTCGAGTTATCTCGTCAGGAACCCTATCGAAGTCTCGGACGCTATCAACACCTGCTAGTGCAACGACTTTGTTGATAGGCCTAAACAGAGTAGAATCGCGTTCTTTTAAATTTAACGGCAACTCGCAACTAGGCGGGCTGTTTATCCACCCCCTAGCGGTTCGATGGAGCTCATGAAATCACTTCACTTAAATAAGGGGCGAGAGTCTTCTCTGCTGCGCCTACATCCTTGGGTATTCTCCGGTGCAGTCAACAGGGTAAGCGCGGAACCCGAGATCGGTGAGACAGTGAAAATTCTCACCGCTTCGGGTCAGCAGATCGCGGTTGCTGCCTATTCGCCAAGTTCTCAGATCAGAGCAAGGGTATGGAGCTTTAAACAAGACGAGGTTGTGGACGAGGGCTTTTTCAGGCGTCGTCTAGCGGCGGCGATCAAGCGTCGAGAGGCCTTGCTAAATGATCCGCGCCGTACCGGTTGTCGTATTGTGTACGCTGAATCCGACGAGTTGCCAGGGTTGATTGTGGACCGTTATGGAGATTTTCTCGTCTGTCAGTTCCTCTTCGCAGGCGTCGAGTTCTGGAAAGAGACTATCGTTACCCAATTGCGTGAGCTTTTCCCATGTAAAGGTATCTATGAGCGCTCCGAAGCCGCAGTGCGTGCGCGCGAAGGGCTAGAGCCTACCCAAGGTGTGCTTTGGGGCGAGGAACCGCCAGAGATCGTGGAGATCAACGAGCGTGATCGTCTTTACGGCGTTAGCATCGCCCATGGCCATAAGACAGGTTTCTATCTGGATCAGTACGACAACCGAGAGTTAGTGCGCTCTTTAAGCAAGGGCAGGCGAGTGTTGAATTGTTTCGCCTATACCGGAGGCTTCGGCGTCGCAGCCCTGCAGGGTGGGGCAAGCCAGGTGCTCAATGTCGATTCCTCAGGACCTTCCTTGGCGCTCGCTGCAGAGAATTTCCTGCGTAATGGCTTTACGCAGGAGCAGTTCAGCAACCGTGAAGCGAATGTCTTCGAATTACTGCGTGAGTTTAAACAAGGTAAGGAGATGTTCGACTTAATCGTGCTCGACCCCCCCAAATTTGCGGAAACGAAGGCGCAGTTCAAGCGCGCGGCAAGGGCGTATAAAGATATTGCGATGCAGGCGGCTGCACTATTGAGCCCAGGTGGCTTGTTGGTGAACTTCTCTTGCTCGGGGGCAATTGACTTGCCACTGTTCCAAAAGATTACCGCTGATGGGGTATTGGACGCGGGGCGCCATGGGCAGATCATCCACTATATGCACCAAGCCCAAGACCACCCGGTTGGATTGCCGTTCCCAGAGAGCCTCTATTTGAAGGGTTTGGTCTGTATGTTGGACTAAATCGCGTTATAATTAGCGGGTTTTGGAATCGCGTTGCCTGAGTAGATGGCCCGAATCCTGCTTATGTACCTATTAGGCCTAGGGTCAGGGCTAGAGGATGGTTTAGCTAAGCAAAATGCCTCATTTTGAGGCAGTCGATGCTTTTCTTACGTGTTCGTTAAGGTAGGTGTTAGGCCCTTTGTAATATTTATTTAATCTGTAGCACTGCAATTGGTGCTGTGATGAAGTCGATCGTAGAGCGTTGTTCTGCGACTGGAGACCCGATGAAGATTGCCGCAGTAGTCACCGATATCGAAGGCACGACCAGTAGTATAGGGTTCGTGCACGATGTCCTTTTCCCATACGCTTTGAAGCATATCGGCAATTTTGTCCGTGAGCATGGGGAAGAGCGTGATGTTATGCGCGTACTCGTACGCATAAGTGAAAACACTGGCATCGCACTGCATAGAATCGAAGATATCATTAAATTACTTCAGCAGTGGATTCGTGAGGACAGTAAAGATACAGAGCTTAAAGCGCTCGAAGGCATGGTTTGGGAAAAGGGCTATAAACAAGGCATATTCCAGGCCCATGTCTATGAAGATGTGCCAGAGGTCTTACAACGCTGGCAGCAAGAGGAGCGTAATCTTTACGTCTATTCTTCTGGTTCTATAAAGTCTCAGCAATTGTTTTTTAGATTTTCAGAGTGTGGCGATATGCGTCTGCTTTTCTCTGGCTATTTTGATACAACTACTGGACCTAAGCGTGAGGTTAAATCCTTCATTAATCTGGCCGAGGCGATCGCCTTACCACCTGAGAAAATCATGTTCATCTCTGATGTGAAAGAGGAACTCGATGCTGCGGCTTTTGCCGGGTTTCGAACGACTTGGGTGTTACGCCCAGAAGAGACCACTCTTGACCCTGTCAAACTTGCAAAGAAGTCAGAGCATTCTATCGTGACGAGCTTCGACCAGATTAAACTCGACTGAGCTCAAGCACTCTCATTGGACAGCACTTGTTCTATCGCTGCGCATAATTTTACCAGAACAAATGCTTCGTAGTTCTCCACTGGGTCCACACTGTCGGAGAAAGCCTCTTTTAGCGTAGCCATTTGCTCAAGCAGTATCGTCTTGGCATTCGCGCTTGGGCATGCTTCAAGTGTCTCAGCAACCTGTAGAGCATAATTCCAGAGATGCACTTGGTCAGTAGAGTCGCTCATGCGCGTAACTCCAAAACGACAGGAGCTATCGTGAAGTTGAGACGTGGAGAGCGGTTGTTGATCGTAAAGCGTTGCATGATTAAGGCCTTTGCGTTTGCGTGTGCGTATTCGGTAGAGGGTGAAATCTTACTGCCTTTTCATAGTCTAATCCATTCGTGTATTGTGTGCTGTCAAAAAATGGGAGGTAAGGGATGGGTTTTCAGAGGATTAATGTACAGCAGGCGCGTGAGCTGATCGCTCAGAATGCGTTAGTGGTCGATATTCGCGATGCGCACTCGTTTGCGAATGGCGCGATTCCAGGTGCGTTGCAGCTGAATGGGGAAAATGTCGAGGAGTTTATTCGAAATAGCGACCAGAGCCAGCCTTTGGTGGTGTGCTGCTATCACGGTAACTCTAGTCAAGGGGCCGCACAGTTTTTCTCGGAACGCGGATTCGAACAGACTTTTAGTTTAGATGGTGGCTACGAGGCCTGGGCAGAATCCGACGAAGAGTTCTGATAGAACTGGTAATTATTTTTGCCCTGATCCTTGGCTACATACATTGCCGTATCCGCATGTTGCAGTAGGCTGTCTTCGTCCGTGCCATCTTTGCCGTACACGCTTATTCCTATGCTGACCGTTATGTCGCAATGCACATCTTCAATGACAATACTTTCCTCGAAAACTGCCAATACGTTGCGAGCTATAGCCGCGATGACCTCTTGCTCGTTAACACCATTAATAATGATTACAAACTCATCGCCTCCTAAACGCGCGACAACGTCGGTAACGCGTAGCGGAATTTGTAAGCGCCTTGCAATCTCTTTGAGTAAGGCATCCCCCATATGATGGCCGTAGGTGTCATTGATGACTTTGAAGCGGTCTACATCGATAAAGAATAGGGCGAAAGTTCTATCTTTATAGCGCCGTGCGAGTCGCACATTACTCTCTAATAGCTCATTGAACTTACTACGGTTGGGTAGGTTGGTAAGATTATCATGGCTGGCTAGGTAGAGGATGTGATTAGAGATGCGTCGGCGCTCAGAAACATCGCGAGAGATGCCGCGATAACCGCTAAAGGTATTCATCGAGTCGAACACTGGTTCGCCACTCATAGAGAGGTAGTAGACAACGTCGTCGGCATTAGTAAAGCTGAACTCGATATCTTTGAACTGCCGATGCTCGAGTAGGGTCTCACGAAATTCGTCCCAACTTTGCGATGTGCAGACGAGGTTCTCGAAACCCCAGAGGGTTCTTCCTTTGAGTGAGGCGACAGCGTTTAAGTTGCTTTCGCCCAATATTCGTCCTTCATAAGTCTTAATGCGAAAGGCATCGTCCATTTCCCAGAAAAAATCCGAGGATAAGTGGGTTAGGCTGCGAAAGCGTTCCTCGCTTTCTCGCAGCACCCGCTCAGCCTCTAGCCGTTGTTTCTCGTTACTGAAATTCTCGAGTGCGAAGGAGACGTTGTCTGCCATGCTCTGCAATAGCTCAACAATCTCGTCGTCGAAAGTCCCCACCTCGAATGAATAAAATAACAAGACTGCGACCGAATTTTCTCCACAAAGAAGAGGGAACGCTGCGGCACTCGCTACACCACCGGCTGCGCCTGTTTGGTGCCAAGCTGCAGTTCGAGCGTCAGCTAGGAAATCATTGCTGATGCATGCGTTTTGAGTATGGAACGCTGTGCCAATTATTCCGCGGCCTTCGGGTTTATCTTGTACGATTGGAATCTTAATCTCGAGCAAGCGAGGGCTGTGATCGCCTGCAAAAGCTACGGGCTGAAGATGCTGTGTATTATTGATTGCGAAGATTGCCGCAACTGCAAATTTTCCGCCCTTTATCGCGGCATCACAAACGCTATAGTAGAGGCTTTCGATAGAGACGGCTCGCAAGCTGGCTGCATTGGTTTCGCTCAAAGAGGAATACATACGGTGTAGTTTCTGTGCGGTTCTCTCCGATTTTTTGCGTCGGGTGACATTACGTGTCACGCCGATGATAATCCAATTACCATCGATGCTGCTGGCGCGGCTGTAGGTCTCGAGGAAGGCTTGCTCGCCTTTCGAGTCGATGAACTCTCGCTCGAATCGACTAGTGCCGCCTTCGATGATTAAGCGATCGTAACGCTTCTCGATTTCCTCTTGTGATTCTTGTGCCAATATCTCTTGTGGCGGTCTAGCCAGTAACTCCTCTTTGGTCATGTTGACGCTTTTATATGCGGTTTCATTCACATCGATGAAGCGCATAGTCTTGCGGTCGACTAAGTATATCATGTCGCCAGACATATCCATTGCAGAGCGGAAACGGCGTAGGGAGATTTCCGTTTCTATTTGCTCGGATATGTCGCGAGCGAAGCAGTGATAGCCAATGAACACACCCTCGGCATCGAAGCGTGCTTTGCCGCTTATGCTGTAGTAAATAGGAGAGGGTTGTGACGTAACCCGGGAAGGAAGTTTGCAGACCAAATCCTTGAAATCATGCCTAAGTTTGCGATCAGTTAGATGCTGGCGCCAGCTCTGGCCGCGGCCTGTGACTAGGCAACCGATATCCCAGAGTGTGGCTCCCTGCAATGCCGTTAATGGATTGAGTTCATCCTTAAGTGTTGGGCTACAGCGAAGTTCGATACACTGGAAATTCACTGACTCCTGCCAATAGAAATCCGCGCACAGGTCTATCAACGACCATATGTCTGAGTTCGTGTTGGAAAATCTATCGGCGGAACTTTCGTTCGTCATGTTTAGGCACTTTTGTTCGATAGAGCCTCGCAGGCCCCATTGAGGGAGATTAAGGCTTCGTCGATTTCATCGCGTGTCATATTCAAGGGGGGTAGTAGGCGTATGGAATTTGAACCCGCTTTCACCGCAAGCAAGTGACGCTCCTTTAGCGCTTGAAGTAGGTCGGCGTTACTAACGACGCATTTAAGTCCGATCATGTAACCCATGCCGGTTTGCTCCGCGAGCACGTCAGGGAAGCGTGTGATCAATGCTGCAAGTCCAGCACGCAGATAGGCCGCTGTTTCCATGGCGCCGCGCAGGAAACCAGGTGCAGTGATGACATCCAGCACTGCATTGCCGACTGCGGTTGCTAAAGGATTGCCGCCGAAAGTACTACCATGTGTTCCGGCCACCATCGGGGCCGAAACACGCTCGCTAACAAGACAGGCTCCGATCGGAAAACCGCCGCCTAGGCCTTTGGCGGAAGCAAGTAGATCTGGCGCTATGCCAGAAGCTTGGTAGGCGTATAGGAAACCCGAACGCCCGACGCCTGATTGCACTTCGTCGAACATCAGAAGGATGCCCATCTCGTCGCACAATTCACGCACTTGTAATAGATAGTCGAATGGGGTGAGGCGAATGCCGCCTTCGCCTTGTATAGGTTCTAGAATTATGCCCGCAGTCTTCTCGGTAATCGCACCGCGTAGAGCGTGTATGTCGCCGAAAGGTACTTGGTCGAAACCTGGGTCGCCCGTGAGGAAGCCTTCGGTATGCAAAGGGTTAGCAGAGGCTGCGATTGGCGCAAGAGTTCGACCATGGAATGACTGTGATAAAGCAATGATGCGTACGCGCTCTGTGTCGCCGCGACTGTAATGGTAGCGTCGCATCATCTTGAAACCAGCCTCTACCGCTTCAGTACCTGAATTGCTGAAGAATACGCGATCGGCGAAGGTGTGCTCGACCAAGCGTTTCGCGAGTCGTTCGGTTTGTGGAATACGGAATAGGTTAGAGCTATGCCAGATCTTTGTGGACTGCTCTTGCAGTGCGGCCACGAGATGGGGGTGGCAGTGACCAAGACAATTGACTGCGATCCCCATAGTGAGGTCGAGATAGCGCTCGCCCTCTGGGGTGAATAAATAGCAGCCCTGTCCGCGCTCGAACTCGAGTTCTGGGTTACCGTAGTTACTCATCAATGCGGAGCTCATGGCGCTTCCTTCTTATCGGCTATAGCGAGACTTTTTACTTGTTCTTGGAGGAGGTTTCTGCTGCGTTTATAAGGCGTATACTGTCACAATCACTATTAGGAAAGACGGGCCGCCTACGGGTCAAAATGCAGTCGGAATAATGCCCTATTGACGGTCATCATTCAAGGCGCTGAGCGCTAGTGAAGGCACTTGCATGCGGCTTTGTACTGCCTAATTTCTTTGCAACAGAGAGGTCTCAGAATGATTTTCGGTAAACCCATGTCGATCCCTAGTGCTCAAGAAGCGTTGCCGGGAAGAGAGCAGGCAATTGCAGTGGCTGAGCAGCACTTTGTCAATGGCAATCCCCTCGTGCCGCCAATGCCCGAGGGTATACAAAGTGCCGTCTTCGCTCTTGGTTGCTTTTGGGGGGCAGAGCGAGTGTTCTGGCGACTCGATGGTGTGTTTAGCACCGCTGTCGGCTACGCCGGAGGCCACACGCCAAATCCCACGTACCAAGAGGTGTGCAGTGGCATGACAGGTCACACAGAGGTCGTAATCGTATTCTTCGATCCTAGTAAAATTAGCTACGAGCGACTGTTAGAGGTGTTCTGGGAGTCACACGACCCAACTCAAGGTATGCGTCAGGGACATGACCGCGGCACACAGTATCGTTCGGCCATCTATGCCAGTGACTCGGCGCAATTACAATCAAGTCAGGCCAGTGCCGACGTCTTTCAGGCCCAGCTTAGTGCCGCTGGTCATGACCGAATCACAACGGAAATCAAAACCTTGGCGAAGTTTTACTATGCTGAGGAATACCATCAGCAGTATCTGGCCAAGAACCCTGATGGCTACTGTGGAATTGGGGGCTTGGGTTTGAAGTGTCAGCTAGCGCCAGCCTGATCGTCACGGAAGAATTCGAGAATTTCGACCTCTTTCTCCATAGCGTCGTTGTAGCCGAGGTCGATCAAGCGACCGCAGTAGCTCTTTTCGAATAACAACAAGCTCAATACGGTGCTAGATCCCGCGTCGCGAATAAAAAGCTTTAGGGGGCGAGGGAGGTCATCGAAATACTCCGAGGCGATCTCATTCAAGTTTTCGCTTGGCGTAATATCTAGTAGTTGAATCGGTCGTATGCGCAAGTCGCGATCCTTTTCCGCCTGCTCCTCCGATATCAAAGGCACCATCTTGTTGTAGCGGCGCAGTATCTCACTATCCATAGTCAGGGTGTCCACGAAGGCGCTATTGAGGATGTGAGCCAGTATCTGGGTTAACGAAGGATGAAGAGGCTCCGAACCTTTAATTGGGCGCGGTACCTTACTGCTGACCCCTACCGCGAGGATGCGATCAGCCCCCAATTGGATTGCGGGGCTTAGAGGTGCCAACTGACGAATCGCGCCATCGCCGAAAAACTCTCTGTTGATCTTAACTGCGGGAAACAGCGCCGGTATTGCAGAGGATGCCATCAGATGCTCTAAACCTAGCTTCGTGCGTATTCCCAGACGATGAGGATGTTCCCAGTTTTTGAGGCTGTCCAGACCCTCATAGAAGGACACCGATTCGCCGCTACTGTAGCCTGAGGCAGTGACTGCAAGCGCCTCAATGAAACCGGCCTGAATATTGCGCTCCACACGCTCGAACTTGATCACTTTGGACAGAAGAGTCTCTAGAGGCAGGTTATCGAGTAGCGAGGTAGGAGTGTCGCGGCGCCGATTACGCAAGAAGGAGAATACCCAATTGGAGGCGTTCCCAATGAGGCCGCTGGAGTCCATCTTGTAGACTTGCTCGCTGCTGATGTTCTTCCATACATATTCTAGCGCCCGCACCCCTGTGCGAAGGCGCTGCGCGTTGGTAGCGATGGAGGCGGCATTGAGCGCACCTGCGGAGACGCCAGTAATAATGGGGAATGGATTGGAGGATTGATGGGGTAGAAGGTTAGCGATGGCCCGTAACACCCCTACCTGATAGGACGCTCGCGCGCCACCTCCCGAGAGTACGAGAGCCTTTTTTGCCGGCTTGTTTTCACTCATCATCCAAATATCCGTATGGGAGACAGCATAAGTTCATAAGCCAGCGATTTTAACCGTCTTGACGGCGTGTTTGCCATGTTTTAAGCGTAATTGAACAATATCCATTGGGCTCAATGCACTATACTAAACGCCTCGCCGGGAGCGAGAGAACAGACCTTGATTACTAAAAGGAAGCGCAAGCGCCCTATGAGCCATACAACAGTGGAAAAACTAGTGATCGCGATTTCTTCGCGCGCCTTGTTCGATCTAAGCGAAAGCCATAAGGTTTTTGAAGAACAAGGCCTTGAGGCGTATCAGCAATACCAGATTGCCCACGAGGACGAACCACTCGCCCCAGGCGACGCCTTCGGTCTCGTGAACAAATTGCTCAATCTCAATAAACTCATCAAGGCCTCACGCGTTGAGGTGATCCTCCTCTCTCGCAATAGCGCGGACACTGGGCTACGGGTTTTCAACTCGATCAGTCACTACGGCCTGAATATTACCCGTGCTGCGTTCTGCGGAGGCGATAGTCCTTATCGCTATATCTCCGCGTTTAACTGCCACCTCTTTCTTTCCACAGATGGAGGCGATGTGCGTTTGGCCCTCGAGCACGGGGTTGCCGCGGCAACAATTCTGCCCTCTAAGGTGAGTTCGAAGCAGGAGGGACAGCTGCGCTTCGCCTTCGATGGCGATGCCGTTCTGTTCTCTGACGAGGCCGAGCAGATCTACAAATCGAGTGGCCTTGAAGCCTTTACTGCCAGCGAGCTCTTGGCGGCTAATCAACCCCTGTCCGGTGGACCGTTCAAACACTTCTTGGCGGCGCTGCAGCAGTTGCAGATGGAGTTCGCGCCGGGAGAGGCGCCGATAAGGACTTGCTTGGTGACAGCACGCTCTGCGCCAACCCACGAGCGCGTGGTTAAGACACTGCGGGCTTGGAATATCCGTATCGATGAATCCCTATTCCTTGGCGGCATGGATAAGGGCGACTTCCTGCGCGCCTATGACGCCGATGTTTTCTTCGACGATCAGGAGGCTCACTGCGACTCAGCGCGCAATCATGTGGCAACCGGGCATGTGCCAAGCGGCGTTGCTAATCACAAGAAGGACAATAAAGTGCAAGGCCCAGCATGACAGGGCACCACGGAGCGTCTTCATGAAACTGCAGCAACTACGCTATGTGTGGGAAGTAGCCCGCCGCGGCATGAACGTCTCCGCGGCGGCGCAGAGTCTATATACCTCCCAACCAGGTATCAGCAAGCAGATCCTGCAGCTGGAGCAGGAGCTCGGGGTGCAGATATTCGTGCGCAGCGGCAAGCACCTCACTGGATTGACTCCGGCAGGCGAGAAGATACTCGAGGCGGCGGGAGAGGTGTTGTTGCGGGTCGATAATATTAGGCAGATTGCGCAAGAATTCAGTTCCGAGGAGGCGGGCAGTCTCACCATCGCCACTACTCATACACAATCGCGTTATGTCCTGCCTGCGGTGATCAGTCGCTTCGTGGCACAATACCCCGCTGTATCCCTGCATATGCATCAGGGCACACCTTTGCAGATCGCCGAGATGGCGGCGCGTGGTGCGGCAGATTTCGCCATCGCAACAGAGGCGATGGAACTGGTGGGTGACTTGGTGATGATGCCCTGTTACCGCTGGAACCGCGTGCTTCTGCTGCCCAAAGAACACCCACTATTGAAGGCCAAGCCAGTGAGCCTTGCCGATATTGCGCATTATCCGATCGTAACTTATGTGTCAGGCTTTACTGGGCGGGGTAAGTTAGACGAGGCCTTCAGGGCGGAGGATCTTGCGCCTCGGGTAGTAGTAACGGCGGCGGATGCGGATGTGATCAAGACCTATGTGAGGCTCGGGGTGGGCATTGGGATTGTCGCGAGTATGGCGTATGACGCGGCCAAGGACACCGATCTGGTGTCGCTAGACGTTAGCCATTTATTCGCCTACAGCACTACGCGTATTGGCTTTCGGCGTGGCGCCTTCCTTCGCCACTATATGACGGACTTCATGAAGATGTTTGCGCCGCACCTGAGCCAAGAGTTAGTGGGACGCGTGCTAGAGAGCCACTCTCAGCACGAGGTGGATCAGCTCTTCGCCAAACTGCCAATTCCTGTCTTGCCCTAGCGGTCCGAGACTATTAACGCAGGCTTGTGGAGCCCACATTCCTTCGCTGTTGCCTCTTCCCACCACCAACGACCTTCGCGCTCATGTTGATTAGGGCCAGTAGGACGTGTGCAGGGCTCGCAGCCGATGCTAACAAAACCATGATCGTGTAGGGGGTTATAGGGCACATCGAACATGCGGATATAGTCCCAGACCTGTTTGGAGGTCCAGTTCGCGAAGGGGTTAAACTTCAATAGAGGCTTGTCCTTTGTTGAGAACGCCGAGTCGACTTGAGCGACAGGCACATTGGCCCTGGTCGGACTCTGGTCACGTCGCTGCCCAGTGATCCAGGCATCCAAGCCCTGAAGATGTTTGCGCAGTGGCGCGATCTTGCGAATGCCGCAGCACTCCTCGTGGCCATCCTCGTAGAAACTGAACAGGCCTTTCTCGCGAGTGAGGTTTTCGAGTTGCTTCGCATCGGGGCTTAGGAATTCGATGTCGATCTTATATTCTTTGCGTATGCGATCCATGAAACGCAGCGTTTCCGGATGCAAACGACCTGTGTCGAGGCTAAAGACCTTGATGTCTTTTTTCAGTTTCCAGGCCATTACGACCAATGCCACGTCTTCTGCGCCGCTGAATGAGATGGCGATATTCGAAACTTGGGCCAAGAGGTCTTTGAGGATCTCTTTGGGTTGCAGCTCTTGGTATTTGCTATTGAGAGTGGCGACTTCCTGGGCAGTGATCATGTTGTCCTTCACTTCGATGGAACTGTGGCGGCGATGTCCGCGTTAGGTTTGCGTGGCATTCTCTATGATTTGGCGCCGTGGGTAAACAGCGCGTTACCTTGCATAGCCCGTGGGATGTGGGTACATTTACGCGTTTTGACTTTAAGCCTTTGGCAAAGGGGAATCGCGTTGGAAGTTGTCTGTCTTGATCTTGAAGGTGTGTTGGTTCCAGAAATCTGGATTGGGTTCGCTGAACGTACGGGTATCGATGAGCTGCGGGCAACAACACGCGACATTCCCGACTACGATGTATTGATGCGCCAACGTCTGCGTATTCTAAACGAGCATAAGTTGGGTTTGCCCGACATTCAGGCCGTAATCGCCGAGATGAGCCCCATGCCCGGTGCGCCCGAGTTTGTGAACTGGCTGCGCGAGCGCTTCCAAGTGGTAATCCTCTCGGATACCTTCTACGAATTCTCACAGCCCTTAATGCGTCAGCTGGGCTTTCCAACCTTGTTTTGCCATCGCCTAATTGCAGATGAGACTGGTAAGGTCACGGACTATAAGCTGCGCCAAAAGGATCCTAAGCGTCAATGTGTAAAGGCCTTCCACGCCTTGAACTACACAGTCATGGCCGCCGGTGATTCCTATAACGACACCACGATGCTGTCTGAAGCTGATTTGGGCGTGTTGTTCCGCGCGCCACAGAACGTGATCGACGAGTTCCCTCAGTTTGCCTCTGTCACCGAGTATGAGCAGCTACAGCAGGCTTTTGCGAAGTTCAGTCCACGTATTATTGCGGACTAATGTAACATTAAGTAAGCATTATAATTTATTGATTATATTGTTTATTTTATCGAAGCATTCCTGATACTCCTGGGCGCATATGGAGTCGGCGACAATGCCGCCTCCGCCCCAGCAATAGATCTCGCCCTGTGTGCAAAGCAGGGTGCGAATCATGATGTTGCTGTCAATATTCCCATCGAAGCCCATATAGCCCAGCGTGCCGCAATACACTTGCCGCGGGTCTGGCTCTAGCTCCGCAATGATCTCCATGGCGCGTTTCTTCGGCGCGCCGGTTATGGAACCGCCTGGAAAACAATTCCGCAATAGATCTAGGGCCGCGTGCTCAGGTGCCAGTTGTGCCCGAATACTGCTGATTAGGTGGTGCACATTACTGAAGCTGTGAAGCTCGAATAATTGCTCGACCTTGATGGAACCGGTGGTGCAGATAGTCCCCAGGTCGTTGCGCAGAAGGTCGACGATCATGAGATTTTCGGCTCTATCCTTATCACTTTCTCGAAGCTCTTGGGCCAATGCCTTATCCTGAATGGGGTCAGCCGAGCGCGGCCGTGTGCCTTTGATCGGCTGCGTTAATACCTGCGCATCGTGTACCCGTATGAAGCGCTCTGGCGAGAAGCTCAGCACCGCGCCGCTTTCGGTGCGCATGAACCCCGCGAAGGGGCTGTGAATATTTTTACGCAAACGTAGATAGGCGCTAAGCGGATCACCGCTATAGCCACTGCTGAAACGCTGCGCTAGGTTTAC
The DNA here is from genome assembly GCA_963977405.1 of uncultured Gammaproteobacteria bacterium. Lineage (GTDB taxonomy): Bacteria > Pseudomonadota > Gammaproteobacteria > Pseudomonadales > Pseudohongiellaceae > UBA5078. The sequence goes on from CAXBOY010000005.1 coordinate 36,411, forward strand.
TTGGTAGCAGTCTCCCGCTTGAATATAGCCTTGGATGCGTTTAAACGCATCGGCGTATTGCGCTGCGCTAAAGTTCGCCTGGAAGGCTTGGCTTAATTCGAATTCCTTGGGGCTCAAAATTTCTTGGCCTAGGCAGTCCTTTACCTGCTCCCAAGTTTGGCTTGAGCAGCTAGGAAGGGCGAATAGGTGAGTGTGCTGATGCTGGTGATCTACTACGATTGCCCAGTGATAGATGCCGATATTGGCACTAGCGTCGTAGGCGAAATAGCCCAGCGCACCGCCGCTGAAGGGTAGCGCCTGCAGGGCATCCGGCATGGGCAAAGTCGGTCGTTCTTGATTGAGTGCCTGTTGCACGCGGGCAAACATATCTACTTGCTGAGCTGGGTTGCTTAGTAATACGGAGGGCAGGGCGCTGATGATGTCATAGCGCCCGTTGCTGTCCAGCCCTAGGCCGCTGTCGAGTGCGACAAGGCCGGGCAATGCGCGCAGGCGACATAGGATGGCTGCGCTATCGCGTTCATAGGGGATAGTTTCGAGCAGGTACTCGCTAATTCGGGACACGCGATGCCTCTGCGCTAAGGGGGTGGAATAGACGATTTAGGGCATGACTTCTATGCGGATAGCCAGGCCACCGTCGAGCGTGGTCGTGGCCGTAAAAGGACCAATGTTATCGATCATGTTGGAATTATCTACGGCTTGCTGCAATGGAATCCATTGATTGAGACCTACGATTAGTGAGCTGCGCAGCGATTGACCCTGTTCGGCGTCTGTGTTGTCTTCAGCTTGTATCATCGATGCGGCGAACTCCAGTGCAACCTGCTCACCCCGCAACTCGGCCTTCAGAGCAATGCTCTGCTCTAAACGCTGTTTATCTTGCTGCAATTGCAGGCCGTAGGGGCCAAAGACAGGACTAATCTGTGGGGAATCCTGATAGCGGTTGAAGTATGTATATTCACCTTCCGTTACCCGCATATTTTGCACGGGATAGTCCTGACGCTGAGTGTTGACCGTGTTCAATTGACTGCCGTCGTTCGCGGTCTGCACATTTGCCGCAGCATAATTAAAATCAACCCGAATGAGCAATTGCTTCGGCGGAACATCGAGCTCGTCAATAAGAGCTTCAAGCTCGTCTAGATTCGCACGCGATGTGCTAATGATCAGATTGTGGTCGATCTGGCTGATCGCACCACGCTCGTCCAGATGCGGCGCAAGCGCGCTTCTTATTTGGTCTGGGTCACCGTACTGCAGGCGCACTATCTCGATGACCGCTTGCTGGTCTGCTGGAATAGATGAGTTCTGTGCTTGTAGCATCGGCGCTAACAAACCCAAACCCAATACGCAGGCTGCGCGCAGGGTTAGGCGATAGAAGGACTCTTTTGTATTAGCGATAGTCATACAGCTTCATCTTCCTCATCGAGTGTGTCTGTTATCCACAAGCTGCCCTGATTATATAACGCAACAATGGTGTTTGCGTTGTTCTCATCAGCATGGAACACGGTAGCCCAATCGGGCTCATCGGCAAACGGGTCACAAAGCGTCTCGAGAATGGCATCGAAGGACGTTGGACTCACTAGGCTATGACCGCCTGCAAACAACTGTGTAGTGCCATCGGCGTCCTGCGTGAACGCAAAGCGAGCGATTGGATGGCGCTGTAAAGCGACGCCGTCCTCTAGCAAAAAGCCGAGTTCAGCCGCTGTAAGAGGGGCTGGCGTCTCGACTAAATCCGGATACTTTGCCTGAGTCATATACTTGCCGAAGCAGCGTGACACAAGCGACTTGTCTAGAAGGCGTTGCTGCAACAGTGCTAGCACTTGCTCGGTAACGATTGGACTGATCTCGCCGACCCGTTCTGGGCGTCGCGCATTCGTATCGACATAGCGCTCGTCTTCGCGTAGCGACTCGATTAACGCATTGCTGACGTCATCTAATAGCTCTGCCACCGAGGGTGTGCGAAAACCTACCGAGTAAGTGATGCTGGTGCCGATGGACTGCCCGTAGTGAGCAATGTTTGGCGGGATATAGAGAATGTCCCCCGGCTCGACAATCCAATCTTCCTGAGTCTCGAAATGGCGCAGGAGCTTCATGTCGGTATCGCTGCGCAGTTCGGTGTCGCTATCTACACGCCCACCTAGTCGCCAGCGCTTCTTGCCTAGGCCTTGGATCAGGAAGACGTCGTAGTAGTCGAAATGGGGGCCAACACCGCCGCCATCGCTGGCGAGGCTGATCATCAGGTCATCGATGCGCCAGCGCGGTATGAAGTCGAAAGACTCTAAGATGGCGCGCGCGCCTTCGTCCCACTGATCTGCCGCCTGAATCAACAGACTCCAATGACTCGTCGCTAAGCTTCGCAAATCGGTCTCTGGGAAGGGGCCATTGCGAAGTGTCCAATTCTCTTGGCTTGGGTCGCTGAGGATCAAGCGCGACTCTATAAACTCCTCGCAGGCCATGCCGGCGAGTTCGTCTACCTCAAGAGGATCGGCGAAGCTGCCGTTGCCTCGTATAAGCAGTGGCTTCTTCTGCCAATACTCGGCAAGAAAATGCTCTACATCGAAAGACTTGGGCAATACAGCTGTGCTCAAGTGCGTACCCCGCTTAGCGACTTAGTGCGCATTAAACCTTCTTCGCCTGATCTATTGCGTTGCCGATGTAATTCTCTGGGCGTAGCGAACGGAGTAGGGCTTTGCCTTCCTCTGGAATGTCGAGGGTGTCGACAAACTGTTCTAACACCTGTTGATTGATCTTCTGACCGCGAGTCAATGCCTTGAGTTTCTCATATGGCTGGTCCACGTTGTAGCGGCGCATCACCGTTTGAATTGGCTCGGCCAACACTTCCCAGCTATTGTCCAGGTCCGCGAGGAGTTTCTCTGGCGCAAGATTCAGCTTGCTGAGGCCCTTGAGTGTTGCGTGGTAGGCAATAACGCTATGGGCGAAACCGACGCCGATATTACGTAGCACCGTGGAATCCGTCAGGTCGCGCTGCCAGCGCGAAATTGGGAGTTTCTCCGCCATATGCTGCATGACGGCATTGCCGATTCCGAGATTACCTTCGGAGTTTTCAAAGTCGATCGGGTTGACTTTGTGGGGCATGGTTGACGAGCCGACTTCGCCGGCAATAGTGCGCTGCTTGAAGTAGCCTAAAGAAATATAGCCCCACACATCGCGGTCGAAGTCGATGAGTATCGTGTTGAATCTGCACAGTGCGGAGAAAAGTTCAGCAATATAGTCGTGGGGTTCGATCTGCGTTGTATAGGGGTTCCATTGCAGTCCTAGTGACTCGACGAAACTGTGCGCATTGGCCTGCCAGTCGATATCGGGATAGGCCGAGAGGTGAGCGTTGTAATTGCCCACGGCGCCGTTGATCTTGCCAAGAATCTCGTTATTCTTAAACTGGACGAGCTGGCGCTCTAGCCTTGCCACCACATTGGCAATCTCTTTGCCGATGGTCGAAGGCGAAGCGGTCTGGCCATGAGTGCGGGATAGCAGTGGCTGCTCTGCGAACTCGTGCGCCATGTCTCGTAGCTTGTCGACGAGTTGCTGCATCAGGGGCAGCATCACGTCGTCGCGACCATCTTTTAGCATCAGTGCATAGGAAAGATTATTGATATCCTCAGAGGTGCAGGCGAAGTGGACGAATTCGATCTGTGTGGCTAGGTCAGGATGACTGCTAACGCGCTCCTTGAGAAAATACTCGACAGCCTTAACGTCGTGATTGGTCGTAGCTTCGATGTCTTTTACGCGCTGCGCATCCTCAATCGAGAAATTAGCAATGATGTCTTCGAGCACTTGATTGCCGGCGCTGGAGATAGCAGGAGCTTCCGTGACTTGCGGATGGGCCGCTAGGCATTGCAGCCAACGAACCTCGACGATAACGCGGTAGCGTATCAACGCGTATTCGCTGAAGTAGTTTCCTAAGATGTCGACCTTGTTGCGATAACGTCCGTCGATTGGGGAGATGGCGGTCAGTCCGCTTAAGGGGCTCGCTGTCATGTTAGTGTCCTAGCTAAAAGATTTATTAATGAATTGAAAATAGGTTGCGGCGAATGGCAGCCACACTGTCTCGAATGCGACGCTTGTAGAAAAAAAGGTGCCAGCGGCGCCCGCCGAGTTGATGCCAGAGTAGAGCGGAGCGTATGCCTGCTAAAAGAAGGGCACGAATCTGATCGGCCACGCGTTGATTACGCAGGTGTTCTACATTGCCCTTCACGTGGATACGGTAAGTCAATTTACTGATAGTGTCTTGGTACAGCGCGGCGAGTACGGCGTAGTCGTAGTTGTCGGACTTTGCGACAGGTGCGAGGCTGTCGGCATCGAGGTCCTGTTCTTCGCTATCGAGGAAAAGTGTTTCGCGTTGCTGCATGCGCTGCCGAATTGCAGATTGCATCTCCGGTACGTTCATCAATTGCTGCTGAAGGACGCTCATGCCTAACACATACTTCATGGGTTCGCCGAACTCTCTCATGCCATCGCTATCGAGAGTTTTTTGCAGGATGCTCAGGCCATTGGAGAAGCGGCTAACATCAGGATAGATGTCCGCAACCGAGTCAGGGTCTATGACTAAAAGAGGATCGATACAGGCTTTAATCTGCGCTTCGTCTGCGCGCCCGCTATGGGCAAGTGTATTGACCAGGTGGGCACACTGAACCACGACGGCCAGCGTAATATTGCGATATTCCCAATCGCTAAACCTAGCGGAAGTATTGCTCAATGACCGCTCCTCCTAAACAAATTTCCCCGTCATAGAACACGATGGTCTGGCCGGGCGTAACGGCGCGCTGTGGTGCGCGGAATGTCACCATCACAGTCTCATTGTCTATAGCCTCGACTGTGCAGTGCTGATCAGCTTGACGGTAGCGTATCTTCGCCATGCATTGCAGTGGTAACTGTGGCACCTGATGATTGATCCATGCCAACTGGGTTGCCTTCAATGCGCTAGAGTACAAATGTTCGTTCTCTTTGCCCTGTGCAACTATGAGTACATTGCGCTCAAGATCTTTGCCCACCACATACCAAGGGGCATCGTCGAAATCATGTAAACCACCGATCCCAAGACCTTGGCGTTGACCGTAGGTGTGGTACATCAGGCCGTGATGCTTGCCTATGACTTCGCCATCTACGTTCTCGATCTCGCCAGGTTGAGCGGGCAGGTAGCGTTGCAGGAAGTCTTTAAACTTGCGCTCGCCGATAAAGCAAATGCCGGTGCTGTCTTTCTTGTCGTGGGTAACGAAGCCATGTTCGGCGGCGAGTGCGCGTACTTCGCTTTTTTCTAACTCGCCGACTGGGAATAGGCTGCGTGCAAGGCTGTCCTCGTTCACGGCGCTAAGGAAATAACTCTGGTCTTTATTCTGATCTAATCCTTTGAGTAGCAGCGTCTGTTGAGCACCTAGGTTGTCTACGACGGCGCGGCGCACATAGTGGCCAGTGGCGATATAATCAGCCCCCAACTCGGTAGCGTACTCTAAGAATGCCTTAAACTTGATCTCGCGATTGCACAAGATATCCGGGTTCGGTGTACGCCCTGCGCGGTACTCGGAAATAAAATGTTCGAAGACATTGTCCCAGTACTCCGAAGCGAAGTTGGCTGTGTGGAGTTTCAGGCCGAGCTTGCGGCAAACTGATCCGGCATCGGCTAAATCGGCTTTCGCCGTGCAGTATTCGCTGTCGTCGTCCTCTTCCCAGTTCTTCATGAACAGGCCTTCGACTTGATAGCCCTGTTCTTGCAGCAGAAGAGCGGCCACGGAGGAGTCGACGCCGCCGGACATTCCGACAATGACTTTGATAGAGGCGTTAGCCGCAGAATTTGTGGAATTTGCAATCATGGTTTCGAATTCAGTCTTGGGGGCTAAGTTGGCCCAGTTCAATCAAGGGTTTGCACGACATCTAAGGGATAGGCCTTACCTAGCAAGAAATCGTCAATAACGCGCAACACAACGGGGCTACGCATTTGCTCTTTACGCGCTTCCAGCTCCGCACGGGTCAACCACAGCGCCCGCACTATGTCTGTGTCCAGCGCTAAGCCCGGTACTTCTCGAATGGCCTTGGCGATGAAACAAGTCCGGATATAGCAAATATTGTTCACGCTAGAGGTCTGTTGGTACAAGCCGAGTAAACCGGTGAGCTCGACTTCCCAAGCGGTTTCCTCAAGTGTTTCGCGCAAGGCGGCCTGTGCTAGGCTCTCATTCGCCTCGAGATGACCGGCTGGCTGATTCAATACTAGTTGGCCGTTAATTAACTCTTCTACCATCAAAAAACGAGCGTTGTGCTCGACAACTGTCGCTACTGTTTTGTGGGGGTGCCACTGAGCCATCGCTGAGGGTTTCCGCTGCTTTGTGCAAAGGCGCAATCCTAACGCAAAATGCGCCGAAATGCCTCTAGCATTGATGAATTACTGTCAGAGTAGCTGTGTGCATGAATCGCTTTAGATGGGAGGCTTTTACATGGATAATACGGCTCGATGCAAATTAGCGATTTAGTGGAGCAAGAACATGGGTGAATTGACGCATTTGGATGCGCAGGGCAATGCCCACATGGTGGATGTCGGCGGTAAAGAGATCAGCAAGCGTTCGGCCACCGCAACCGCACTCATTACGATGCTTCCGGCGACGCTAGAGTTGATAGTGGCTGGCGGGCATAAGAAGGGAGATGTATTGGCAGTGGCTAGGATTGCAGGCATTCAGGCTGCCAAGAAATGCGCCGACCTGATTCCATTGTGTCACCCGCTGATGCTGACCTCTGTGAAGGTCGAGTTCGACATCGATAGCGACAATCACCAGGTACTAATCACTGCCCGCTGCGGCTTAGACGGAAAGACGGGCGTAGAGATGGAGGCATTGACTGCCGCTTCGGTTGCTGCCCTTACAATCTACGATATGTGCAAGGCGGTGGATAAGGGTATGGTCATAGAGAAGATTTGCCTGCAAGAAAAGCTCGGCGGCAAGTCAGGCCACTTCACGCGGCAGGACTAAGAGCCTTAGCGACGCAATAATCGGGGATTTATTGATGGTGAAGATACAGTATTTTGCGAGCCTGCGAGAGACCCTCGGGGCTCAGAACGAGGAGCTAGCGCTGCCTGCTGAAGTGCAGAATGTTGAGCAGCTAGCGCGTCACTTAAGCCATGACCGCGCTGGAGAATGGGCGGTGCTCGAGGATCCATCCCGCGTTCTAATCGCGGTGAACCAGACGATCGTAGAGCGCAGTCATCCGCTGCAAGGGACTGAAGAGGTTGCCTTCTTTCCTCCTATGACGGGGGGCTGAGCGTGATTAGCGTACAGAGCGCGGATTTCGACATGGCACAGCTCTATGCGGCGTTACGCGAGGAGGCTGACAATGCAGGGGGTATTGCGTGCTTTACGGGCCTAGTTCGTGAGTTCTACGAACCGGAAGACAAGGGCAAGGAGCCTGCAGTGAAGAGCCTGTTTCTGGAGCACTATCCTGGCATGACGGAAAAGGCGCTAGCGGACATAGTAACGGAGGCGGAAGGGCGCTGAGACGTCTTAGCGAGTCAGGTGGTGCACCGAGTAGGGGAGCTACATGCGGGCGATCAGATCGTTTTCGTTGGCGTTGCGAGCACACACCGAGGCGATGCATTCGCGGCGGCCGAATTCATCATGGACTACCTAAAGACCCGGGCACCGTTCTGGAAGAAACAACAGTCAGGTGACACCTCCGAATGGATAGAGAGCCGCGCTAGCGACGAACAAGCAAGAGCCCGCTGGGAGAAGACAACATAGAATCTACTGATTATAGGAGCTCATGCCCTCGTAAGGGGGTGCCTTGCAAGCGAATGGGTGCGATTGGTGTAGGTCTGTGGAAGATTTAGGCCAATCGCCTGCAGGGCAGGCTCCTACAGTCGGCGCATTTTTTCTAATCCTGATAGAAACCACTGATTGTAGGAGCTTGCCTTGCAAGCGAAGGGTGCGATTGATGAGGATCTGTGAAAGATTTAGACCTTCGCGGGCAAGGCCCGCTCCCACAGTCAGCGTAATTATCAAGATATGGGAGAACCACTGACTGTGGGAGCTTGCCCTGCAAGCGAAGGGTGCGATTGATGATGATCTATAGCGAACCCACCTCAATCATCCGCGACTCACAGGGCATCAGACCTTCCAGTTGCCATGGGCCGATGCTTACGCGGATCAGGCGTAGGGTTGGGTAGCCTACTGCCGCTGTCATTCGTCGCACCTGCCGATTCTTGCCCTCGAATATGGTCAGCTCTACCCATGATGTTGGGATTGCCTTGCGCTCCCGGATCGGAGGCGTGCGTGGCCATACTTCCACATTGCTTAGTCGCCGTGCCTGTGCAGGCCGGGTAAGACCATCTTTCAGCCTTACCCCCTTCGCCAGCTCCTGTAAGGCCTCATCGCTAATTTCGCCCTCTACCTGCGCCCAATAGACCTTACCTAGTTTGTGTTTCGGGTCGCTGATGCGCGCCTGCAGTTTGCCGCAGTCTGTTAGCAATAATAGCCCTTCCGAGTCTCTGTCTAGCCGTCCCGCCGGGTAGAAACCCTTTTGCTCGATACACGCCGACAGCGTTTGCCGATCGCTCTGATCCGTAAACTGCGACAGCATGTCGTAGGGTTTGTTGAGTAGTATTAGCCTGGCCATAAAGCGTCAATATTGTCCTGTAAGGTCGTGGTAGCAGCGAAATTGCGGTTCTTGCGGGCTTTTCGCGTCGTGTTTGCGTCTATTCTAACAAAGCCTCTGCTGCTATAATGCGCCGCAAAATAATCTAGAGTAGATCTCTCGAATCTGCCGCAGTGTAGAGATCAGAAATGACAATCCCGCCACTGAAAACCCTAAGGTGAATCCGGTTTACATAAACAAGGAACAACTATGACTAATGCTCCAACGATAATCTATACCATCACTGATGAAGCTCCTGCGCTTGCCACCTATTCTCTGCTCCCGATTATCCAAACGTTTACCGAGCCGGCAGGAATCAGTGTAACGACTAAGGACATTTCCCTGGCGGGACGCATAATCGCGAATTTTGCGGATTATCTGAGTGCGGAACAACAACAATCGGACGCTCTGGCCGAATTAGGCGATCTTGCTAAGACTCCGGAGGCCAATATCATCAAGCTTCCGAATATCAGCGCCTCCATTCCGCAGCTCCATGCTGCGATCAAAGAATTACAGAAGCATGGCTATGCATTACCCGATTATCCTGAGGATCCTAGCAGCGACGAAGACAAGGCAGTCAAAGCCCGCTATGCGAAAGTGTTGGGAAGTGCTGTAAACCCCGTACTGCGCGAAGGCAACTCCGATCGCCGTGTCGCTGCGCCTGTTAAGGCCTATGCGCGTAAGAATCCACACTCCATGGGTAAGTGGGCTAGCGATTCGAAATCTCACGTCGCCAACATGAGCGAAGGGGATTTCTACTCCAGCGAGAAATCCTATGTTGCTGAAAAGGCCTGCACCGTAAAGATTGAGTTCGTCGCTGCCGATGGCGCCACGACAGTTTTGAAAGAGAAGACAGCGCTGTTGGCTGGCGAGGTTATCGACGCCTCCGTAATGCGTGCGAAGTCTCTGCGTGCATTCTTCGAAGCGCAGATCGATGACGCGAAGAACAGCGGCGTGTTGCTGTCGTTGCACCTTAAAGCGACCATGATGAAAGTGTCGGACCCCATCATGTTTGGCTACGCTGTCACCGTGTACTACAAAGATGTTTTCGAAAAATACGCTGCCGTATTTAAAGAGTTAGGGGTGGATCCTGCTAATGGTTTGGGCGATGTATACGAGAAGATCAAGCGTCTTCCCGATGCGCAACGTGAGCAGATCGAGGCAGATATTCAGGCGGTATACGCTACGCGCCCAGCGCTAGCGATGGTCGACTCGGATAAGGGCATTACGAACCTACACGTACCTAGTGATGTCATTGTGGATGCCTCTATGCCCGCAGCGATTCGCTCCTCTGGTCAGATGTGGGGTTCCGATGGCAAGTTACACGACACGAAAGCGATGATTCCAGATCGTTGCTACGCCGGCATCTACCAAGAGACTATCGAGTTCTGTAAGAAGCACGGCGCGTTCGATGTGACCACTATGGGCAGCGTTGCGAACGTTGGCCTGATGGCACAGAAAGCAGAAGAGTACGGTTCACACGACAAGACCTTCAAGATTCCTGCTGCTGGCAGCGTGCGTGTGAGTGACGAGTCTGGAAAGACTATTTTTGAACACAGTGTCGAGCAAGGCGATATCTGGCGTATGTGTCAGACTAAAGACTTGCCGATTCAAGATTGGGTTAAGCTCGCAGTCACGCGTGCGCGCGCAACGATGACTCCGGCTGTTTTCTGGCTAGACGAGAACCGTGCCCACGACCGCGAGCTCATCAAGAAGGTTGAGCAGTATCTGCAAACTCATAACACTGATGGTTTGGAGATTCTCATTAAGTCACCCGTTGAGGCGATTCGTTTCTCTCTCGAGCGCATCAAGGACGGCAAAGATACTATCTCCGTCACCGGTAACGTACTGCGGGATTATTTGACCGATCTGTTTCCAATTCTAGAGCTGGGTACCAGCGCGAAGATGCTATCCATCGTTCCATTGCTGGCCGGTGGAGGTCTGTTCGAAACTGGTGCAGGTGGTTCTGCGCCTAAGCACGTCCAACAGTTTGTAGAAGAAGGGCACTTACGTTGGGATTCGCTGGGTGAGTTTCTCGCGTTAGCGGTATCTCTTGAGGACCTGGGCGCTAAGACTAAGAATGCAAAGGCTTTGGTTTTAGCGAAGACCTTGAACGAGGCCACTGGCAAGTTCCTAGACAACGACAAATCTCCAGATCGTAAAGTGGGTCAGCTCGACAACCGTGGCAGTCATTTCTACTTGGCAATGTACTGGGCGCAAGCTCTAGCTGCGCAAAGCGATGACGTGCAGTTGCAGCAGCGTTTTGCCAAACTTGCCGGCGAGCTAACTCAGAAGGAAGAGACAATTGTGCAAGAGTTGAATAGCTCACAGGGCGAGCCGATGGATATCGGTGGGTATTACCAGCCAGATCTTGCGAAGGCATCCAGCGCAATGCGACCGAGCGCTACCCTGAACGAAGCTTTGGCAAGCGCGTAAGCGATCTGCAAAAAGCGTCGTTAGAGGGGTTTTCAAGAAGCCCTTCATCATTTGCATGGTGAAGGGCTATTTGGGAATTAGCGTTTTAGAGATTCAAAGGCATCAACTGTCGTCACCTGATTGTGCCTCGACGGACTGCTCTTCACCGATTGGTATAATGTTGGCAGCGTGTAAGCCTTTGGGGCCCTCTATAGTTTCAAACGAAACAGTTTGGCCAGCCTTCAGGGTTTTATAGCCTTCCATCCCAATGGCTGAGTAGTGCGCGAATAAATCGTCGCCGCCATTGTCAGGTAGAATAAAACCAAAACCTTTTGCGTTATTGAACCACTTCACTTGCCCAGTATTCATGGCAAAACTCCCGTGTAACGTGTTGTTGTTATTTTTTGTACTTAGGATTAACACTTGCAGCACTTCGTATAACGCACTGCTTTATACTTGTCAACGTTGATAGCAGGCGTGAACGTCCCCATTAAGGAAGTGGTAGGCGGGTACTAAGCCCGAGATTACACGTTTCCAACGGTTGCCACAGGGGCGTTAAATATTTTTTTGATTCCATAAATCAGGCGTATCATGGGGGTGTAAGGCGATTTGCCTAGGCGCTCCGGTGCATTCGATCGAAGCAGCAAGTAATTAGGATAGAGGCAAGATGGTTGAGACAGTAAACCCAGACGTGCGCTTCGAGCGTATTGATACATTAGTCACTGCGCAATGGGACGAAGATGCGGGCAATGGCCGCGATGGTGCGCTTGCTACCTCGGCCGCGCGCCCAAAGCTCGCTAAGCCGCCGATGTATAAGGTGGTGATTTTTAACGACGATTACACGCCCATGGATTTTGTTGTAGATGTCCTATGTACTTTTTTCAATATGAATGTAGAGAAAGCCACGCAGATCATGTTAAAGGTACACACAGAGGGTAAGGCAGTATGCGGGGTCTATACCAAAGACGTCGCAGAAACGAAGGCTGAGCAAGTCAATGGCTATTCTCAAGAATGCGAACAGCCGCTTCTTTGTAACGTTGAAGTAGATAGTTAAACGTAAAGGCAATCCTATGTTGAGCAAAGATCTAGAAATTACTTTGAACAGCGCCTTTTCCGGAGCCAGGAAGAAGCGACACGAATACATGACGGTAGAGCACTTACTACTCGCTCTACTAGACAACGATATCGCCGCCGACGTGTTACTCGCCTGCGGCGCTGACCTTGCGCGCTTGCGTGACGAGCTGCTCGAGTTCGTTGACTCCACAACTCCATTAATCCCAGAGCTCGAGATTGAGCGGGAGACACAGCCAACTCTTGGCTTTCAGCGCGTTCTTCAGCGTGCTGTTTTTCATGTGCAGTCCTCCGGAAAGCGCGAAGTCACTGGCGCCAATGTGCTGGTGGCGATTTTCAGCGAACAAGAGAGCCAAGCGGTGTTCTTGTTGCGTCAGCAAGATGTCGCTCGTATCGACGTTGTGAATTACATCACCCATGGTACATCTAAGGTCCCTGGGCACGAGGGAGGAGCGGAGCCTTCGCCACAGCAACAAGATGGCGAGGAAGAGGGCATCGAGCGCGCCGCAAGTGCACTAGAGAGCTTCGCGAGCAATCTGAATGAACAGGCAATTCTCGGTAAAATCGACCCACTAATTGGCCGTGATGCCGAGGTCACTCGCCTGATTCAAGTTCTGTCTCGTCGCCGCAAGAATAATCCTCTGCTAGTGGGAGAGTCTGGTGTCGGCAAGACTGCGGTAGTCGAGGGCCTAGCCCGTAAGATCGTGGAAGGACAGGTACCCGATGTGTTGAAGGGCAACGTCATCTATTCACTCGATCTAGGTTCGCTACTGGCAGGTACCAAGTATCGCGGTGACTTCGAGAAGCGCTTCAAGGCACTACTGGGTGAGCTAAAGAAAAACCCTAAGGCCATCCTCTTTATCGACGAAATTCATACCATTATCGGTGCCGGAGCGGCGTCTGGTGGCGTCATGGACGCCTCGAATCTGCTTAAGCCTGTGCTGACCTCGGGGGATTTGCGTTGTGTCGGCTCAACGACATATCAAGAATATCGCGGCATTTTCGAAAAAGATCGCGCTTTATCGCGCCGTTTTCAGAAAATCGATGTTGATGAGCCGGATGTCGAGACTACTTATCGAATCCTCAAAGGGCTCAAGTCGCGCTTTGAAGAACACCACGATCTACGCTACAGCGATAATTCGTTGCGGGTTGCTTCTGAATTGGCAGGTCGCTACATCAATGATCGCTTCATGCCTGACAAGGCAATAGATGTAATCGACGAGGCTGGTGCATATCAGCGCCTACAGCCAGCTAGTAAACGAAAGAAGCTGATTCAGGCGCAGGATATGGAGCGTGTAGTAGCCGCTATCGCTCGGATTCCGCCGAAACACGTGTCGACTTCCGATGTAGAGGCTCTTAAGAATCTAGATGAAAACCTGCGCATGGTGGTGTTTGGTCAGGACGAGGCGATCGAGAATCTATCCTCGGCCATAAAACTCTCACGCGCCGGGCTGAACCATCCCGACAAGCCTATTGGCTCCTATTTATTCTCTGGCCCCACCGGCGTCGGCAAGACCGAAGTCAGTCGTCAGCTGGCGAAGATTCTCGGTATCGAGCTGATTCGTTTCGATATGTCCGAATACATGGAGCGCCACACGGTGTCTCGTTTGATCGGTGCGCCTCCCGGTTATGTGGGCTTCGACCAGGGTGGCTTGCTGACCGAGGCGGTTGGTAAGGCACCGCATTGTGTTCTTTTACTCGATGAGATCGAGAAGGCGCACCCGGATGTCTTTAACTTGCTCCTGCAAGTTATGGATCACGGTGCGTTAACGGACAATAACGGGCGCAAGGCGGATTTCCGCAATGTCATTCTCATTATGACCACCAATGCGGGCGCACAAGAGATGTCTAGAGCCTCTATTGGCTTTACGCTGCAGAATCACAGCACCGACGGTATGGAGGCTCTGAAGAAGACCTTTAGCCCTGAGTTCCGCAACCGACTCGATGCTATCGTGCAGTTCGGCGCTTTAAACACTGAGACGATACGTACGGTAGTGGATAAGTTCTTGGTCGAGTTGCAGGTGCAACTGGATGACAAGAAGGTCACCCTGCATGTTGATGATAGTGCGCGGGATTGGTTTGTTGAGCACGGCTATAGTCTCACTATGGGCGCACGCCCGATGGCAAGGCTCATTCAAGACAAGCTGAAGAAGTCGCTGGCAGAGGCCATTTTGTTTGGAGAGCTCACTGATGGAGGCGAGGTCGTCGTTTCGATAGAGAAAGACGAGGTCAAGCTCGAGATCAAGGGGCGTAAAAACGCAGAGGGCAGAGAGCTGAGCAAGAGCGAGGGCTAAGGCTCTCGCTGCTTTCGCTTAGCGGGCGCGGTAGGTGATGCGGCCTTTGCTCAAGTCGTAAGGAGTGAGTTCTACTTTGACCTGGTCACCGGTCAGAATACGGATGTAGTTTTTTCTCATTTTGCCGGAGATATGGGCGGTCACGATGTGGCCGTTCTCTAGCTTCACGCGAAACATGGTGTTGGGAAGGGTATCCACAACTTCACCATCCATTTCGATCTGATCTTCTTTTGCCATTAACAATCAATCCTGTTTGGGGTAAGCGGGCCTAGAATGGCCGCGGGCGGACAAAAACGTGCGCGCATTTTGCCCCATTTAGCGTAAATAAGCAAAACTCCTTCATTTTTAAGCAAATTCAATGCGGGCGTTGATGCCTGTACTGATATTAGTTTAGTAAAACCCAGCCGCGCTCCATGAGTATCTCCAGTGGGCGGTAGTCGGTCTTGTAGCGCATCTTGTCGCACTCCTTAATCCAATAGCCTAGATAGACATAGGGCAGGTTCAGTCGCCGCGCTTTCTCGATCTGCCACAGAATGACGTAGCTGCCCAAGGAGCGGCTGCTTTGATCTGGGTCGAAGAAGGTGTACATGGCGGACAGACCATGGTCGAGTTCATCCATTACGCTTAGCGCGACAAGGTTCTGTTGGTCGTAAAAACCGTAGTAGCGCGTGGTCTCTGTCTTAGCCTCGATGAAGGCTTGATATTGTTCTAACGAGGGCGGATACATATCGCCGTCGATGTGTCGTGTGTTGATGTAGCGGCTGTACAGATCGAAGAATTGCGGAGAGTCGAGATGCTTTATCTCCTGACTGCGCAGGTCCTGATTGCGCCGCCATACCCGCTTGAAGCGCTTGTTCTGCTGGAACTCGCGTACCTTGATGCGCGCCGAAAGACAGGCCTGGCAAGCATCGCAGGCAGGGCGGTAAAGATGGGTGCCACTGCGCCGAAAACCAGCGGTGACCAAAGCGCTGTAGATTCCTTTGGATAAGGGCACTGCAGGGTCTAAGAAGACCGTGCGCGCCTGTTCTCCGGGCAGATAACTACAGGGGTGCGCGGTGGTCTGATAGAACTGTAATTGCTGAATATCATCCGCTTGCAAGGTCGTTTAGCTCCATTTCCCAAAGGCCTTGTTTGCCAGGTAGTGAGCGGGCCTGCTCTAGTATCTCTAGAAACTGAGCCCTCGGCATATCTTGTGCGCCGAGGCTGCGCAGATGTTCGCTTGGTACCTGGCAGTCGATGAGTTGATAGTGCCAGAGCTGCAACTGTTTCACGAGCCAAATGAAGCCGGTTTTTGAGGCATTGTCCCGTAGGCTAAACATAGACTCTCCGAAGAAAAGCTGCCCCATGGCGATGCCATAGAGTCCGCCGACCAAAGTCCCCTCATGCCAGACCTCTACCGAATGGGCTATGCCGCGTTGATGAAGGGCACAATAAGCCTCCTGCATAGGTTCGGTAATCCAGGTGCCTGGGTAGACCTCGCGAGTCATGGCGCAGTGTTCTATTACCTGTTTGAACGCTCGGTCGAGTGTGACCTGATACTCGCCGCGGCGCAGTACCTTGCGCATACTGCGGGAGATGACGAGTTCGGTCGGCCGCAGAGCCATGCGCAATGACGGGCTCCACCAGAGAATGGGTTGGTCGTCCTGATACCACGGGAAAATGCCGTGCTCGTAGGCAAGAATGAGCCGCTCGCAACTTAGGTCGCCCCCGGCGGCAAGCAAGCCGTCGGGGTCTTTCAATGCCTTACTCACAGAGGGAAAGGCAAGGTCTGTGTCGTTCAGCCAGGGCAGCTTACTCATCGCGAGTCTCCGCCGGTCTTACTGATCGAGGAACTTCTCAGCGTCTAAGGCGGCCATACAGCCGAAGCCTGCGGAGGTGATGGCCTGACGGTAAACGTGGTCGGCGATGTCACCAGCAGCGAAGACACCTTCGATACTTGCCTGTGTGGCATTGCCGCTGATACCGCTATTGATCACGACGTAGCCATCATGCATGTCGAGTTGACCTTCGAAAATATCCGAATTCGGCTTGTGTCCGATGGCGATAAACACGCCATCTACCTTGATCTCTTTTGGTGCTTTCGACTCGGCATGGGTGATGCGCATGCCGGTTACGCCCATGGGGTCCCCAAGAACTTCATCTAGGTTGTGGTCCCACTCGATTGTAATCAGCCCGGCTTTTTGTTTCTCAAATAGTTTGTCCTGCAAGATCTTCTCTGCGCGTAGTGTATTTCGGCGATGCACGAGGGTGACATGAGAGGCGATATTGGACAGATAGAGGGCCTCTTCGACGGCAGTATTACCACCGCCAATCACTGCCACTGGCTTGTTGCGATAGAAGAAGCCGTCGCAGGTTGCGCAGGCACTAACGCCCTTGCCCATGAACGCCTCTTCGGAGGGCAGGCCAAGGTATTGTGCCGAGGCGCCGGTCGCGATAATCAAGGCGTCGCAGGTATAAGTGGTGGAGTCCCCCGTGAGGGTGAACGGGCGCTTGGACAAGTCAGTCTTATTGATATGATCGAAGAGAATCTTTGCCTCAAAGCGCTCGGCATGTTCCTTCATGCGCTCCATTAGAGCAGGTCCTTGCAGGCCTTCGACATCGCCGGGCCAGTTATCGACGTCTGTCGTTGTCGTCAACTGACCGCCCTGTACCATGCCGGTAATCACTACGGGATTTAAGTTGGCGCGCGCCGCATATACGGCGGCAGTGTAGCCGGCAGGGCCTGAGCCAAGGATGATTAGTCGATGGTGTTGATTCTCGCTCATAAGGTAATGCTTCCTGTAGGTTTTGCGCTCGTTATTCAGTCAAACGCTGCTGTGGCAAACGTGTGCGGGATAGGCTTCTAAAATGGGTGCTAAGACTCTTGATTTAAAGGGCTAGCGAAGAAATTGCGCCTATTCTAGATGATCCCTCGCACGTCCTCATGCCTTTTTGTCAGTAAATAGTCCGCATTGGGGAGTCTTGCTTGTTTTCCGGGGAGCTAAAATTGATTATGATAGCGTCAATTAATATCTAGAATCAGATAGAAAATATAATTGCAGGTGTCTGAAAAGTTTGAAAAATAAACCTCAAAAGAAAGTCGATAAAGAACAGCAGCTTAGTTCTGTCACGCAGCGCATCATTCGAGAAGGGGTGTTGATCCTCAGTTTCTTGCTCGGGTTGTTTTTAGTGATTGCACTGCTCAGTTACTCCCCAAGGGACCCTGGTTTCACGACCACGGGTAGCAGTGCGGATATTCAGAACGCCGTAGGGCAACTTGGCGCATGGATAGCGGACCTACTGTTTCATCTGTTCGGCTTCTTCGCGTATCTATTTCCTCTCGCTCTAGTGCTCAAGGCCATCGGTTTCCTGCGCAAGTCCGAACAGGGTGAAGAGCCGTTTTCGTGGGCGATGTTCGGCCTCAAGACCAGCGGTGTGATTCTGCTTGCCGTAGGCGCCTGCGCACTGGCGACGATGCATTTTGCGATAGGCGGCGATGTGCCTTGGCTGGCAGGCGGTGTCATTGGTTCTATGATGGTTAACGTGACCGTGCCCGTATTTGCGGTGGTCGGCAGTACCTTATTGTATTTCGCGATATTCCTGCTGGGCCTGACCATCAGCGTGGAGATCTCTTGGCTACGCCTTGTCGACCGTACCGGCGCGTTAACTCTAAGTGGCTTGGCGTGGATAGCACAGACTTGGAAGGCATGGTGGGAGTCTAAGAAGGAAGAGCAGGGAACTCGCCAGATCCTGGAGACACGCAAGCGCGCGCTCGACGTCTACATAGAGAAAGAGAAGAAGCGCGTACCGCCAACTATCAAGCCAGTCGAGAAGAAGCCTGCCGTGAAGAGCGCTAGAGTTGAAAAAGAGCGCCAGGGCCGCCTATTTACGGCGCCTAACCCAGGCGACTTGCCCGCCATTGCGCTCCTAGACGAATATAAGGGCGTGCAGAAGCAGGGTTTCTCCAAAGAGTCTTTAGAGGCCATGTCACGACTACTGGAGCTAAAACTGGGTGATTTCGGTATCGAGATTCAGGTTACTGAGGTCAACCCGGGGCCCGTGATCACGCGCTTCGAGGTGCAACCGGCCCCAGGTATTAAGGCGAGCCGCATTACCGGCTTAGGCAAGGATTTGGCGCGCTCATTGGCCTTGGTTAGCGTGCGTGTGGTGGAGGTTATTCCGGGTAAGACAGTGATCGGGATTGAGATTCCGAATGAGCATCGCGAGATGATTATGCTCAGCCAAGTGCTGGCGTCCCCCGAATTCGACAAGTCGCCTTCTCCGGTTAGTATGGCTCTGGGGCACGATATTGTCGGCAAGCCCATGATAGTCGACCTTGCCAAGATGCCTCACCTATTAGTTGCGGGAACCACCGGCTCGGGTAAGTCGGTCGGCATCAATGCCATGATCCTCAGCATCCTATTCAAATCTACGCCAGAGCAGGTGCGTATGATCATGATCGACCCGAAGATGCTTGAGCTGTCGGTCTACGACGGCATTCCTCATCTATTGACGCCGGTCATTACCGATATGAAAGATGCCGCCAATGGCTTGCGCTGGAGTGTTGCGGAGATGGAGCGCCGCTATAAACTCATGTCGGCTCTCGGTGTGCGCAACTTAGCGGGTTATAACAAGAAGGTTACGGATGCTGCGAAGAGTGGCCAGCCAATTATCGACCCCCTGTGGCGCGCCGACCCGATGCAGTTATTGGAGGACCAGCAGGCACCTGTGCTCGAGGCCTTGCCTATGATCGTGGTCATTGTCGACGAGCTTGCCGACATGATGATGGTAGTGGGTAAAAAGGTTGAAGAATTGATCGCCCGCATCGCGCAGAAGGCGCGTGCGGCGGGGATACACCTGATTCTAGCGACCCAACGACCATCGGTTGATGTGCTAACCGGTTTGATCAAAGCGAATATCCCGACGCGTCTGTCGTTCATGGTGCAGTCGAAAATCGACTCTCGCACCATTCTAGGTGAGGGTGGTGCTGAGCAACTCTTGGGTAACGGCGACATGCTATTTATGCCTCCCGGAGGCGGTATCGCGACGCGCGTTCATGGTGCCTTCGTTAGCGATAACGAGGTGCACCGCGTGGTGGCGGATTGGAAGTCCCGCGGCGAACCCGTCTACATCGATGAAATCACTCAGGGCACCGAGGATCGCGACATGGGCGCCTTCGGCGGTGGCGGCGATGAAGAGGGCGGTGCCGAAGAGGACGACGCGCTCTATGACGAGGCCGTGGCCTTCGTGACTGAGTCTCGTAAGGCCTCTATCTCTGCCGTTCAACGCAAGCTGCGCATTGGCTATAACCGGGCAGCTCGTATGATCGACGCGATGGAAGCAGCGGGTGTTGTCACCTCTATGAATACCAACGGCAGTCGCGAAGTAATCGCGCCGCCTCCACCGCGATAATTAGGATCTCTATATGGGTTTGCGCTCTGTTTTTGTGTTTTGCTGCGGACCGCTCGCCTTCGTTTTAGGTGGTGGTATGGTAATGGCGCAGGACGAATCCGCAGCGTCGTTGTCCCAACTACTCGGCAATATAGAGACCTTTCAGGCCGATGTGCGGCAACTGATTGTGGAGTCTACGGGCGGGGTGTTAGAACAGAGTGAGATTCTGTTCAAGCTCAAGCGTCCCAATGGCTTTTACTGGGAGACGACAGAGCCATACCCAGAGCTAATCGTGACCGACGGTGAGCGCCTATGGAATTATCAGCCAGACCTTCTGCAAGTGACGGTTGAAGCTTGGGAGCCGGAGCGTTCCGAGTTAGCCGCACAGTTGCTCAGTGGTCGTGTTGATGAGATCGAAGCTGATTACTTTATTACTGGCGGCGACGTGGGCAACGGTAATGCATTCGAGTTCATCCTAGAGCCTGTCGACCCGGCAAGTCTCTACGAACGCGTTACCCTGTATTTCCGCGGTCAGACGCTGAACTCTATTCATGTGGACAACGGCAATGGTCAGCGTACCTTCTGGGAGTTCTTCAATCACGAGATCAATGAGCCTATCGAAGACTCTGTGTTCGTGTTCGAAGTGCCGGACGACATCGAACTGATCGACAATCGCGCTGCAAACTAAACCCGCTTAACGCTGAGGCTTGATATGTCCGAGTCATTATTTGATGCCCTCGAACAAGAAGCGCAACCGAATACTACTGCTGCGTTTCAACCTTTGGCGTCGCGCATGCGCCCAATCCGTCTCGAGGACTTCATCGGTCAGGAACATCTGCTTGGCCCGGGCAAACCCCTAGGCGAGGCAATACGACGTGGCGCGCCCCACTCAATGATCCTGTGGGGGCCACCTGGAGTAGGCAAGACCACTCTGGCTAGAATGCTGGCCCATGCCAGCGATGGGCATTTCGAAAGTATCTCCGCCGTGCTCAGTGGCGTGAAGGACATTCGCGCGGCTGTTGAGCGCGCGCAAATGCTGCGCCGCGCCAAAGGCAAGCCGACTGTCCTGTTCGTCGATGAGGTGCACCGCTTCAATAAGAGCCAACAAGACGCCTTCCTGCCCCATGTAGAGGATGGCACGCTGATCTTCGTCGGCGCGACCACCGAGAACCCTTCCTTCGAACTCAATAACGCCTTGTTATCTAGGGCGCGGGTCTATTTGCTCAAGAGTCTAGATGATGAAGCTATTTTGCGCCTGATAGATCTCGCCCTGCAGGACAAGGAGCGTGGCCTAGGGCGGCAGGAAATAGCGGTTAGCCAAGAGGCGCGTCAACGCATGGCGGGTGCAGCCGATGGCGATGCGCGCGGTGTTCTTAACCTTCTGGAGATTGCCGTAGACTTGGCCAATGAAGTAGACGGCACGCTGCAGGTAGACATGGCGGTAGTGGAGCAGGTGCTGCAAGGGGGCAGTCGTCGTTTCGATAAGGGGGGTGATGCCTTCTACGAACAGATATCCGCCCTACACAAGGCTGTGCGCGGCTCCAGCCCAGACGGGGCGCTGTATTGGTTTGTGCGCATGTTGGACGGTGGCTGTGATCCGTTATATATTGCCCGCCGTTTAGTGCGCATGGCGAGCGAGGATATAGGCAACGCCGACCCTAGAGCCCTGCAGATGGCGATGTCTGCCTGGGACGCCTACCTGCGTCTAGGTAGTCCGGAGGGCGACCTAGTGATCGCCCATACGGTGATTTATCTAGCCTGTGCGCCGAAGAGCAATGCGGTTTATAGTGCCTTCAATGAGGCCATGGCGACGGTGCAGAAGGGGGCGTCATTAGAGGTGCCCATGCACCTACGCAATGCGCCCACCAGTTTGATGAAGGACATGGATTTTGGCGCCGAGTATCGCTATGCCCATGACGAACCTGGGGCCTATGCGGCAGGGGAAAATTATCTGCCCGAGGCGCTGCAAGACATGCGCTTCTATCACCCTAGTGAGTATGGTTTAGAGGCGAAAATACGCGAAAAGCTCGACTATTTACGCGAACGCGACGAACAAAGTCCCGTGCAGCGCTACTCTGACAGACGAGGTAAATGATGATGTATTCTCTCGCAGTAGCCTTTGGCGGGGCGCTAGGCGCAGTGTCTCGATACTGGCTAATAGGCGCAGTGAGTGCGGCCTCGAATCATCGCTTTCCATGGGGCACGCTCGCCGTCAATGTATTAGGCTCTTTGTTGATTGGTATGATGTATGTGCTCATTAGCGAGCGCATGGCTTTATCGGAGCAATGGCGCGCCGTGTTGATCGTCGGCTACTTGGGCGCCTTCACCACATTCTCTACGTTCTCTTTAGACGCCCTTTTATTGGCGCAAGAGGGCTTTTTACTACAGGCGCTCGCGTATATTGTTAGCAGTGTATTGATCTGCTTGTTGTGCGCTTGGTTGGGTATCGCCTTGATGCGGGCCCTCTAATTCACTTAGCAAAGAAGGAAGATTGAAATCCATGTTGGACCCTAAATGGTTACGCACAGAACCCGAAAAGCTGGCGGCTTTGTTGAAGAAGAAGAATTACGACTTGGATATCGCCCTAGTCAACGACTTGGACGCGAAGCGTCGCGAGCTCCAGCAGGAGACAGAGAAGCTGCAGAACGAGCGTAATGTACGCTCCAAATCGATAGGACAGGCCAAAGCTTCCGGTCAGGATATCGAGCCTTTGCTGGCCGAGGTTGCCCACCTAGGCGACTCGCTGGAAGAGAACAAGAAAGCACTTGCAGAGGTTCAAGAGACCTTTAACGACCTACTGATGCGGATGCCCAATGTGCCACAGGACTGCGTGCCTGCCGGCAAAGACGAGCATGACAATCAAGAACTGCGTCGCTGGGGCACGCCCCGCGTGTTCGATTTCGAAGTGCTAGACCATGTGGCAATCGGTGAGGCCATGGAGACCATGGACTTCCCAACTGCTACTAAGCTTACTGGTACTCGTTTCGTAGTAATGAAAGGGGCGATGGCGAAGATACATCGCGCACTCATTCAGCTGATGCTGGACCAGCACACTCTCGAGCACGGTTACACCGAGGTATACGTGCCTTATATCGTCAACCGAGAGTCCCTGATGGGAACAGGCCAGCTGCCTAAGTTCGCCGAGGACCTGTTTCGCTTGGAGGGAGAAGACGAGTATTACCTGATTCCAACTGCGGAAGTACCCGTGACCAATCTTGTGCGCGATTCTATCGTGCCAGCCGAACAAATGCCCTTGAAGTTTGTTTGCCACACGCCGTGTTTCCGCAGCGAAGCAGGCAGCTATGGTCGCGATACCCGTGGCATGATCCGTCAGCATCAGTTCGAGAAGGTCGAGTTAGTGCAGATGGTGAGACCAGAACAATCAGATGCGGCACTTGAGGAGTTGACCGGGCACGCAGAGAAGATCCTGCAGATGCTAGAGCTGCCTTACCGCACCATGCTGCTTTGTGGTGGCGACATGAGCGCGGGTGCTGCTCGCACTATCGACTTAGAAGTGTGGCTGCCCTCACAGGACTGTTATCGCGAGATCAGCTCTTGCAGCACCTTTGAAGATTATCAGGCGCGGAGAATGCAGGCTCGCTGGCGTAATCCTGAGACCGGTAAGCCGGAGTTGCTCCATACCTTGAACGGGTCTGGTCTTGCGATTGGTCGCACGCTCGTCGCGATACTTGAGAACTATCAGAACGCGGATGGCTCGGTGACGATTCCCGAGGCCCTGCGCTCCTATATGGGCGGCGCACAGCGCATCGCCTGATCTAGAAAGTCTCGAGACTCTCCTGGAGAGTGGTATATGCAGTTCCTACCGATATTTTTGAATGTCCGTGCCCAAAATTGCTTGATCGTAGGCGGTGGCGAGGTGGCCTATCGTAAGGCCGTACTTCTCGATCGCGCAGGCGCAAGACTGCGTGTGGTTGCCCCCAAGATCAGTGCAGAGCTCGAGGCCCTCGTAATAGCTGGTGCCGGTGAGTTGCGCATTCGTGCCTTCAAAGAGAGTGACCTTGACGGTGTGTTCCTCGCCGTTGCAGCAACCGATGACGAGGAAGTGAATGGCAATGTTTCCATCGCCGCGAAGAGTCGCGGCTTACCCGTGAACGTGGTGGATAAACCAGCGCTATGCAGCTTCATAGTTCCCTCGATCGTGGACCGTTCTCCCATCGTGATCGCGATTTCCAGTGGCGGTACCTCGCCAATTTTGACGCGCAAACTAAAAGAGAAAATTGAGATTTTGGTGCCCGCCGCCTATGGTCGTTTGGCTCTTATGCTTGGTGCCTTTCGTGGGCGAGTGAAGAGTGTCGTCACGGATTTCAAGACGCGTACTCGCTTCTGGGAGGCTCTACTCTCTGGACCTATGCCCGGCATGGTTTTGTCGGGTGACGAGGACCAGGCGCGGCGCTATGTCGAGCATCAACTTGCCGCCTCCGAGCAGATCGAAGTGCGCGGCGAAGTCTATCTTGTTGGAGCGGGGCCAGGTGACCCCGATTTGTTGACGCTAAAGGCGTTACGCATTATGCATGAGGCCGACGTGGTACTTTACGACCGCCTAGTATCGCCCGAGATTCTACGGCGCGTGCGTCCAGATGCTGACATGATTAATGTGGGTAAGGAGCGTGCGAATCATTCTGTACCACAAGAGCAGATTAATGAGATGCTGGTGCGTCTTGCTCAAGAGGGCAAGAAGGTGCTGCGCCTAAAAGGGGGTGATCCTTTCATCTTCGGCCGCGGTGGAGAAGAGATCGACAGGCTCGCTGAAGCGAATATTCCCTTCCAAGTGATTCCAGGTATTACCGCCGCATCGGGTTGCGCCTGTTATGCCGGCATTCCATTGACCCATCGTGACTGTGCGCAATCCGTGCGTTTTGTAGCTGGGCATTTGAAGGATGGCAGTATTGACCTAGATTGGGACGAATTGGCGAAAGAACACCAGACAGTCGTTTTCTATATGGGGCTAGTGGGTTTGGAGACTATCTGCGCTAAACTGATTGCGCATGGCGCGCCATCGACGCGGCCGATAGCATTGGTGCAGCAGGGCACCACGCCGAATCAGTTGGTACTTAAGGGCACTTTGGAGTCCATGCCGAAAATTGTTAACACCATTGAAGTGAAGGCGCCTACGATTATCATCGTTGGCGCTGTTGTGAGCTTGCAAGATAAATATTCTTGGTTTAGAAAAGAAGCGCTCGTGGATGAGAGCGCTCTAGTCTGATGCTATCTTTGACTAATCGATCAAATTAAATTCTTTGCCGAGTATGTCGAGAATTTCCTGTCGTGGGTTGTCAGCTAAGGTCACCGGTTTGCCAATGATTTTCTCGGCGATACCTAGGTAAGTGCTGGAGATTTGCATCAGAATCGCTTCTGGCAGTGCATTGTCGCGCGCTAGAGCAGCACGCTCCGGCATACGATCTTTGTTCAACAAAATGTCGGGGTCTGGGAAGTACTGCAAAAGTTGCTGGCGAAACTCTTCTTTGGATTTTTCGATCACCTTGCCCTCGCGGTAGGAGGGGCCATCCCAAATGCGCGAAGAGTCTGGCGTACCGACCTCGTCCATATAGATCAATTTATCCTGACCGTTAATGTCTTTGACATAGCCGAACTCGAATTTGGTGTCGACGAAGACTTGATCAATTTTCTGTAACTCATTGCTGATAACATCGAAGCCTTCGCGCAGCAATTTCTCGTAGAAGTCGATGTCTTCGAAGCTACGGAAGTTGAACGCCGCGTAATTCTGTTCGATGTCGTGACGCGTGATATTCACATCGTCGGCCTCTGGTACGCCAGGTATGCCCTTAAGGATACCCTTGGTAGAGGGAGTTATGAGTAGCTCTGGTAGCTTCTGATCTTTTTGTAAACCGTCGGGAATGCTGATGCCGCAGAAGTCGCGCTCGCCCTTGGTGTAGGCACGCCACATGGATCCAGTAATGTACTGACGACAGATCGCCTCGATCATTACGGGCTTAGCTTTCTGCACAATCCAGACGAATGGGTGAGGGATCTCGAGGATGTGGCTCTCGGCTAGGCCTTGCTCGCGAAAGAGCTTAAACCAATGATTGGAGATTGCATTGAGAGCAGCGCCTTTGCCCGGTACACCATTCAAACCACCTTCACCATGCCAGATGCAATCGAACGCCGAGATGCGATCGCTGATCACCATGATCGCCAACGGCGCATCGGGGGCTACCTTATAGCCGCGCTCCTTAATCAAGCGTTCACTATCCTCTGGTGTTAACCAGTATACGGAACGGACCTTGCCGCTGTGGACAGGTTGATTAGTGCGAATGGGCAGGTCGTTATTAACGGCGAGTACGCTATTGGCAAGGCTCATAGTGCTGTGTCCTTCAAAGTGCTATGGGTCAGTTGGCATGCAAAAAAAGATCGCGAATCATAGCAGAAAACCCGATTCGCGACAGCCTAAGCTGTCTAGAAACAATTCGTTGGCCGTGGCAGGCCGGCGATCTTACTAGCTAACAAAGCGGGGTTGCCAGGGAAGAGTTTCATCAGATAAATACTACGACCTTTGTCTGCTCCTAGTTCACTGGCCACTAGCTTGACTAGGGGGCGCATGGCAGGAGATAGGCCAGTGCGCTGATAGAACTCTCGCAGTACGTCTAGTACTTCCCAGTGTGCCTCGAGCAACGCTATCGACTCGCTAGACGCGAGTTTATCTGCAACTTCTGGGCTCCAGTCTTCGAGGCTGCGCAGATAGCCATCTTTATCTAGTGGGATCGCCTTGTGATTGTGAAGAAGCAACTGACTCATTCGCGATGCCTTAGAACCAACTCACGCTGCGACTGTGCTGACAGGCTAGCTCTACAAACTGCGCATAGTCGACGGAAATGACCGTGGAGGGCAGGCTAATGCCGCGGGCTTCAGTGTCTTCCTTTAAGGCAAATAACTTTAGAGCTTGAGCTTGAGGATGCCCGGCGATTGCAGAGGCTTGATATACACCGTCTTCGATCAACAATAAGCTGTCGCCCCTAGTTGCCACTCTTAGGCAGGCGGCGAGGGCGTCATCGGCAGCGGTTTTATTGACGGTATGTAGAGTGCTCATAACTGATATACCACATCGGATTCACGAATCAGCGCCGCTATGGCCTCGGCGCTGCAGGCCTTTACGTCGATGGCGAGGGAAGCGGGGTCCAGATTTCGTGCGGATAGCGATTCTAATTCTGCGAATATGTTGTTTACATCGAATAGGGGCAGGGCGGATAGCGCAGCGCTAAGGTCCTTAGCTTCGATGCTCTTTGGCTTTTGGGCGCTTTTTAGTTGCCACACGCCATCGTCCATAAATACGAGGTTGATCTTCTGTTCGAATGCGGCAGTGGAGAGCACCATGTCTAGGCACGCCTTGGCGCGGCCGCTGCCATAGGGCGTGCTACGGCTAATAAAGGTGATGGTCTTTGGCGATTGAAGTGTCGACATCGACTCTAGGCTCCGAAACTCATGACGCGGTCTGAATTAGTATTGGCGTCCACCAACTGACCAAGGCCCGATAGCACAAACTGCGCGCCCATACTCGCGGCCTCTTTCTCATAGCGCGCGGCTTCCTGCGGATCTAATACGCCGCGGCGCAGGGCAGAGGAGACGCAGCTGATGGCATCTAGCTTATGTGTTTTGATGAGCTCGGACCACGCCTTGACCAGATCGAACTCGTCCTGCGGTGGAGTGCTCGAGGCATTGCTGTTGTGCACGCCGTCGTAATAGAAGAACAGCCTATAAATCTCGTGGCCCGCCGCTAGGGCTGACGACGTGAAGCGGTAGGCGCTATAGGCGGCCTCCGAAGAGTAGGGGGCGCTGTGCACTAGGACGGTCAATTTCACGGGTGTTTGCTCGTGCGTATAAGAATGAAGTGTGGATTATAGGCTGCTTGAAATAAAAAAGCCCCGGTGACTACCGAGGCTTTTCGAAAGGCGTTTCGGAAGCGATCAATCGTCGCCAGAGAATGCCGTTAGCAAGTGAATCAAGCTCATGAACAGATTGTAGATGGACACGAACAGGGTAATGGTCGCCAAGATATAGTTGCGCTCGCCGCCATTCACGATCTGGCCGGTCTGGTACAAGATGATCGCGCTAGAGAACAACATGAAGCCCACTGAAATAGCGAGTTGTAGGGCAGGAATCTGCAGGAAGATGCTCATAATCACAGCCCCTAGCAGTACGAAAAAGCCCGCAGTGATGAAGCCAGTGAGGAACGAGAAGTCTTTACGCGAAACCAGCGCATAACCCGAGAGGCCGAAGAATATGAAGGCCGTGCCACCGAGTGCAGTAGTCACAATTTCACTGCCGCCCGAGGTGGACATATACATGCCGATCATTGGCCCCGTGCCATAGCCTATCCAGCCAGCGAAGGCGAATATAGTGACTAGGCCCCAAGCGCTGCGTGCTAGTGCTTGGGTGGCGAATAACAGCCCGTACAAGCCAATGATATACATCCAGATGTTCATTGGTGCAGCATTGGTGCCTACAAAGGCCATAAAGGCGCTAAAGGCCAGTGTGAGACCCAAAAGCATATAGGTGTTCTTTAGTACCTTATTAACAGCAACAACCGATCCACGGGTTTGTGAAGCGTTTAAAACATCTATCTGGCTCATTAAGTAATCTCCGTAGTTATACTGTGCAGACTAAAGACCGGGAATGCGGTGCTTGTGTTTCAATTTTTCAAGCGATCCGCACACTAAACAATTATGGGGCTAAAACCCCGAATTTCAATAGCCCTCAGCCATATTAAGGCAGCCTCGATTGTACCTTGCGGCGTTGCGAAAGTAACTCCTTGTAAGCTAACAGCGATTTGTTGCCAATCTGTGGCTGATTGGGAACGGTTTCTAGTAAACGGCATTTTTTGCAAAAGCGGGGGCAGGGTAATGGTTGTCCCAGATAATAATGATAAGAGTGCTTTAACACCTTTGTTTTTGTGAACTCTCGAGCTATTAGTTTAGCGATAGACATGAGTTCGGCATTCGCTTCTGTGACACGCCGTGAACCCGTCCCTGGGGGCTCGACGCCAGCATCCATGCTGTCGACGGTACACAGAAGCGAACACCAAACTCATGTCTTCAGATTAAGTGGGATAGCAATGGGGCAGGGTGCGTGAATGCACCGGTCTTAAAAACCGACGAGGGCGAAAGCTCTCCGAGAGTTCGACCGAAAGCGAAGCTTTCGGCACCTAGCGCAAAGCGCGCAGCCCGCAGGGTTTTCACAGCCTTAAGGCTGTGAAAAGTAATCTCTGCGGTCACTTCAGCGTAATCTGCATCGCAGCAGCGTGAGGTACTTCCCCCGAATTAGCCAAACCGTCTAGTTCAAACCGGTTTATTGCCAATATGTGGTTGACTGGAAATGATTTTCTAGTAAGATTACGCCCCGTTGCGGAGGGGTGGCAGAGTGGTTGAATGCACCGGTCTTGAAAACCGACGAGGGCGAAAGCTCTCCGAGAGTTCGAATCTCTCTCCCTCCGCCACTTTTAACTTCTACCACCCTCAGCGCCAACTCCAAATCTCCCAGAATCTAATGCAGCCCCCAGCGGGAGAGATATTCGAACGTCAGAGTTCGACCGAAAGCGTCGCTTTCGGCACCAAGCGCAAAGCGCGCAGCCCGAAGGGTTTTCACAGCCCAAAGGCTGTGAAAAGTAATCTCTCCCACAACGTCAAAGTAATCAGCACCGCAGCAGCGTGCCATCCCCAAACTTAAAGCATCTCATCCCCAGCAGCGTGATTTCTCACGGCAAACTACCGCCCCAATCCCTCCAAAAACCTCAAAACCGGATATTTCTCCTCCCCTCGAAACAAGCCCTGGTTATACCCACCTAAACTGAAGGTGCCCGGAACGACGTGACTCGGAGTTAGGAAAACTAAGTACTCTTCATCGGGAAAAATCGAAACATTCTTTATCGCGTTAAATTGATGATTAGGCTCTACTCCAACCCGAACTCTGTTTCTCTCGAATGTCCCGGCTAGTGCCTGCTCGAGCTCTTTTTGTCTTCTTTCATATTCTAGGGCGTCTAAGGTTTGCGCTTCGAACGCCAATATTAGAGCATCTCTCTCTGCCATCAACGCCGTCCTACGCTCAACTTGTAAGGACTCTCTAAAGTTTGTCGCTTCGCCACGACTTATACCCCAGTCCAAAAAGGGCAACATGTCGTTACCTACCCGTATAAAGATCGGCTCGTTATGATCTCTAGTCGTATTATCGACGAATATCTCACTTGGCAAAAATTCGAGTTCCCACCGGTCGGTAGCCAAGCCTATCCCATTGTCAGGCTCCATAGCCTCGGTGATCACAAACTGCCCCGTTGCAACGATCGCGTAGGATTGTAGGTTTAGCAATCCGTGAGTATAGAAATCAAACTCTGGTACTGGTTCGGCTGCATTCGTACTATCGAATATTAGAATGCACGCAAGAAAAGCATGATGAAATTTCATTGAGCCTCCGTTGCTTCAAGTACTCTCTATTTCTCCACATACCCCAACAAAGACTGATTAACAATCGCATCCCACCCAGCCTCGAAATTATGTGCGGCGAGATCGGGGTTATCACTAGGGAAGGTGTGCAGTCCCGAGTGTGTAAGTCTCAGTAATGTCTTTTCCCTCTGTGGAATAAGCTCAAAGCTCACGAGAGAATCTCCAGCGTAACCGTCATAGCGCCAGCTATAACTCAATTTCTCGCAAGGCACGACTTCTTTAACTTCGCACAAGTGAACGTATTGCTTCTCAGGGCTAGGCCCACCAGTGAAGGTGAACTTAAACCCGACCTCGGCTTTGAATTCGGGCAGGTCGAAATACCATTGCTTCATCTCGTCCTTGTCGGTTAAGGCGCGCCAAAGAGCCTCTGCGGAGGTGGGAAAGAAGCGCTCTACTATGATCGGCTTTGCGGGGTTGCTCATGGCTTATTCTCCTTCTTATCGTGCTCAGGTAAATCCTCAAGGTGTAGGGCTAGGGCGTCTAGTTTCTGGTTCCAGAAAATCTCATACTGCGTAAGCCAATTTTTTACTGGCTGTAGGTTCTCTAGCTTGCTAGAACAGATGCGCTCGCGGCCTTGTTGGCGTATCTGCAAGACGTCACATTCGGCGAGGATCTTAATATGCTTGGAGATCGCAGGCCGGCTGATCGTGAACTGTTCGGCAATTGCATTGAGGTTCATAGGCTTGTTGGCAAGCATATGGATAATCGCTCTGCGCGTAGGGTCCGCGATGGCTTGAAATACGTCTCTTCGCATTACGAATCCTCTTTATGTAATCGAATGGTTACGAATATAGTTCGAGCATTTGTAATTTGCAAGTCTAGAAACGATAGAACGGTCTTTAGCGGCGCGGAAGCAAACTTCTGCTTTATGGCTAAGGGCGTTATAGTAGGGTCAATCTTAGGGGCGCTTTCATGAAGTGCTTCGGACTAAAACAACTACAATATCTTCCTTTCGGAGACCTTTATGAACGTATTTACTCGCACGCTTACTGCTTTTGGCCTAGGCCTAACTCTTGCTGCAGGGGCGCTTGCCGCAGACATGGAAGACACTATTACGGTTAGTAGTACTGCATTC
>CAXBOY010000006.1:0-65536 GCA_963977405.1 uncultured Gammaproteobacteria bacterium
CAAGCAAAGCCGCGTCCGATCACTTGGTGCGCGCCTATCATCATACCTATGGCCTAAAGGTCACCACCAGTAATTGCTCGAACAATTACGGGCCCTATCATTTTCCAGAGAAACTAATTCCGCTGTGTCTACTCAACATCCTGCACGGCAAGGATCTACCGATATACGGCGACGGACAACAGATTCGCGATTGGCTCTATGTCGACGATCATAGCCGTGGCATCGATCTCGTTATCAAGAGCGGTAAGCCGGGTGATACTTATAATATCGGCGGTAACAATGAGTGGGCGAACATAGACACCGTTAAACTACTTTGCCAATTGGTGGATGGATTCTTTGCGACAGACGAAGAGTTGCGCACGCGCTTTCCGCAGTGCCCTGCATCGAAAGGCAATGCGAGTACGAAGCTAATTACTTATGTGACAGATAGACCGGGTCATGATACCCGTTATGCCATTAACGCTGAGAAGATCATGTCGGAGCTAGGCTACGAGCCCCGTGCTGGGTTTGCCGATGGGCTCACCCGCACAGTGCAGTGGTACTTAGATAATCAGACTTGGTGGGAAAAAATCCAAGATGGCAGCTATCAAGACGGTTTCGAATCCGCCTAGGGCAGTAAGTAAAAATACTGCTCGTCGCCATTGGAATAGACCATCTTAAAGTCTTCTGTGTTATCGCCATTAAGATCTGCTACGCCAAATATACCCGTCTGTGGGGAATTTCCGCTGTACGAGTTTGGATTCACGCGGCGTACGATAAAGTCTGCATACATGCGCAGCGTTCGGTTGTTGAATTCGAACGCGCTGATGCCATAGGGTTCGAAGCGCACATTGCTCACACCATTTAAGGCTAGCAAAGCATTGATGTACTCCGACCCTATCGCAGGTGCCGTAGTAAACAATTGTTGACGCAGCGTAGTACCCGACACATAAACCACCTGCATATACACCTCGTTTGGCAAAGCTGCATTGGGGTGTGGAATTAGATAGACACCCTGTGTGGCATTGGCTGCAGCAAGGCTAGATGTAATCGAAGGGCGCAGATTATAGCGGTCGTAAAAGGAGTTATTGATTACTAGTTTGCCGCTGCTATCTAAATCGAGTGGGGGCGGCCCCTGATTGCGCTGCACCGTTAGATTGCCATTGTTAGTAATGGTCATTTTCGGCAAAGACATCAAATTTAATGCGCTCTGCAATACCGAGGTGTTCGCCATCGCGGGCTGGAAATTAATCTGCAAACCCTCATCGGTCACAATACGACCGCTCTGATCCTGATTGAGGAAAATCGCCGCGGTACTGTTGCTTGCCTGTCCTGCTGTATAAGGCAAGATATGGAAAGATGTGTCACCGACGGGAATCTCCATGATGCCAGTAGTCCCAGATTGCACGGCAACTAATGAGGTGATGGTCAATTCCGGTACGCGATTGATAGTCGCGAGAATGGTGTTGGAGGAATTAAAGGGAGAGTTCTGAGAAAGGCTGATTACCTCACCCTGAGTGATGTTTGCAACGGCAGGGGTGATCTTCGTCAATCCAGCGGTAAAGTCTAAGTCGTCGTTCACGATCGTGACAGTTATACCGGCTTGTGTACCCAGCAAGGCGCCACCGGTTACGGCAGAAAGGTTCACTGTAAACGTCTTATTGGGCTGTCCCAACGTGTTATCGATAATGGTGATGGGAATAGTCTTGCTTAAATCTCCCTCGGCAAAGGTAAGTGTGCCGGTGGCTGCGGTGAAGGCAGCGGGCGATAAGGCCGTGCCATTGACCGTTGCGTAGTTGACCGTAATAGCTCCATTGCTGCCGCCTGTTCGGCTAACGCTTATAGAGGCGGTGCCGGCATTCTCGGCCACGCTTAAGGTGGCACTGGAGAACTGTAGAGTGCCTTGTTCGTAGTCTAGGATGCTCAGAGTGGCGGTGGAGTCTGCGCCAATCGTATCCCCCGTAACTGCTGAGAGACCCAGTGTTACAGTTTCGGTGCCCTCCACTACGCGGTCATCGACTATCACTACGCTAACGGTCTTATTGGCCGCATCGCCCGCAGCCCAGGACACGGTGGCAGGGGTGAAGGTGTAGTCGCTCGTCACTAGGGCGGTGCCGCCGGTAACTGAGACCAAAACCGAGGCGGCAGCAGTGGTGTCACCTGTGCGTTTGAGGGTAATAGTGGCCGGTGTGGTAATCTCATTAGTACTGAAGGTCGTTGCATTGAATTCAACTACCCCAGCATGGGCGATACCGAAGAGGCTCAATAGAATGAAAGTCAGTGCGCTGCGCTTAATAAAAGTCATGAATACTGCCGTGATATTACTGTGTAAATACGTATTTAACATGTTCAATACAGCGGCCGAGGCCGAGTTTTCTTGAGTGTTCTAAGTTCACAAGGATAGCGGGTTTTGGGTTCTAACTCACGAGTATTTCTGCAGAGTGTGACATACTTGGCGCGCGTTCCTCGCCATTAGTATTGCTCAGGAGACTCCTTGGAATGAGAGCATCGAAACAGCGTTTTCTCAAGATTGTGTACCCAATGGCTTTATTGATCGCTTTTTTTAGCCTTGGGAGTGCGCAGGCCAGCACAGTTCTACGAATGGACTTCGGCGAGGTTGTAGAAAGTGCAGAGTTAGTCTTCGAGGGCCACGTCACGGCCCTTCAGGCTCAGCGCAGCGCTGATGGCAGCATTCATACGTTCGTCACCTTCCAGATAAATGAAATCATCAAAGGCGAGTTCTTCAGCGACACTATTCAGCTGCGATTCCTTGGCGGCCAAGTCGGCACCCGGGGCCTACAGGTGGGCGACATGCGCATGCCCAATATGGGGGAGAATGGTATCTACTTTGTCGAGACACTGCGTGATTTTCAAGTCAATCCGTTAGTAGGCTGGGCACAAGGCCATTTTCTTATTGAAGATATGGGCAACGGCGAATCGGTCGTGACTACCGCTAGCCACGTGCCGGTCGTCTCTGTACAGGGCGCTGACGTTGCCTCCATGACACTTTCGGAGGCCGAGTTTAGCAAGGGCGTCGCGAAGGGAGTTAGCGTGCGCAGAGGCATTGCGAGCAATGCGACTCGCGGCCTTAGTAAAGACCAATTTAAGGCCAGTGTCCGCGAAATAATGGAGCTGGCGCAGTGAAAACTAAATTTAAAACGATAGCGATGGCCTTGTCTGCAATATTGTTGGGCGGCGCCTCCATGACCGCTTTTACGTTCAATATTGCGGGTATTAAGTGGCCGGGTGCGACGACGCGAATCTATATAGGAATGCCTGGCAGTTCGCCGAGTGGCACAAGCTGGCGAGATGGCTTGGCGCGTGCCGCCAACGAGTGGACGGATAAAACACCGTTTAACTTTGTGATAGACCAGACTTACCGGAATCCTTGCCAAGGCTATACAGCATCGGGCCTTAACAACGATTTCAATAATGGTGACGGCGATGGTCGCAATGGTGTCGACTTCTCCTCAACGGTTTGTGGCAATGCCTATGGTGATAATACCCTCGCCGTTACCCTGATCTATACAGAATCAAATCTACTAGGTGGCTTCGATATCACAGAGGCCGATATCGTTTTTAACGCCAATACTCGATTCGACATCTACGATGGACCATTGGTCGATCAGTCCAGAGGCATCGATTTCGGTAGGGTTGCACTGCACGAGATGGGTCATGTTATTGGCATGAGCCACGAATCAGGCAGCGCCTCAATTATGCGCGCCACTATCGGTAACCTCTTTACCCTGCAGCCGGACGATATTGAGGGGGCCACAACACTCTATACTGGCTATGCGAATTGCCCTGTTATCTCTATCGACTTCGGCCGTTTTTCCGGCGCACTGAGTGGGGGCGACTGCAGCGTGAAGCAGCTAGTAGGGGGCGGTAGCGACGATAGCCTTGTCGACACCTATGAGTTCACCCTAGACCAGTCTACCTCTGTCACTGTCGGTATGAGTTCCTCGTCGCTCGATTCGGTGCTGGTGCTAATGGATGCTAGCTCGAGGGTGCTTGATGTCGATGATGATAGTGGTTCGGGCTGCGACGCAAAGATCACCAAGACCTTAGCGGCGGGTACTTATGCCGTTCTTGCCAACACCTTCGCCGAAGGGTCTGAGTGTGGCGATACTGTCGGGCCATATCAGATTACGATGAGCTACCAGAGCAGTGCGCTTCTCGAGCGGGGGCGCAATACCAGCCTCCAAGGCTCTGTCAGCAATGCCAAGTTCGCCGGGGCGGTAAGGGCCGAGAACAAGAGCACCTACAGCAACATCGTAAAACCTAGCGAGTTCTTTGATGTTGAGGGGCGTATCACGGTGGATGCCCAGCACCAGGGCCAACTTGGCTTCATAGTAGTTGCCGGCATCTTAGACAGCGGCGAGATTCTTCTACGTAATTCGGCGGGACAGTTCATCCCCTACGACGGTCAGGGGGGAATTACCAAGGCCAGTACTAAGGTGCTTAACGCCCTTGAGAGTGTCAGTATATTGGGCAATACGAGGGCTTCGGATTTGGGCTTGAATGACATTGAAGTCAATTTCCTTATTGGATACGGCATCAGCAGTAATCCCAATGAGCTGTACTTCCATAGTGCCCCAATCAATCTAGTGGTAACGCCTTAATGAGCATCAATAGATAATGCAAATTTACTCTGGCGCCCCTGTGGCTGTATAATCGCGCGCATCTCATGGAAAAGATGGTTCGTGGCAGCATGTTGTCATTTTCGGTGCGCTCGAACGCGAGAGACATATTTAGCAAGTTTAATTAAAGAGGATAATAGCGTGGCAGTATTCAACAGCAGTATCGTTTTACGGATCGCTCAAGTGGGCGCGCTGGCAGCAAGCGTCGTCTTTATGGGCGCAAGCGTCGCACAGACACGTGATGAGCAGATCGCAGAACGCCTTAAGCCCGTTGGTGAGGTTTGTCTTGCTGGCCAGTCTTGTGCACGCGGTGGCGCTGCACCAGTGGCTGCAGCGAGTGCGGCTCCAGCTGCAGGTGGCGAGTTCAATGTTGAGCAGACCTATCAGCAGAGCTGCAACGTCTGTCATGCCTCTGGCATGGCTGGCGCTCCAAAGTTTGACGACACTGCCGAATGGGCAGCTCGTTTAGAGGCTAAAGGGCTAGACACGCTTGTCGCGAATGCGATCAATGGCGTTAATGCAATGCCTCCTCGTGGAATGTGTATGACCTGCAGTGATGAAAACATTGCAGCGCTAGTTGAGTACATAGCAGGGCACGGTCAGTAATTCTGTTCATTATTGGTTAAGCTTGGTTTAGTTACTCTTAATTCGAAACGGTGAAGTACCGGTAACAGTAATAGGAGCAAGACGTCGTGAAATTGATCAAAGTATTGAAGTCCCTTGCAGTACAAGTAAGTGCAATGTCCTTGTTGGCAGTGATGTCTGGTTCAGTCTCTGCAGACACTCCCACTCTAGGTGTAATGCAGTTGGCTCAGAATTCGGATGGTTTCGAAGTCGAGCGCGTTTATATGCAAAGCTGCTGGGCTTGCCACAATAGTGGTGCGGCCGGTGCTCCTAAAGTAGGCACAGCAGCCGATTGGGCGCCACGCATTGAGAAAGGCATGGACACGCTTCTCGCGAATGCGATTAGTGGTATCAATGCGATGCCTGCGAAGGGTCTTTGCTTCACATGTACTGATGACGACCTGAAAGACTTGATTCAGTATATGGTTGATAGCAGCAAGTAAGCATTTTTAGGTTGAAAAAAAGGGCTCTTAGGAGCCCTTTTTTATGCCTTAAGCAAAGAGGTCTTTAAGGCCCGCAATCGCGGCGGCCCCCTTTTCTTGCTTTTGCTCTGGAGTTGCATCGGATCGGCCTTCCCAGTTAAGCAAGTCTTGAGGTAACTCATCGAGGAAGCGGCTTGGTGTTGTCGAGGTGCTCTCCCCGAAGGTCTTTCGTTTCCTCGCTAGTGTGAAAGTCAGGTTCTGCTGTGCTCTGGTAATCCCAACATAGGCGAGCCTACGCTCTTCCTCTATATCGTCGTTCTCGATGCTGTTGCGATGTGGCAATAACTCCTCTTCCATACCCATGATGAAGACATAGGGAAACTCGAGCCCTTTCGCCGCATGAAGAGTCATTAGCTGCACTTGGTTGTCGATGTCCTCTTCCTCCTGGCGCTCGAGTAGGTCGCGAAGGATAAGCTTGTTGATGGCGGCCTCGATATCCTCATCGCCACCCTCCTCTTCGTCTTTGGCTAAGCTCTTCTGTAGTGAGCCTATCAACATCTCGACATTGCCGATGGCGCGTTCCGCTGCCGACTGGGATTTGGCATTTTGGTGAATCCAACCCTCGAAGTCGATATCTGTCAACATCTCGCGTATGGCCGCGATGCTGTCGCCACGCTGTGCTTGTTCGCGAAGATTATTGATCCACTCGGCGAACTTACTGAGTTTCTCTTGTTTTTTAGCCTCAAGGAACTGACCGAGCCCAAGTTCAGTGCAAGCTTGAAGTAAGGGTACTTCGCGCTCATTGGCATAGGTGCTAAGCGCCTCAAGGATGCTGGGACCAATCTTGCGACGCGGGGTATTGATAGAGCGTAGGAAGGCATTATCGTCATCTGGATTCACCAAAAGTCGAAGATAGGCCATAAGATCTTTGATCTCGGCTTTGGAGAAAAATGAAGTGCCACCTGTAATTTGATAAGGAATCTGGTGTGCTTGTAGCTGTAACTCCAGCGTGCGGGCTTGATGGTTGCCGCGATACAAGACAGCAAAATCCCTAAAGCGAAGGCGCTTATTCACACAAAGGCTCAAGATCTCTAAGGCTATTCGCTCTACCTCAGTGTCTTGGTTTGGGCACACAAGTACCCGGATCTGATCGCCGAGCCCCAGCTGGCTCCACAGTTTCTTATCATAGATGTGAGGGTTGTTGGCGATGAGGGTGTTCGCCGCGCTCAAGATATTATTGTTGGAGCGGTAGTTTTGCTCCAGCTTAATAAGCTTCAAGCTTGGGTAGTCTTTCTCAAGTTGAATCATATTCTCAGGCTTGGCGCCACGCCAAGAATAGATCGACTGGTCGTCGTCCCCTACTACTGTTAGACCGCTACGCGGACCAACTAGTAATTTTACTAACAGGTATTGTCCGGTATTAGTGTCTTGATACTCGTCTACTAGTAAATAGTGAATGCGATTCTGCCAGCGCTCCAAAACTTCTGCGTGTTCCTGAAAGAGCGTAACGGGTAGAAGAATCAGGTCGTCGAAATCCACGGCGTTGAACGCGCGCAGATGGCGTTGATACTCTGTGTAAACACGCGCCGCGAATATGGTTTCTGGTTCGGACGCTGTTCGTTCAGCCTGTTCTGGCAAAAGGAGCTGATTTTTCCAATTTGAGATGGTGCTTTGTAAAAATTTGAGCTGTTCGTCACTAATTTCAGCTTCTTTATGTAGTAGGCTCTTGAGAAGGCTAGTGCTGTCTTGGCTATCGAAGATGGAGAATCCAGATTTGAAGCCTAGTTTCTTATGCTCGCGACGTATGATCGTGAGGCCTAAGTGATGGAAGGTCGAGATGGTCAATCCGCGGGTATTGTTGCCCCCCTCGCGCTTACGAGCAAGGTTGGTGACGCGCTCTTTCATTTCGCGCGCTGCTTTATTGGTGAAAGTCACTGCGGCGATTTTGTGGGCTGGGTAACCACATTCGTTAATCAGGTAGTTGATCTTTTGTGTGATTACGCTAGTTTTACCACTGCCAGCGCCGGCGAGAACGAGCAAAGGAGAGCTTATGTATTTCACCGCCTCTAATTGGCGGGGATTGAGTTTGTTCACTTAGGAGTCGATTCTGTTGATTGCTGGTGTTAGGTTGGGGTGTTCTCTATTATATACAAGGCCACGCCACATGCCTTGACCTGTTTTAGATTATTTCGATCACACAGAAATGTCGCTTATTTCTATAGTTGAGCTGGAGTAATCGATCGATAGTGCCGATAACAATACTTGTATTGTTAAACCGTGGAGCACGTAGTGCGAATACTGCTTATCGCAGAACATGACGTAGAGTATCGACTGATCGAGCGTCTTTTAAAAGGCATCGAGCGGACGCCTCACGAGCTAACTTGGTGTCAAGCAGATGCTCAAGCGCTATGGGCTACACAAGTGTCTAGTTTCCAGATCTTGTTGTGGGGACGAATATCCGACCCAGAAGTCTCTCGTGCGCTGTTCGAAGTATTGAAGTCTCAGCAATCTAGAATTCCTGTCATCGTCATTAGCGATCAGTTTCCTCCCAACGCGGACCGTGTGGCGATAAAGCGCGGAGAGTCTGACATCTTGTTGCGCTCCACTCTTAGTTCTGAGGTCATTGATCGCGCAATCAGCTTTGCTAGCGAGAGAAATCTTCCAAGTGTTAGCAACATTGAATCCTTGCACGCTGACCCTCTAACTGGCCTCAGTAATAGGCAGGATTTTAAGGTGCGCCTAGCGCGAATTTTAGCCGATTCAATTCTCCCCGAGTCGGTAGGCTTACTACTTATCGATGTCGATCAGTTCAAGAAAGTGAACGCTTCCTATGGCCAAGGCGCAGGCGATGCGCTTATACAACTTATAGCCGCTCGCATTCGTAGTACTCTTTCAGAATTTCAGCATGTCGCTAGAATAGGCGGCAACGAGTTCGCCGTAGTATTTCAGAATTCTGCAGAGTCGGTTGAGGGTGAATGCCGAGCCTGCATTGAGAAAATCATTCAATCTATGGCCAAACCCTTCCCGATCGCTCAACATGCGATTCGCATGAATATCAGTATTGGTGTCGTAACAAACAAAGATGTCGAGATTACTGTAGATGCCATGGTGGCTAATGCAGACATCGCAATGCGTATTGCAAAGAGCGAGAAAGGCAGCAACTACCAATTTTATTCTCGCGATATGACGGATGCGGCACAGAAGATACTGAAGTTGGAGTCCGAGATTAGGCGGGCCGTGCGCAACGAGGAGTTCGAGCTCTATTACCAGCCTCGCATCGATATTAATGGTAACTCGATCGTAGGCGCAGAGGGTTTGGTGCGCTGGAACCATCCTACGCGCGGATTATTGCTACCAGCAGAGTTTATATCCGTTGCAGAGGAAAGCGGCCTCATCGTCCCTTTAGGGTATTGGATAATTCACCAAGCATGTAAGGATCTCAACTCTTTAGCGGAGCTGGGACATCACGACGTGCAGTTAGCAGTGAATGTTTCCTTTAAGCAGTTTCAGGATCGTAACTTTGTGCAAACCGTTGCGAATATTTTAGGCAATCAAGGCATCACCGAAGGGCGTTTGGAATTCGAGTTGACCGAAACTACCATGATGATAGAAGGTATTGCTGTCGACCAGAGTCTGCGACGCCTTAATGAGTTGGGTATCGATATTTCACTAGACGACTTTGGCACCGGATATTCGTCTTTCGCGCATATTCAACGTTTGCCAATTTCAACACTGAAAATCGACCGTTCATTCGTTGGTAGCGTAACGAGCAATGAAGACGATGCCACCATCGTGAAAGCGATTATCAATCTAGCCCACAGCCTCAATATGCAAGTAATAGCGGAGGGGGCGGAAACAGCTGAGCAGGTCGAGTTCCTATGCCTGAATAAATGCGATCAGGTCCAAGGCTACTTCTTTAGCCAGGCTGTGAATTTCACGGCGATCAAAGAACTCCTTAATCAGGAAAGCTTCGTAGACGAGCATATCCAATCAATTCTCACCCGTAACAGCGCAATTAGTTAACCCCCTCCCTCCGTAACTGGCGCAAATCCACACACTACACTATTAATAGTATGAGTATTTCACGAACCCAAGGAATGGACCGTGTCGCTTGCTATTGTATATACCCGCGCCAACATCGGTGTAG
Source organism: uncultured Gammaproteobacteria bacterium (assembly GCA_963977405.1). Classification (GTDB taxonomy): domain Bacteria; phylum Pseudomonadota; class Gammaproteobacteria; order Pseudomonadales; family Pseudohongiellaceae; genus UBA5078. The sequence continues at coordinate 9,813 of CAXBOY010000006.1, forward strand.
ATGCGCCACTTGTCACGGTGGAGACCCATCTCTCCAATGGGCTGCCTAGCCTCACTATAGTTGGCTTGCCTGAAACCGCAGTGCGGGAAAGTCGCGAGCGTGTGCGCTGCGCAATTCTCAATGCCAAGCTAGAATTCCCTACAAGGCGTATCACGATCAATCTTGCTCCCGCCGATCTGCCCAAAAGTGGTGGACGCTTCGACTTAGCAATCGCTATAAGCATTCTTGCAGCCTCTGGCCAAATTCCTCTGCAGGCATTGTCAGGCTATGAAATTTTAGGAGAGCTGGCACTTACCGGTGCGCTGCGTCCAATACATGGCGTGTTGCCAGCGTTGCTCGCCGCGCGTGCTCAAGATCGAATACTGCTATTGCCTAAGGCGAATCAGGTAGAAGCATCTCTAGTGAGGGGTGTACAAGCTCTCGTTGGGGCACATCTATTGGATGTGCATCAACACCTAGTCAGCGGGAGCGGCATGACGCAATGCGCATTCGATCCAGGGGCGTTAGATGGATCACTTGCGCGAGATGCATCAAGTTTCGAGCAGATAAGGGGTCAACTTGCCGCCAAGCGCGCGCTAGAAGTAGCGGCAGCTGGTGCGCACAATATTCTATTTATTGGGCCGCCGGGCACGGGGAAGACGATGCTTGCAAATAGCTTAGCTAGTTTGTTACCCCCACTCGAAGAGGAGGCGGCGCTAGAGGCCGCCGCTATAAAGTCGATTGCTCGTCTGCGGATTGACCCAATGCAGTGGCGACAACCTAGTTTTCGCGCTCCTCATCATACCGCCACAAACGTTGCCTTGGTGGGCGGCGGGGTTAGTGCCAATCCAGGCGAAGTAACTCTAGCGCATCGTGGGGTGCTTTTCCTAGACGAGATACCGGAGTTCAAGCGCACAGTCTTAGAAGCATTGCGAGAGCCACTCGAGGCAGGAGTTATCACCATTAGCCGCGCGAACTACCGACTGGAATTGCCGGCACGCTTTCAACTGGTAGCTGCGATGAACCCCTGCCCCTGTGGCTATTATGGCGATCCGCAGGGTCGATGCCTGTGCCCACCGGAGAAAGTACAACGCTATCTTGAGAAGATCTCAGGACCTTTGTTAGATCGCATTGACCTGATCATCGAGGTCCCAAGAGTTCCCCACCAAGATCTGCGTGCCCCTCCGGCCGCGAATGGCACATCGACAATCACTAGCGCGCAGCTACGCTGCCAAGTGCAAACGTGCAGAGAGCTACAAATGCGCCGTTGTGCACATCTAAACAAAGACTTGGGTCTACAAGAGCTCGAGAAATACTGCGCGTTAGATAGTGAAAGTGAGTTGCTACTTGGCAGGGCTGTCGAGAAACTGATGCTAACAGCTCGGGCGACTCATCGTATTTTGAAGATCGCGCGTACCATTGCTGATTTAGAGGCGCGTGAGTTGATTAGTATTGCCGACCTATCGGAGGCAATCACCTATCGGCGCCATGCACGTTTAATAAATGTAGGTTCTTAAAGGCGTTTTGCGTTCTATCCCTTGCTCGCCTCTAGTTCCTGAACTCGATTCTCTAATTGAGCGATTTGCGCTTCTAGTGCCGTTATCGTCTCTTCAGCCCTCGCTAAGGCGGCCAATTGGGCGTCAAATTCCTCGCGAGTTAACAAATCCATGCGAGCAAAGCCTTTCTGCAATGCCGATGAGACCGATCGCTTCATGTCATCGCCTGCAGCTTCCGCCTGGGGCAAAAGCTTAGAAATTTGTTGGCTAATCTCTTCAAAGAAGCGTTTGTCTATCATGATGCGAGTCCAGTTTTAAATGAAAGGCGTTGTGGTCGATTGTAGCCGACTCTCTATCCCATACAAACGTTTCGCTTAGCTCTTTCAGCGCACAATAAGGTGGCAGCAATTTTTCAAGCACCCTTACGATTTAGAATTTATGCTCCAAATCAGTGCATTTAGCATTTCTAGGGGCTAGCGAACTCTTCGCAAGCCCCTTGCTCGGTTCCTCTAGACTATTCTTATCCTTTTGGTTTCATTGCATATTTTCCGATATTTTGGCGCGTGCCCGAAAATAGGCACGCATTATGCTTAGTGCATTGTGTCCAGTTTAGGAGCGAACACTAGAGAATTACAACGTTCGCCCTTTTAGGAACTTAAGACCCACAAGGTTTAAAACTTTACTACAACGTCAAGGAGTTACAGATATGAAGAAATTAACACAGGCATTGTTAGCCACAGGATTGATCAGCGCTGCGTTCTCAGTTCAGGCTCAAGAAAGCCCGATCAGCGCGAACGTTGCACTGACTTCAGATTACATCTACCGCGGTGTTTCTCAAACTAGCGGCGGCTCTGCAATCCAGGGCGGTTTTGACTATGCAAGTGAGTCTGGTTTCTATGTAGGAACTTGGGCATCTAGCATCACTTTCGATGACAGCATCGAGATCGATTACTACGGTGGTTTCTCCGGCAGCCTGACTGAAGAAGTAGGCTACGACATCGGTTTCCTATACTACGATTACCCAGGCATGAGCAGTGATGACTTCCTAGAATTCTACGGTGTACTGAGCTACGGCGGCCTGTCAGGCTCTATCAACTACTCCGATGACTTCTATGCGGGCGTTGGCAAAGCATGGTTCTACACATTGGATTATGGCTTCGATCTTGGCAATGACTTCTCCCTTGGCCTGCATTACGGCCTGCAAACCTACGATCAAGACGTTTGGGGCACCGAAGACAGCTACTCTGAGTACAACATCTCCCTAGGCAAGTCTTATGCTGGCCTCGATTTTGGTTTGATGTTCACTGATACAGACCTCAGCGACGCAAATTGCGGCGGCTCTTCAGATTGTGACAGCACTGTCGTCTTCTCTGTCGCCAAGTCGTTCTAGGATCGCCCCTTAAAAGTGCACGTGCGCTATTTAGGTGCGAGCTCAAAAGGCCCGTAAGCGCTTAGTTTGCGGGCCTTTTTTCCCTCTTCTCTAGAATAGTTTAGTGGGCGCTACAAGAATAGAAACACGAATGTTAGGCAATGGTGCATATAGAGATGCACTGCACCGAAAAGGTGCGTTTTAAGACTCGACGATGAGTTAATACGGAAGAGAATGAGCTTGATTATCCGTAACTCATTGTTAGTTATACAAATAACCATTATGGCACGTCACGTGCATAAAGCATTCTCAGGTGTATCTGTACTGAATCGGCGGAGCAGATATTAATAGGTAAGGAGCAATTCTATGAAATTAGTAACGGCAATAATTAAGCCTTTCAAGTTGGACGATGCCCGCGAAGCACTATCAGAGATTGGTGTGCAAGGGATTACCGTAACTGAAGTGAAGGGATTCGGACGACAGAAGGGGCACACTGAACTATATCGAGGTGCTGAGTACGTAGTTGATTTTCTACCTAAGGTAAAAATTGAAGTAGCGATTGGTGACGATCTGCTCGATCAAACGCTAGAGGCAATCACCAAGGCGGCTAACACCGGCAAGATTGGCGACGGCAAGATATTCGTAACTGACCTTTTGCAAGTCATCCGTATTCGTACTGGTGAGACTGGCGAAGAGGCTGTGTAAGAAAACTGATCTTTGTGATCAAAACTACAAACGACTACTTAAATTAATCAGGCTGTAAAACTAGAGCACTGGTTTGGAGGTGATAAGGTGGAAGACCAAATTTTTCAACTGCAATACGCAATGGACACATTCTACTTCCTAGTGTGTGGCGCACTTGTGATGTGGATGGCGGCAGGTTTCTCTATGCTAGAGGCCGGTCTCGTTCGTTCCAAAAACACAACGGAAATTCTAACTAAGAACGTCGCGCTTTATGCGATCTCTTGCGTCATGTACTTGGTATGCGGTTACGCAATCATGTACGGCGGTACAATATTCCTTTCTGGCATCGAAGGCGGCGACTCTCTAGTTGCAGACGCACTAGCCGCTAAAGCAGAGGAAGGTTTCGATGGTGGCTCTGTTTACTCCGGCGCATCTGATTTCTTCTTCCAGGTAGTGTTCGTTGCTACGGCAATGTCTATCGTCTCTGGTGCAGTTGCAGAGCGCATGAAGTTGTGGGCATTCCTACTTTTCGCGGTCTTCATGACTGGTGTGATCTATCCTCTGGAAGGCTCTTGGACTTGGGGTGGTAACGCAGTATTCGGCATGTACACTCTTGGCGACTTGGGCTTCTCTGACTTCGCGGGCTCAGGCATCGTGCACATGGCAGGCGCAGCAGCAGCACTAGCTGGCGTACTTCTTCTTGGCGCTCGTAAAGGCAAGTATGGCGCTGATGGCAGCATCAAAGCGATCCCAGGTGCAAACCTGCCTTTAGCAACACTCGGTACCTTCATCCTGTGGATGGGTTGGTTCGGTTTCAACGGTGGCTCGGTTCTGAAGCTCGCTGACATCGGCAACGCAAACGCAGTAGCAATGGTGTTCTTGAACACGAATGCTGCAGCCGCTGGTGGCTTGATTGCCGCTCTTGCAGTAGCGCACGCATTGTTCGGCAAGGCTGACCTGACTATGGCACTTAACGGTGCGTTGGCTGGTCTAGTTGCGATCACTGCTGAGCCTTCAACTCCTACTGCACTGCAAGCGACTATCTTCGGCGCGCTCGGTGGTGTGCTAGTAGTATTCAGCATTGTGTTCCTCGATAAGATCAAGATCGACGATCCGGTCGGTGCGATCTCTGTTCACGGTAGCTGTGGTCTGCTCGGCCTGTTGCTAGTACCAATCACTAATGATGGCGTGTCGTTCTCAGGCCAGATCATTGGTGCCCTCACAATTTTCATCTGGGTATTCGTAGCAAGCTTCATCGTTTGGTCTGTCATCAAGATGGTGATGGGACTGCGTGTTACGCCAGAGGAAGAAGATCAAGGCGTGGACGTATCTGAGTGTGGCCTAGAAGCCTACCCAGAGTTCACAAAGTAATACCCGTAGGAAGGTTATACCGTACTCTCAAATAACGTAGACTTTAACGTAAGCGCCCTTCGGGGCGCTTTTTTTTGCCCTCTGATTCTGTAGAGCTGATAAGGATCAGTGTTCTATTGCTGGGCAGGCTCCTACAGTCAGAGACATATTCGAATTAGGTGGTAGAACCACTGACTGTAGGAGCTTGCCCTGCAAGCGAATAGTGCGATTGATGATGATTTGTGGAAGATTTAGGCCTTCGCCTGCAGGCAGGCTCCCACAGTCAGAGATCTATTCCAATATAGTGCTAGAAACCACTGACTGTAGGAGCTTGCCCTGCAAGCGAAGGGTGTGGTTGATGAAGATCTTGGAAAGAACTAGACCTTCACTTGAGGAGTGTGATGTACGATCGGATGCAGCGCGCTCCAGCCTCGGTTTAGTAATCGCCCCACAGGTGTTGAGCGAGGCTAATGGCGACTATGGGGGCAGTTTCGGTTCTTAGTACGCGGGGGCCTATTCGGACTAAATTGAAGCGATGCTCTTTTGCCTGCATTACTTCTTCCTCGCTTAGTCCTCCCTCGGGACCTATGAGGAATGTTACCGCCTCGGGCGTCTCTGGTGACGCTAAGCCTTGCTCGCCGCGATGGTCCAACACGAAGCTGGCTCCATTGCGGGGTAAGGACAGCCATTCCGGGAGTGAGAGTGGGTTCGCGATTGTCGGCACAACGCAGCGACCGGACTGCTCGCAAGCGCTTATGGCTACTTTCTCCCAATGACTCATGCGATTGTCGACTCGGTCGCCCTTAAGTTTCACTTCACAGCGCTCTGTCAGTAGTGGCGTGATACTGCTAACGCCTGCTTCTGTGGCTTTCTGTATGGCATAGTCCATTCTTTCGCCGCGCGACAGGCCCAAACCTAGATGAATCGCTAAGCTCGGGTCGGCCCCGCCCTGCAATTGTTGTTCGAGCAACACAGTGACGGATTTCTTGTCGACAGTGAGGATGCGCGCGCTGAACTCGCCATCGTTCCCATTGAAGAGCCTGACATAGTCTTCTGGTCGAAGTCGCAAAACCTTAGAGATGTAGTGCGCGGCATCGTCTACCAACAGTAACTCTGAGTTTAGGTTGAGCGATTGCGGAGTGTGGAGGCGAGGCACGCGCATACTATCGGTTACTCAATCCAAGATTGTTCCAGATGTCGCTAACAGGTGCATGCTGGTTCATAGTATAAAAATGCAAGCCGGGCGCGCCGCCTTGAAGAAGCTTTTCACATAATTGCGTGACCACTTCGGTACCGAACTCCTTGATGCTCTGGCTATCGTCACCAAAACTTTGCAAGCGTTGGCGCATCCAGCGAGGGATCTCAGCTCCGCAACTGCTGCTGAAACGGGCAAGATTCGAGTAATTAGTAATAGGCATAATACCAGGTACGATAGGCACTTCGATTCCTGCAGCGCGGGCGCTTTCGACATAGTAGAAATAGGCGTCTGGATTATAAAAATACTGCGTGATAGCACTATTCGCACCAGCTTCTACCTTCTTTTTGAAGTAGTGCAGGTCTGTGTCGAAGCTGTCGGATTTTGGATGAATCTCTGGGTAGCAGGCCACGTCGATATGGAAGTGGTCTCCAGTGTTGAGGCGAATAACGTCTATCAGCTCGTTAGCATAGAAAAAGCTATTGGCGCCACCTGTGCCCGATGGGATGTCGCCGCGTAAGGCTACTAGACGCTTAATGCCGAGGTCTTTGTAGAAATTCAACAGCTCGAGTATCTCTTGTTCGGTCGAGCCGCCAAATGATAAATGTGGTGCTGCATTCGAGCCGGCCTGCTGAATTCGCGAAACCGCTTGCCGCGTACCGTCCCGTGTCGACCCGCCGGCGCCGTAAGTGACGGAGAAAAAGTCTGGCTGCAGAAGTGCCAATTGGGAATGCACTTCCGCCAGTTTCTGTTCGCCTACTTCTGTTTTCGGCGGGAAAAATTCGAAGCTAAAGCGCGCTTGAGTGCCTTGGCTTGCAGTTGTTGTACTCATGAGTTCGTTCTCGTCTTCGTATCGGGGTGTTTCTAATTATTTATGGTTTGTTGCTAATTTTTAGTTGTTCGCGGGCTTGCCCTAGCATGGAGGGCTAGCCCGCGAATAGCCGAAGCTTACATCAATACTTATAGCTATCTGGCTTAAACGGACCTTCAACAGGCACATGAATATACTTGGCTTGAGTAGCTGTAAGTTTGGTTAAGACGCCGCCGAAACCACCCACCATGAGTGCCGCAACTTCTTCGTCCAAGTGCTTAGGCAATACTTCAACCGTGATATTGTCTTTCTTAAACTCAGGTGATAGCCCCGCAAAGTTTTTCTCATAAAGATAGATCTGAGCGATTACTTGGTTTGCGAACGAACCATCCATAATGCGTGAAGGGTGGCCAGTTGCATTGCCGAGGTTAATCAAACGACCTTCGGAAAGCAGGATCAAATAATTGCCAGCCTCTGACTCTGGGTCACCGCGATAGATTTTGTGAACCTGTGGCTTTACTTCTTCCCACTTCCAGTTCTTGCGCATATAGGCAGTATCGATTTCATTATCGAAGTGACCGATGTTGCAGACGATAGCGCCAGACTTAATCGTTTGTAGCATGTTCTTGTCGCAAACATCGATGTTACCAGTCGTTGTCACGATCAAATCCGTCTTGTTCAGCACGCCGGTATTGATATCTTCGATACGGCCAGTGTTGTTGCCGTCATTGTAAGGTGAAACTACTTCGTAGCCATCCATGCAAGCTTGCATTGCGCAGATCGGGTCGATTTCTGCGATCTTCACGATCATGCCTTCTTGACGCAAGCTCTGCGCGGAGCCTTTGCCCACGTCGCCATAACCAATCACCAAGGCGTGCTTGCCAGAGAGCAACATGTCGGTGCCGCGCTTAATACCATCGTTCAAGCTGTGGCGACAACCGTATTTGTTGTCGTTCTTACTCTTGGTAACCGAATCGTTAACATTGATCGCTGGTACCTTCAGTGTGCCCTCTTCCATCATTTCGATTAGACGGTGTACACCTGTAGTTGTCTCTTCGGTAATGCCACTGATTAAGTCCAACATTTGTGGATACTTATTGTGCACCATGCCGGTAAGGTCGCCGCCATCGTCTAGGATCATATTGGCATCCCATGGCTTGCCGTCTTTCAAAATGGTTTGCTCAATACACCACTCGCCCTCTTCTTCTGTCTGTCCCTTCCAAGCGTATACAGCGATGCCCTTCGAAGCGATATAGGCCGCAGCGTGATCCTGTGTAGAGAAAATATTGCAAGAAGACCAACGCACTTCTGCGCCTAGCTCGACTAGAGTTTCGATCAGGACGGCGGTCTGTACTGTCATGTGAATGCAGCCCAGAATCTTAGCGTTGGCTAGTGGCTGTGCGGCGCGGTGGCGCTCGCGCAAAGACATCAATGCTGGCATCTCTGCCTCAGCAAGAACAACTTCTTTTCTGCCGTATTCTGCGAGTTTAATGTCGGCTACTTTGTAGTCTGGTGTGCTCATTAGTAAATCCTGTTAAGTCGATTAAAAAAGTTTTTCCGGTGACCCCATTGGTCGCCGCAATGATTTAGATTCCGGCGGCCTGCTTGAGCGCCTCTGCTTTATCTGTTCGCTCCCAAGTGAAGTTTTCACCCTCGCGGCCGAAGTGGCCATATGCTGCAGTAGGTAGGTAAATTGGTCGCAACAGATCCAGCATCTTGATCAGGCCCTTGGGGCGCAGTTCGAAATGGTCGCGAATAATGGAGACAATGCGCTCTTCGTCGATCTTGCCAGTGCCGAATGTGTCGACGCTGATGGACGTAGGTTCTGCTACGCCGATGGCATAAGAGAGCTGGATCTCACAACGATCCGCGATGCCTGCAGCTACGATGTTCTTCGCAACATAACGGGCAACATACGCAGCAGAACGGTCCACCTTGGAAGGGTCCTTGCCGGAGAATGCGCCGCCGCCATGTCTTGCCATGCCGCCATAGGTATCGACTATGATCTTACGTCCTGTCAGACCGCAGTCGCCGTAGGGGCCGCCGATAACAAAACGCCCAGTTGGGTTGATGAAATACTTAGTGTTCTTGTCGAGCCACTCGGCCGGAAGAACATTCTTAATGATCTCTTCCATTACCGCCTCTTTGAGGTCGGCCTGAGAGATGTCTTCGCTATGCTGTGTCGAGAGCACAACGGCATCGATCGCAACAGGCTTGCCGTTTTCATAACGGAAAGTGATCTGGCTCTTCGCGTCGGGACGAAGCCAAGGCAGAGTGCCGTTCTTGCGTACTTCAGCTTGGCGCTGTACTAAGCGATGTGAATACGTAATAGGTGCGGGCATCAGCACGTCGGTCTCGTTGGAGGCATAGCCGAACATCAAGCCTTGATCGCCGGCACCCTGCTCGTGATCCGGAGAATCGTCAACGCCTTGAGAAATATCGGGAGACTGCTTGCCGATCGCGTTGAGGACGGCACATGAGTGTCCGTCGAAACCCTTGTCGGAATGGTCATAACCAATGTCGCAGACGAGCTTGCGAGTGAGCTCCTCTATGTCGACATAGGCTTCAGTTGTCACTTCACCTGCAACGACGACCATGCCGGTTTTGATGAGAGTCTCACAGGCTACACGGGCCTTCGGGTCTTGTGTAAGAATGGCGTCCAGCACCGCATCGGAGATCTGGTCAGCCATTTTATCTGGATGGCCCTCGGAAACGGATTCTGAGGTGAAAAGTGAAGTTGCCATAAAGAGGTCCTTTTAATCGTTGGGTTATTAATGTGTCTAGCGATTGTTCTATCGTCTTGCTAATTCATTGTTTTTGAAACACGCACATCTGAATCTGAAAACCATTGCGCAAGCCGAGGTAAACAGTCTGTGCGGCTTGCAAGCCGGCCTGCTCTGCCCACTCGTTCATATCATCGACATCGAAGCCGAGCCACAGGTCGCCGCAGGACTCGCGCACCCAGTCTTGATCGTGCCGCGACAGGTCAACAATCAATAACTTGCCTTGCGCATTGAGTAGGCTGTGGGCGTGCTGAAAGGCCTCGTGGGGTGAGGGCAAGTGATGCAAGACCATGTCGAATAACACGAGGTCGCAGCGCACTTGCAGCTCGAGTGCCTTATGGGTGTCGCCATGAATGAAGTGCACGTTTTCTAAACCCTGCTCTTGCACGGTCTCTCTAGCGAGGTTGAGCATCTCTAGCGCGTTATCTAGGGCTATCACTTCGTCGAATTGCTGAGCAAGCACGGCGAGTAACTCGCCCTGTCCTGGGCCAACCTCCATCACGCGGTGCTGAGCATTGAGTTCGAGCTCTCGCAGGAGATCTAACAGACCTGTCATGTATTGGCTATGTTCGGCGATCAGGCCCTGCTTCTCGCGGAACTTGTCGGAGAAGCGCGTAAAGAATTGTAGCGACTGCTCTGAGCGCTCTTGTTGCACGAGGTTAAGACTGGCGATGCGGGCGTCGCTGAGTGCAATTCTATCTATGGCGTCGAAGGCGCTCTTCTTGAACTCATAAAGAGGGTCGTCTGCTGTCAGAAGCGGGCGTCGGTAGAAGATGGTATTGCCTTCGCGGCGCGTAGTAGCTAGGCCTGCCGTGGCGAGAATCTTGAGGTGATGACTTAGAGCCGACTGACGAATCTCGAGAATTCGGCAGATCTCGAGCACGCCGAAGGAGCTGACCCGCAACAAGCGCAGGATCTCTAGACGCAAGCTGTCGGCCAGAGCCTTGCAAAGAGCGGTTAACTCATCTGCCTGCTCTTGCTGAGCGTCGCGCTGTTCTTTGACTGCTGTAAGAGTCACTAAATCTCTACTCTAATCCATATGTGAGGGGCGACTATATCAGCAATAAAAATCTATATCAAAATAAATTGATATAGAAATCTGTAGGCCTGTCTTTCTATCCAAACCTGATTGAAACCGTTGTTGGGAAGGAAAATAAGAGACATGCGAGTAGCATATTCCGGTGAGGTGCGGGAAAATAGCGGGCCTTATAGACCCCTCAGCCCAAGACAGGAGCTAACTCAGATGTCCAGCAGTGTCCCCTCGCGCAGAGATTGTGCCAACGCTATTCGCGCCCTCAGTATGGATGCCGTCCAGAAAGCCAATTCCGGACATCCCGGAGCGCCCATGGGTATGGCCGATATTGCACAAGTGCTTTGGAAGGACTTCCTGAATCATAGTCCCGTCAATCCCAGTTGGATCAATCGCGACCGCTTTGTCATGTCCAACGGCCATGGTTCTATGCTCGTGTACTCACTGTTGCACCTTACCGGCTATGACGTCTCTATCGATGAGATCAAGAATTTCCGTCAACTGCATTCCAAGACCCCAGGTCACCCCGAGCTTGGCTATACCCCGGGTGTCGAGACCACTACTGGGCCCTTGGGTCAAGGATTGGCCAACGGTGTCGGCATGGCGATCGCCGAGAAGACTCTTGCTGCACAGTTTAATCGCCCCGAGCATGACGTCATTGATCACCACACTTATGTGTTCGCCGGTGACGGCTGTTTGATGGAGGGAATCTCCCACGAAGTCTGCTCACTTGCTGGCACTCTGGCATTGGGTAAATTAATAGTCTTCTACGATGACAACGGGATCTCGATTGATGGTGATGTTGAGGGTTGGTTTACCGACGATACAACTAAGCGTTTCGACTCCTACGGTTGGCAAGTTTTGGCGGTAGATGGTCACAACCCCGAACAGATAGCAGAAGCTATAAAGTCGGCGCAGGCTGACACGAAGCGACCTACGATTATTCGCTGTAAAACAGTGATCGGTTTCGGCGCCCCTACTAAGCAAGGTACCTCTGGCGTACACGGCTCACCGCTGGGCGATGCAGAGATCGCAGCAACACGCGAAGCTTTAGGTTGGCCCTATGGCTCCTTCGAGGTGCCAGAGTCAATTTATGCTGAGTGGGATGGTCGCGAGAAGGGTTTCGCTGCAGAGTCCGCCTGGAAGGAAAAGCTGGTTCGCTACGAAGAGGAACATCCAGTGCTGGCGATGGAATTGGTTCGTCGCTTAAAAGGCCAATTACCTAGTTACTTCGGTAAGAAGGCGCAGGAATATGTACTGGCCTGTCAGGAGAAGGCAGAGAAGATCGCGAGCCGCAAGGCCTCGCAGAATTGTCTCGCAGCTTTCGGTCAATTGCTGCCCGAGATGGTAGGGGGCTCCGCGGACCTTGCAGGGTCTAACCTAACTGTTTGGTCTGGAAGCACGCCAATCACTGACAGCGCCGATGGCAACTATATTAACTATGGTGTGCGCGAGTTCGGTATGAGCGCCATCATGAATGGTATCGCCTTACACGGGGGGTTCATTCCCTACGGCGGCACCTTCTTGATCTTCATGGAATACGCGCGCAACGCAGTACGTATGGCTGCGCTGATGAAGCAACATTGCGTATTCGTCTATACACACGACTCAATCGGTCAGGGTGAAGACGGCCCTACGCATCAGCCCATCGAACAGCTGGCGACTTTGCGTATCACTCCCAATATGTCCGTATGGCGCCCCTGCGACGCAGTAGAGACAGCCGTTTCTTGGAAGGCTGCAATCGAGCGTAGTGCTGGCCCAACATCTTTAGTTTTCTCAAGGCAGAATCTTGCACACCAGGAACGCACGGCGGAGCAAGTCGCTGCCATTGCGCGCGGTGCCTATGTGTTAAAGGACTGCGAAGGCACGCCAGAGCTGCTGATCATTGCAACGGGTTCCGAGGTGGAGATCTGTGTTGATGCAGTAACTCAATTACAGGCTAAGGGTATTAAAGCCCGTCTAGTTTCTATGCCGTCTACTGATGTTTTCGAGGCGCAAGACGACGCTTATCGAGAGAGTGTGCTTCCTTCTAATGTGCGCGCTCGTGTTGCTGTTGAGGCTGCGGCCGCCGACTATTGGTATAAGTATGTGGGTCTCGACGGCAAAGTCATCGGTATGCGCAGCTTCGGCGAGTCCGCTCCTGGACCGGTATTGATGAAAGAGTTTGGCTTCACGGCAGAGAATGTAGTGGCTACGGCCACACAGCTGTGCAAGAAATAGAGGCAGCTTTTACGCAGGTTTAGCCCCCTGACTTGAGAACTATATGGCTTACCGTATTGCGATAAATGGCTATGGTCGAATTGGGCGTTGCGTGCTGCGGGCCTTGCAGGAATCCCAGGCGCACCCCGAGTTAAGTATCGTCGCGATAAATGATCTGACCGATACTAATTCCTTAGTTTATTTGACTAAGTATGACAGCACCCACGGTCGCTTTCCGGGGGTGGTGCATAGCCGCGACAATACACTTGTAATCGATGGCCATGAGATCGACGTGTTCTCGGAGGCCTCAATCGGGCGCCTACCGTGGCAAGACTTAGGGATAGATCTGGTGATGGAATGTACCGGATCTTTTTCTGATAGGCCCACCGCCGCACAACACTTAGAAAGTGGCGCAAAGCGAGTATTGTTCTCACACCCTGCGCAGAGCGATGTCGATGCCACTGTAATCTATGGTGTAAACCACGATAGCTTGCGTGCTGAGCATAAGATTATTTCCAACGCGTCATGCACAACCAATTGTGTGGTGCCAGTAATTCAATGTCTTGATGAGCATTTCGGCATCGAGAATGGAGTGATCACGACTATTCACTCTGCGATGAATGATCAGCCGGTGATCGATGCATTCCATCATCATGACTTGCGCAAGACGCGTAGCGCGGTACAGTCGATTATTCCAGTGAATACGGAGATCGATAAAGGCATTGGCCGCATCCTCCCTCATCTGAATGGTCGCTTCGCTGCACAGGCGATGCGGGTGCCTACCGTCAACGTTTCAGCAATTGATCTTACCGTTACGCTAAATGCAGACGTCAGTGTCGAGTCGGTGAACGCGGCTATTCGTGCTGGTGCCCTGAAATCTCTACCCTTAGTGCTTGCCTGTACCGACGAACCACTGGCATCCTGTGATTTCAATCACGACCCGCGTTCTGCAATCGTAGACCTGAGCCAGACTCGGGTTAGTGGTAAACGGTTGGTGAAGGTATTGGCGTGGTTCGATAATGAATGGGCTTTCGCAAATAGAATGCTCGATGTGGCTGAACTGATTCGCAAGCTAGAACTCAAAGGTAACTCAAAGCAATGACTATATTGAGAATGCAGGATTTAGATCTGAGTAGTAAGCGAGTATTGATTCGCGAAGATCTAAACGTTCCCATAAAGGATGGCAGTATTGCCAACGACACTCGAATTACCGCGGCGGTCCCAAGCATTGCTTTAGCGCGAAGCTTGGGAGCTAAAGTGATTGTCATGTCCCATCTTGGGCGCCCCAGTGAGGGCAAGCCGATAGCCGAGCAACTAGAAGCTTCACTTGCGCCTGTAGCCGAGCATTTGGCAGAGCTACTTGGCTGCAAGGTAAGACTCTGTCAGGACTATATCGATGTGCCTGAGAATGCTCAGCCACAAGGCGACGAAGTAGTATTGTTAGAGAATGTGCGTGTTAATCTCGGTGAAAAAGACAACGCGGACGAACTGGCTAGGCTCTATGCGGCACTGTGTGATGTGTTCGTGATGGATGCATTCGGCACTGCACATCGTGCTCAAGCGAGTACTCATGGGGTCGCGAAATTTGCACCTACTGCATGTGCGGGTCCGCTGCTTGGTAATGAGCTCGATGCACTAGAGCTAGCATTGAAAAGTCCAGAGCGTCCGATGTTGGCAATCGTTGGCGGCGCGAAGGTGTCCAGCAAGCTTCAGGTATTGGAGAGTCTGGCAACTATCGTGGATCAACTGATTGTGGGTGGTGGCATTGCGAATACATTCTTATTAGCTGCTGGCTACAATGTGGGCAAATCTCTAGTCGAGAGAGACCTCGTAGACACCGCTAAGCAATTAATGCAAAAAACCAATATTCCAATGCCAGTAGATGTAGTCGTAGCTAAGGAATTTTCGGCGGATGCTAAGGCGACTATTAAGAAAGTTGCCGACGTCGCAGACGACGATATGATTCTCGATATTGGCCCTGATACTGCAGCTGCATTCGCGAAGATCATTGCGGATATGAAGACTATAATCTGGAATGGCCCTGTTGGGGTCTTCGAGTTCGATAATTTTGCGAATGGCACGCAAGCTGTGGCAAAAGCAGTAGCGGCGAACAAGGGTTTCTCCATCGCTGGCGGTGGTGAGACGATCTCCGCGATCGATAAATTCGAAGTTACCGGGGATATCTCCTATATCTCTACAGGTGGCGGAGCCTTCTTGGAGTTCGTTCAGGGTGAGACATTGCCCGCAGTGCAAATACTCGATGAGATGGGCAAATAAGCCAGCTAAAGAATTAGTAACAGTTAACAATTCAATTATGCAGACTAACAGGACACGAGGTAGCAAATGGCATTAATTAGTTTACGTCAACTTCTAGATCATGCTGCGGAGCACGGTTACGGTGTGCCCGCTTTCAATGTAAACAATCTCGAACAAGTTCGCGCCATTATGGAAGCGGCTGATGAGGTGAATAGTCCTGTGATTCTTCAGGCCTCTGCTGGTGCGCGTAAGTACGCCGGGTCGAACTTCCTGAAGCATTTAATTCAAGCTGCCATCGAAGAGTTTCCTCATATTCCAATCGTGATGCATCAAGATCACGGTGTGTCTCCGGCGGTTTGTCAGCGCTCTATCCAGCTAGGCTTTTCGTCTGTAATGATGGACGGTTCTTTGGGTGAAGATGGCAAAACCCCGAAAGATTACGACTACAATGTGGGTGTAACGAAGCTGACTGTTGCCATGGCTCATGCCTGTGGCGTTTCGGTGGAAGGCGAAATTGGTTGCCTGGGCTCACTAGAGACTGGCATGGCAGGTGAAGAAGACGGAATTGGCGCAGAGGGCGTTCTGTCGATGGACCAGATGCTGACAGACCCAGAGGAGGCCGCGCGCTTTGTAGAGGACACTGGGGTTGATGCTCTTGCCATCGCAGTTGGCACTAGCCACGGTGCCTATAAGTTTAGTCGTCCGCCTACAGGCGACACCTTAGCGATCGCTCGTATACGCGAGATTCACCTGCGTATTCCGAATACTCATTTGGTGATGCATGGCTCCTCTTCAGTGCCTCAAGAATGGCTCGCTGTCATCAATCAGTACGGTGGCGAGATTCCAGAGACCTATGGCGTGCCTATTGCCGAGATTCAGGAAGGCATTCGTCACGGTGTGCGCAAAGTGAATATCGACACGGATCTTCGCCTAGCGTCCACTGGCGCAGTGCGAAAATTCCTTGCGGAGAACAAGTCTGAGTTTGATCCTCGTAAATTCTTAATCCCGACTATCAAGGCTATGAAGTCCGTCGTGATTCAACGCCTAGAGGCGTTCGGTACCGCTGGACAAATTTCGACTATCGGAAAGGTTTATAGCCTGGAGCAAATGGCCGAGCGTTATTAAGCCCTACTGTAACGAGGCACTAAGTGAGTCGCATTATGTTCAACATCAATGATGCACAAGTGCTTCGCGACAGTCTGCCAGAGTTCGATTTCAACGCATCGCTGCCTATCGGTGGCAGCGTCTCGAACTATCTGCAATTTTACGGACTCGAAGTTGAGTCTCTTTGCTCCGGAAACGCCCATGAGATTCACCATGCCATGGGCGTTTTTACGAGTGCAGGTTTTCGCATAGCCTGCCATTACTATGCCCCGCCTCCCGAACTGATAGAAGGCACGGTGATTCTGGTACACGGCTACTATGACCACGTCGGCTTGTACACGCATCTGCTGCGCTACTGTCTCGCGCGAAACCTAGCGGTCTTTGCATACGACCTGCCCGGGCACGGACTGTCCAGTGGTGCCCCCGCGTCTATAGACTCGTTTGCTCAATACACCAAAGTGTTTAGTGACTGCTTACAAAAGGTGCTTAGCGTTCAAGGGGAGAACCCTCTTCATGTAATGGCGCAGAGCAGGGGGGCGATAGTGATGGACTATTGTCTAACGCACTGTGCGCAAAGCCAGCAGCAATTAGGCAATATAGTGCTGCTCGCACCGTTAGTGCGGCCTGTATCTTGGCGAAGAGGTAGTATGACTTATGCCGTCGTGCGGCGCTTCGTAAAGGGAATCAAGCGCAGTTTTGCCATTAACAGCCACGATACAGAGTTTCTACGCTTCCTGAGTGAAAGCGACCCATTGCAGTGTCGATTACTCCCGGTAGCATGGGTTGGCGCATTGAAGAATTGGCTGGGGGAGTTCGAGCGTTATCAGGTTTGTAACAAGGCGCTAACAATCGTGCAGGGAACTGGCGATACAACAGTCGATTGGCGTTACAACCTAAAAAAAATCAAAGAGAAATTCCCAGTATCCGAGGCTGTCATTTTGCAGCAAGCGCGCCATCACCTGGCTAATGAAAGTCAGGGGATTCGCGACGCGCTATGCAAGGCGCTTGATCAACATCTCTAGCCTTATCTGGCGTAGTTGCCTGTCAGAACAATACTCGACACCGAATAGTGCCCTTGACCTGATTGAGTTTCTCTAAGGCTACTTTGCTGTATTCCACATCGATATCCGTCACCACGTAACCGATTTCGTCATTGGTCTGCAGATACTGAGAGCGGATGTTGATGCCGTTCTCTGAGAAGATGCTGTTGATCTCCGAAAGCACACCAGGAATATTATTGTGGATATGCAATAGTCGATGCTTACCCGGGTGTGCTGGTAACGCAACCTCGGGAAAGTTGACTGAAGTAAATGAAGATCCGTTGTCGCTATAAGTTGTGAGTTTCTCTGCTACCTCGAATCCTATATTCTCTTGCGCTTCCATAGTACTGCCCCCAACGTGCGGGGTAAGTATGCAATTGTCGAACTCCCGCAGTGGGCTGATAAACTCATCGTCATTGGAGCGCGGCTCAACCGGGAATACATCGATCGCAGCGCCGGCTAAATGTCCGCTGGCTAATGCGGCTGCGAGTGCATCTATATCGACCACTGAGCCACGCGAAGCATTGATGAGGATGCCGCCCTTCTTCATCCAGCTAAGTTGTTCTGCTCCGATCATCTCTGCTGTCTGCTTGGTCTCGGGAACGTGCAGGCTAATCACATCACAGCTTTCCATTAGGGCTTTTAGGGTTGGCAGTTGTACGGCATTGCCCAAGGGCAATTTGCTGACGATGTCGTATAGATATACCTTCATGCCCATCGATTCGGCGAGCACGCTAAGCTGCGAGCCAATATTACCGTAACCAATCAAACCTAGTTTTTTGCCTCGCGCTTCAAAAGATCCGGTGGCCACTTTCTGCCAGACGCCTCGGTGTGCATTAGCGTTTTTCTCCGGCACTCCGCGCAACAGCAAGATGGTCTGCGCAATTACTAACTCAGCAACACTACGTGTATTGGAGAACGGCGCATTGAACACGGGTATGCCGCGTAAAAGTGCGGCCTCTAAATCGACCTGATTGGTACCAATGCAGAAACAGCCAACAGCTTGTAGTTTATCCGCGGCTGCGAATACGTTTTTTGTGAGCTGTGTGCGGGACCGAATACCAACGAAATGGGCATCGCGAATCTTCTCGATCAACTGGTCTTCGGGCAGCGAAGTTTTGAGATATTCAATATTGGTGTAACCCGCTTTGTGCAGCGTGTCGACTGCGCTTTGGTGCAGCCCTTCCAGAAGCAAGAATTTGATCTTGTTCTTTTCCAGTGATGTGGGATTCATTTTGTACGATTTCTCTTTACTAGTGGGGCGGGATGACGAAGGCCTTATGTTACCATACGGCATACATTCTGGCGGATGAAAACTCTTTGCATTTATGGTGAATAAAATTCACCCTACGCCAGCTGTTTTCCCATTAGAATTCTTTCAAATCACATGGTTGCCTAACTCGATGAATCCATCGCAAGCAGAAATTGTCGCCGCACTAAGCCAAATAGTGGGCGCGGACAAAGTCAAAACTGACAACGAATCGCTATCTATCTATGGAAAAGACTGGACTCGCGTCTACGAGCCTAAACCCTCCGTAATTGTTTTTCCTATTAGCATAGAGCATGTACAAGCGATCGTACTTTATGCCAATGAGCACAAGTTGGCTTTAGTGCCCTCAGGCGGGCGCACGGGGCTTAGCGGCGGGGCAATGGCTACCGCCGGGGAGATCGTGCTTGCTTTCGATAAGATGAATAAGATTCTCGATTTCGACCCGGTGGATCGTCAGGTAGTTTGCCAGCCAGGCTTGGTGACTGAAGCCTTGCAGAATTTCGCCGAAGAGCAGCAGTTGTTTTACCCAGTCGATTTTGCCTCCTCCGGTTCGAGTCAAATCGGCGGCAATGTTGCTACTAATGCTGGTGGAATCAAGGTAATCAAGTACGGACTAACCCGCGACTGGGTTGTCGGCATGAAGGTGGTGACAGGTAGTGGGCAGTTGTTAGAGCTCAATAAGGGGCTTATCAAGAACGCCACAGGTTATGACTTGCGCCATCTGTTCATTGGCTCGGAAGGAACGCTTGGTTTCATAGTCGAGCTGAACATCAAACTCGCTACGCCGCCTCAGGATCCTATGGTGTTAGTGCTTGCCGTAGATGCGATGGAGTCGGCCATGCATGTGTTGCGTAGTTTCCAAGCGAAGCTTCCGCTTACTGCGTTCGAGTTCTTCTCGGAAAAAGCCTTGGCCCATGTGATTGCTGAGAAAGGCTTGCAGAGGCCGTGCGAGACCGTTGGCGAGTTTTATGCCCTTATTGAGTTCGAGAATATCAGTGAACAAACGCTTGAGGACGCTATGGCGGCCTTCGAGTCTTGCGTGGAGCAGGGCTGGGCGCTAGATGGGACCCTAAGCCAAACCTCGGCTCAAGCGCGCGACCTGTGGCGTCTGCGAGAAGACATTTCGGAGACCATCGCGCAGTTCACCCCTTATAAGAACGACATCTCGGTTAAGGTCTCCAAAGTGCCGTCATTTCTGCGCGAGGTCGATGAGATTGTGACGCGCCAATATCCAGACTTCGAGATCATCTGGTTCGGTCATATCGGTGACGGTAATGTGCACCTAAACATACTAAAGCCGGAAGGTTTAGATAAGGCCTTGTTCTTCAAGCAATGCTCGGAAGTCAGTGTCGATATTTTCGAATGTGTACAACGTTTTGGCGGCAGCGTTTCGGCGGAGCATGGCGTTGGTTTATTGAAGAAACCCTTCCTTCATTACAGTCGTAATCCGGAAGAACTTGCTTATTTGAAGGCCATAAAGCAGATATTCGACCCGAATGGGCTAATGAATCCAGGAAAGATTTTCGATTGAGAGCCCTAGCGGGGCTTGGATTAGCAGCAAAATTGCGAAAAAAAAGCAAGTTTCCTGTGATAATGTACGAAAACTATATTCCATCCGTTCTTATATAGGGTTACACTTCGGCGGAATCCCTATGGATTCAAGGGTTGGCAGGAATGTTAGCCATGTATTTAATTTTAAAGAACAAGAGAGAAATATGTCAGAGCAAGTAGAAGGTACTGTTAAGTGGTTCAATGACGAGAAAGGTTTTGGTTTCATTGAGCAGGAAGGTGGGAAGGACGTATTCGTTCACTTTAGCGCAATTAACGGTTCTGGAAGAAAAACTCTTCACGAAGGCCAGAAGGTCACTATGGATGTGACTCAAGGTCAAAAAGGCCCGCAAGCAGAGAACGTGACTCCTCTGTAACGAAAAACGCAGAGTGCTCATGTGCTCTGCGTTTTTAAATTTACAGATTAGGTTTGGATTTGTATCCAAACCCTTGGATTGTTAATACGTAAAGCTTCGCTAGAGCGTTGTTATCAGATTTTGTAGTTTCTGATGCCTTCACTCGTCCCCAAGATCAATAGATCTGCTGGCCGCGCCGCAAATAATCCATTAGTTACGACACCTGTTATCTGATTGAGCTGTGTTTCCAGCCCAACGGGATCCCTTATTTCCATATTATGGATATCGAGGATGTGGTTCCCATTGTCGGTAACAAAGCCTTCGCGATAAACAGGATCGCCGCCTAGCGTGACAATCGCTCGTGCCACATGGCTACGTGCCATTGGAATCACTTCCACTGGCAGTGGGAATTTTCCAAGTGTGGGCACGTACTTGCTCTCGTCTGCAATGCACACAAACTCTCTGGCGACCGCCGCGATGATCTTCTCGCGCGTAAGTGCACCTCCCCCACCTTTGATTAAGTGTAGGGATTCATTCGCTTCGTCTGCGCCGTCCACATAGATAGAAACCTCATCGACGCTATTCAAGTCGCGTACTTCTAAACCGAGTAAGCGCAGGCGTCGTTGAGTTTCTTCGGAACTCGCGACGGTACATAGAATTTGGTCCTTGAACGGGGCCAAGCATTCTATGAAAAGGTTGGCTGTTGAGCCCGTGCCTACCCCTAGAACCATCTTGTCGTGTAAACGTTCGCGCACAAATTGGGCCGCCGCTTCGGCAACGGCCTTTTTCAATTGGTTCTGATCCATGCTAATTTTCCCGGCGTGATAAACAACTCAGCGCGGATTATAACCACGAAAGGTCTCCAATGGATAAATACGTAAAAGACATATTGTCAGCCAAGGTTTATGACGTTGCGGTAGAGACCCCAATCGAGCTAGCTGCGGTGCTGTCTCACAGGCTCCAGAACACTGTTTGGCTCAAACGTGAAGACATGCAGCCCGTGCACAGCTTCAAGCTGCGCGGCGCCTACAACAAGATGGCAGGGCTCACCGCTGAGGCGGCTAAGAAAGGCGTGATTGCCGCATCTGCAGGCAACCACGCGCAGGGTGTTGCGATGGCCGGCAGCCGTCTCAATATTCACACGACTATAGTGATGCCAGTGACGACGCCTATCATCAAGATTAATGCCGTTAAGGCCTTAGGCGGCAAGGTGATTCTACATGGCGATACCTATGATGAAGCGTCCGCGCACGCCAAGACACTAGTCGATCAGAAAGGCTATACCTTTGTGCATGCCTTCGACGACCCGGCAGTCATTGCAGGTCAAGGGACTGTTGGTCTTGAGATCGTTCGCCAGCATAGTGGCAATCTCGATGCCATCTTCGTACCTGTAGGGGGTGGCGGTCTGATGGCGGGCATCGCCGCCTATATTAAATATATACGTCCAGAAATAAAGCTAATCGCTGTCGAGGCTGAGGATTCGGCCTGCCTACAGGCGGCCCTAGCGGCAAAGCGTCGCGTGGTGTTGCCTCAGGTTGGTTTGTTCGCCGACGGGGTGGCGGTGGCGCAGATAGGCAAGGAGCCATTTCGCGTGCTGCGTAATCTTGTCGACGAAGTGGTAACCGTGACCACTGACGAAATTTGTGCGGCGGTTAAAGATGTATTTGACGACACTCGAGCAATGGCAGAGCCTGCGGGAGCGCTCGCAATCGCGGGGTTAAAAAAATATGTAAGGGAGCACTCATTAACTGGGAAAGACCTAATGGCAGTAGTTAGTGGGGCGAATGTTAATTTCGATCGTCTACGCCACATCTCCGAACGCACCGAGCTAGGCGAGAGCCGCGAAGCGATTCTTGCCGTGACTATCGATGAGCGCCCTGGCAGTTTCCGTCGCTTTTCAAAGGCGATTGGAAAGCGTTATATCACCGAGTTTAATTATCGCTTCGGTGATCCTAAGCGCGCCAAAATATTCGTAGGCGTGAGACTCGCGGACTCAGAGTCTGGGCGCGAGAAACTACTGGAGATGCTTCGCAAAAAGCGTATCGACGTCGTAGATATGTCGGACAATGAGGCGGCCAAGCTCCATATTCGCTATATGGTCGGCGGTCGCAATCAGGCTATTCATAATGAGCGTGTTTATCGCTTCGAATTTCCAGAGCGCCCAGGCGCCTTCACCAAATTCCTCGATCTGCTAGGAGGACGGTGGAACATCTCTATGTTTCACTACCGTAATCATGGGGCCGCCTATGGACGAGTGCTTTGCGGCATGCAGGTACCTCCCAAGGAGGTTGGGCTGTTCGAAGAATTTATGCGGCAGATCGGCTACCGCTGTTGGGATGAAACCGAAAATGAAGCCTATAAGACTTTTCTATTGCACGAGTAGCTGCGATTAGAAGAGCTTATTATTTTCATCATAATGCGTCGGGATTCGATTCGTGGATGAATGCATGCCTATCACTACCATCGTTAGGCCTGTACGGAATCTGGACCACCAAGAACGATTGGCTTGTTGTGATTCCTCTATGCACTCTTTCAGTGCGCTCTTTTGGTTCTCATCTAAGTCTAAACCTTTACACATACTGCCTCCTAATGAGGTTCTATGAGAAAACGGTTTACCGGCTAAATACGCCGCATGCTAGAATCGGCGGCCGTTTTTTCAATGAGTCCTATTTTTAACAGAGATTGCCCCATGAGTAAATTTAACAATGTTACCGTCGTTAAAGCGGCGAATATCTATTTCGATGGCAAAGTCACAAGCCGCGTTGTCGAGTTTGAGTCAGGTGAAGTAAAAACGCTGGGAATAATGCTGCCTGGAGAGTTCCGTTTCTCGACCGCCAAGAAAGAGATTATGGAAATCCTTTCGGGCCGTGTAGAGATTCTATTGCCCGGTTCCGAGACTTGGCAGAACATCGTGGGTGGCCAGAGCTTTGAAGTACCTGCTAACGCAGCCTTCGACATCAAGGTTCTGGAAGTTACAGACTATTGCTGTTCCTACCTAGACTAAGCGATTCCTGTCCGGTGAACTTGGGTTAGTGTGTTGAGGTTTGAATAGATCCGATACATTGGCCCATTTGCACCGTGTCTGCCGCGGCTAAATCGGTTTGTAGTTGCACCATGCCGGGGCCAAATACTGCTACAACGGTAGAGCCAAGCTTAAAACGGCCCATCTCCTCGCCCTTGCCGATTTGAACGGGGGGCACTTGCCCTTCGTAGTTGACGTGGGTGCTGGATCCGCGGCCAGGACAAACCTGTCCAGCCCAGACCGTGTCAACACTCGCCACTATCATGGCGCCTACTAGCACTAAGGCCATCGGGCCGTGCTCAGTGTCGAAGAAACACACTACACGCTCGTTACGGGCAAACAGGCTATCTACGTTCTCACTAGTGAATTGATTGACCGAGAATAGTTTGCCGGGCACATGGATCATGCGCGTTAAGGTGCCAGCAATCGGCATATGCACACGGTGGTAATCTTTTGGTGACAAGTAGACGGTGCAGAAACTGCCCTCTTGAAACTCTTCAGCCAATTCTGGGTCGCCACCTAATAAATTTACCAAGCTAAAATGCCGCCCTTTGGCTTGTAATAGTGTACCTTCAGCAATACTACCTAACTGGTTGATTGCCCCATCGGCTGGGCTTACGACTGTCAACTCATCGCCAGCTAGGGGGCGCATTCCAGGCCGCAGTTCGCGAGTAAAGAAGTCGTTAAAACTTTTAAACTTACTGACGTCGGAACATTTTGCTTCTTCTAGATTTACCTCATATCGCTTTGCGAACCAGCTTATAAATGGCGATTTCACGAAGCCCCAGCGGCATGCGGCAAGCGCACCAACTACTCTTGAGAGTGCGTGTTGAGGGGCAAGGTGTTGAAATATTAGGAATAATTTGCCTTTCATATGATCCGAATCAAAGTCACGTTACGTAAAGGAGGCACAGCTTAATCAAGCCTTAGAAGTGAAACAAGTTATAAGGCAAAATGGATATAATTACGCGCATGGACTAATGATTTTCGCCTTTTGTCCGATCTATATAGAAGTAGAACCATTCTAGAAACGGGGTAATGTCGCCCGCGTTTCCATCTTGCTGCGCCAATAGGCGCGAAAACTGGCCTCAAACAGCTGGTTTAAAGGAATCTATTCGATGCTTTTTTTCATAGGTGTCATCGTAGTAATTGGTAGTGTGGCCGGCGGGTACATGCTCCATGGCGGAATTCTTATGCTGCTGTGGCAGCCAACAGAGGTCATTATCATCGTAGGCGCTGCCTTTGGTGCGTTCTTGATTGCCAACAGCATGCACTTGGTGGTGCACACGGGTAAACAGTTGCCCAGTGCGATCTTCGGGTCGAATAAGAACTCTGCGCTCTATCTCGACCTACTAGGTCTGCTCTACGATATTTTCAACAAGGCGCGTCGCGAAGGCATGATGGCAGTCGAGGCCGACATCGAATCGCCGACTGACAGTGGTATTTTCACGCGCTACCCAAAACTGCTCAAAGACAAACGTATGGTGGAGTTTATCGCCGACAACCTGCGCATCCTCACTACCAGCAATCTTGCGCCTCATGAGATCGAGGCGATGATGGAGTCGGAGATTGAGACTCAGTTGCACGAATTGACAGAGCCTTCGCACGCCATTCACCGTATCGCAGACGGTTTACCGGGTTTCGGTATCGTGGCGGCGGTTTTGGGTATCGTGATCACGATGCAGAAACTCGGTGGCCCGCCCGAAGCATTGGGACAGTCTGTCGCGGCTGCACTGGTGGGCACCTTCCTCGGTATCTTCTTGGCCTATGGCTTTGTAGGCCCGATGAGTACGCGCCTGCAGTCGGTCGCTGAGGAGGACATTAAGATGTTCGAATGTGTGAAGGCGGCGATTGTTGCGACTTCCAACGGACTCCCACCGCAAATGGCGGTTGAGTTTGCCCGAAAAACTTTATTCTCTGCCGATCGACCAACCTTTTCCGAACTTGAGACACATGTCAGAAGTCGGTAGTGTCAATTTGTATCCTTTAAACGCCTAACGCTCTGAGCGCATTGTGGAAAAAACCGAACAGAATATCGTCATCAAGCGAGTCAAGAAGGTCGAAGGCGGCGCCCATGGCGGCGCGTGGAAAATCGCTTTCGCCGACTTCGCCCTGGCTCTCATGGCCTTTTTCTTGGTGCTATGGCTGATCGAGTCCACAACCAATCTTGAGAAAATGGCCATCGCTGGCTATTTCTCTGACCCGACTAATCTCGGCGCTGTGGGTGACGGCGGTACCCCCTATGTGTTGGATTTGCAGGGGCGTCCCCTCAATGTGAACAATCAGGGTTTGAATCTTTCCTTGGTGCGTCAGGATGAAGATCCTCTAGTCGATTCGGATCAAGAGATGGATAACCCAGAGTTCGTAGAGCTGGCACGTCTACGACAGATGGAGACTCTGAACAATCTGCGTGGCGACGTTGAGGCTGAGATCAATCTCAATCAGCAGTTCGATTGGTTCCGCGATAGCGTGTCCTTCGAAGTAACCGAAGAAGGGCTCATGGTGCAGATTATCGATCGCGAAGGGAGGCCATTGTTCGACAACGGCCAGTCTAGGCTGCGGCCCTATGCGATGGAGATCCTGTGGGCGATGGGTCGCATCTTCGGTAATGTGCCGAATAAAGTAAGCGTGTTTGGACACACCGATGCCGCGCGGTTCAGTAGCGAAGATGGCTACAGTAATTGGGAGTTATCTTCCGATCGTGCGAACGCGGCTCGTCGAGCGCTTGTCGATGGCGGATTACATCCAGACCAAGTTGCACAGATTATCGGAATGGCGGACTCCGTGCCTCTAAACACTGAAGACCCGCTGGGGCCCATGAACAGGCGCATCGTTATCATGGTGTTGAATTCTGTGGCTCAATCCCGTGTTGATGCGCTATCCAACTCCGGACTTGCAGCGCCTACGCCAAGTGAGGAGATTATACCTCCTACACCTACTGTAGAGATATTCTAGGCTACTATTTGGCCTCGAGTGTGGAGAGGAGAAAGAAGTAACTCGCTAGTCGCTCAGGGCTAATCCTGCCCTCTTCCACCGCTTGTTTCAGCGCGCAATCGGGTTCCTGTTGATGTTTGCAGTCGCGGAAGCGGCAGGCGCCACGAAATGGCGCGAACTCTACAAAACCATCGAACAACATCTGCGGATCTAGATTCCAGAGCCCAAATTCTCGTATTCCTGGAGAATCAATCAAGTCGCCGCTGCCAGGCAAGTGGTAGAGCCGCGCTGCAGTAGTGGTATGGGTGCCTTTGTCACGGCTTTGGGACATGCCACCCACGATAGCGCTATTCAGTGCATCATCTTCGTCGCCACGCAGCGCGTTCACTAGTGATGACTTACCAACCCCAGACTGTCCAACAAATACTACTGTCTCCTCTTTCAGTGCCGCCTTTAGTGCGTCCACCCCTGCACCTTGCTTGCTGGATACCCTATGTATGTCATAGCCGATGTGCGTGTAATTGCTTAGCATCGCTTCGAGCTTTGCATCTCTTTCCGGATCGAGAAGATCGGTTTTATTGAGCACTAGGATAGGCCGTAGCTTCAAAAATGAGGCCATTACGAGGTAGCGGTCGATTAGATTGGCGAAGGCTTCTGGAAGTGGCGCGATAGTGATTGCGACAACACTGACATTGGCAGCAATTGGGCGGAGATTCGCCTGCTGATTGGGGCGAGCCATTAGTGAGCTACGCTCCTTTAGGGCGACTACGACGCCGCTAGTCTCCCCGTCGGCTTGCCAAATCACCCTGTCCCCAGTGGCTAGTGCTGGAAGGTTGGTGCGCTGAAAGCATCGATACACCTTGCCCGCACTCTCCTCAGAGGTACATTCGATCTCGAGTTGTTGACCGAAATGACAGATCACTAGGCCGGTAAGCTCTGGGCCTAAAGCCTCGGTGTCTCCCTCTTCTACTGGCTTACGTACGCCTCGCTCGCGCAAAGCTTGATTGCGGTCGATGCGCCCACGTTGTTGCTGGGTGAGCCTGCGTTTAGTCATATAGGTGTCGGTCCTTGGGGCGGGGTAGTCCCCGGCGCTTTATGTCGCGCAGTGTACAGCAAAAGGCCGAGAGACGGGGACTGCCGCGAGTCTGCGGCTCTGATACAATCGCGTATTTACAGCATCGAGATCGCATCACTGATGCATGTACTCGCGCAAAGTCCTGGAGTAGCTCATGACAGAATTAGACAAAAAGAACACACTGATTTGGATCGACCTTGAAATGACAGGACTGGTGCCAGAGACCGATCGCATCATCGAGATCGCCACGTTAGTAACCGACGCAAATCTCAACTATATAGCGCAAGGTCCGGTAATCGCAGTAAAACAGTCCGATGACGCTTTGGCTGGCATGGACGAGTGGAATCAGCGTACCCACGGTAACTCTGGGTTGATTGAGCGTGTACGCAATAGCCTATTCGATGATAGGCAAGCGGAGTCCGCGACTCTCGAGTTCTTGCGTGAATACTCCGCGCAAGGCGCTTCACCAATGTGTGGTAACAGCATCTGTCAGGACCGCCGTTTTCTCGCGCGCTATATGCCAGAGTTAGAGGCGTTCTTTCACTACCGTAATCTAGACGTAAGTACTCTGAAAGAGCTCGCGAAGCGTTGGTCTCCTGAAGTATTAAACTCCTTGAAAAAACGCGCAACGCATCAAGCAATGGACGATATTAAGGATTCGATTGCAGAGTTGCAGCATTACCGAGAGCATTTCATCAAGGCCTAGCAATTTGCATCTCTATGTCGCCCAAGTGCCCACTCCACATGTTCGCGAACAAGTGGAGATGGGTGTGAGCGTCGGCCATTCAGAGCAGCAATAATCGCATCGCTGCTTGGGGCATTGCCTAGGGCTACTGCTAGGTTGCGCAGCCAACATTCATAGCCGATGCGGCGAATCGCGGAGCCTTCGGTTAGGCGTAGAAACTCCTCTTCGTTCCAGGCGAACAATTTCAGCAAGTCAGCATCATCCAAGCCGTGCCTTGGTGCGAAATCTTCCTCAGTACTTAGTCGTGTGAACTTATTCCAAGGGCAAATTATCTGACAGTCATCGCAACCGAAAATTCTGTTGCCCATCAAGGGGCGTAGTTCAACAGGGATCGATGTGCGTAGTTCGATGGTCAGGTAAGAAATACAACGGCGCGCGTCTAACACATTAGGCGCAACAAATGCTTTAGTAGGACAGATATCGATACAGGCATTGCAAGAGCCGCAATGCGCACCAGTTGGCGCGTCTATCGGTAGTGGCAGATCAGTGAAGAGTTCGGCGAGGAAGAACCATGAGCCTGCCTTGCGATTGATCAGCATCGTGTTCTTGCCAATCCACCCCATGCCAGACTTCTCTGCGAGAGCGCGCTCTAGTACCGGTGCGCTATCGACAAAGGCTCTATAGCCGAAAGGTCCTATAGCCTCGCTAACTCTATCGGCAAGTCTCTGCAGTCGCTTACGAATAAGCTTGTGATAGTCACGCCCGCGCGCATAGCGAGAAATATAGGCTTTATCAGGGGTTTTCAGCTCGGCCAGAGAGTTGGTGCTAGTGAGCGCATAATCCATGCGTACGCATATTGCCCGTAGGGTATCGGGTACCAAAGCCTCTGGATCTAGGCGCAATTGGGCATGGCGCTGCATATACTCCATGTCGCCATGGTAGTGATTGTCTAACCAACTCTGCAGATGTGGACCATAGGCGCTCATGTCGATATCGGCAATAGTAACTTGCGCAAAGCCTAGCTCTAAGCCCCAGGCTTTGATGTCCTGAGCTAAGGTCTCTAACTCGCACTGCGTCATAGGGGGCTCGTTATAATGCGCATAAAATTTTTGCGGCCGCTTCCAGAGTTGCATCGTCTTTGCAGAAGCAAAAACGAATTAATGTGCTATTAGGCGCTTTTTCGTAGAATGGAGAGAGGGGTATTGCCGCTACTCCTTTTTTCTGCGTTAGTTGTGTTACGAACTCCATGTCACTTGCGTCGCTCAAGGCGCTATAATCTACTAGTTGAAAATAGGTGCCGCGAGACGGTTTAAGTACAAAGCGAGATTCCGCTAGCAGTCGGCAAAAAGTATCGCGCTTCTCTTGATAGAAAAGAGGCAGTTCGGTGGCGTGCTGCGGACACTCGCGCATGAAATCGGCTATGGCATACTGAATGAAGCTAGGCGAAGTGAACGTGACGAATTGGTGTACCTTGCGAAACTCGCGCGTCAATGACGGTGGCGCAACGCAGTACGCTAGCTTCCAACCGGTAGCGTGATAAGTCTTACCGAAGGAGAACACGGCGAAGCTACGTTGCCGCAACTCCTCGTGGCGCAAGACACTTTCATGGGCTCCTTCATCAAACACCATATGTTCGTAGACTTCATCGGAGAGCACATAGATATCTGTATCGCGCGTGATCTGCGCTAGTGTATCGATATCGGCTTTGCTTAGTACCGCACCGCTGGGGTTGTGAGGGGTATTGATGATTATAAGCCGCGTACGATTGGTGATGCAGGTGCGCACGCGATCCCAGTCGATGCTGAAATCGGGCAACTGCAATGGTATATGAATCGCCTTCGCGCCCGCTAAACTTATCGCGGGGTCGTAGGAGTCGTAGGCAGGATCGAAGACAATCACTTCGTCGCCGTTGCTTACGGTCGCATGGATCGCATCAAACAACGCCTCTGTGGCACCTGAAGTTACGGTTACCTCCTGATCCATGTCTGCACTAAAGCCGTATAGGTTTTGAACTTTACGGGCGATCTGTTCGCGAAGAGCTGGAATGCCCGTCATAGGCGGGTATTGGTTCTTGCGATCATTCAAGTAATGGGCGACTAGTTCGCGCAAACGCGCCGGGCAATCGAAATCGGGGAAGCCCTGCGAGAGGTTGATGGCGCCATACTCCTGAGCCATCGTCGACATCACAGTGAAGATGGTGGTGCCAATATTAGGAAGTTTACTTCGCAAAATGTCGCCTCATATAGGATGCGTGCTGCACAAGCCTCGCTTGAAGAACAAGCTGAGCTTTAGATTGGCCAGTTTACCCGAACCTAGTCCCAACTCAACCTGCAGCGACGGAACCTAATGTATAGGTACTAGGGTTTTTGTAACGAAGAAGGGTCATAATAGTCTCTATCGGACCCAAACCAACACTCATCAATAGTGCGATGGATCTCATGAAAAAAATTATTAGTAAGAATAAGCAAAAACTAACAGAAGAAGCGGATGCAACAGTAATTCAGATGGCACGTTTAGCTCCGAAGCCCACTTCTTCCTTGCGCTTACTGCAGTTGGACGCGGGTCGGCAGGCTTTCCTGCACTATTTCGAGAACACTTGGGGCCTAACTGAGAGCCTATTCTCCGCGCTCAGGAGTGAAGAGGCCTATTTCCTTCGGCCCTATCACAAGACACGACATCCGCTGATTTTCTATTACGCGCATCCTGTCACTTTCTACGTAAATAAACTGCTCGTGGCGGGACTAATCGACGCGCCTATCAATCAGCATTTCGAAGTGCTATTTGAAACAGGTGTCGATGAAATGAGCTGGGATGATTTGCATGAGGGCGACCAGATGTTATGGCCGTCACTTGACGAGGTGGTCGAGTATCGCAAGACCGTATATGCACTAGTGCGAGATCTGATCAAGAATCACCCTGCCTTCGATGCCCCAATCACAATGGACAGCCCGGCTTGGGCAATGGCGATGTGCTTCGAACATGAGCGTATTCATCTCGAAACATCCAGTGTTCTAATGCGGGAGTTACCTCCTCAGCATTTGAAAACACCTGAGAACTGGCCGCGTGTTCTGCTCAGTGAGAAACCACAGCCAAACACATCGCCGGTTCCCGATACGCATTATCCTGCCAATAACCCAATGGTGTCGGTAATGGAGAAGTCCGTCCGACTCGGTAAGCCGCGCGCATGGCCTAGCTTCGGCTGGGACAATGAGTATGGTGAGGAAAATCGCCAAGTTGCAGCCTTTAAGGCGAGTCAGCGCCTTATAAGCAATGGTGAATATTATGAGTTTGTATCTAGTGGTGGCTATCTAAACGATAGCTACTGGAGCGAAGACGGTTTAGCTTGGCGTCGTTTCCGCAATACCCGTTGGCCGACTTTCTGGGTTCAAGATGGCCCAGTGGGATCTCATCGTTTTAAATTGCGTACGACCTTCAGCGTCGAGGAAATGCAGTGGGACTGGCCAGTGGTGGCGAACCACTACGAAGCAAAAGCCTATTGTGCGTGGCGCAGCGAGCGCGATGCTGTCAACGTGCCTTATCGCCTACTTCAAGAGAAGGAACACTTGGCTATCAGAGAGCCAGCACTACAAGACGCAGGCCAATGGCAGGCAGATAAGCCTGAGCTCCTCAAACTTGACCGCGTAATGGCTGATGAGGCGGAGCTGGCAAGTGCTTACGAGGTTAACAACAATCTGCATTTCGGTAGTGAAAGCCCAGTTGATCGCTTCGCACCTAATAGCCTTGGCTTTAATGACGTCTTTGGAAATGTCTGGCAATGGTGTGAAGATACCTTCCACCCTTTACCAGACTTCAGAATCCATCCCTACTACGTCGATTTCAGCACCCCTTGCTTCGATGATCAGCACCATATGATACTCGGTGGATCGTTTATTAGTACCGGCGACGAGGCGAGTATATGGGCAAGGTTCCATTTCCGCCCTCACTTCTTCCAGCACGCCGGTTTTCGCATCGTACAAAGCGAAGAGACGCTGTTAGAGAAAAAGGATCGTTACGAAACCGATGCCCTTCTAAATCAATATATGCTTTTCCACTACGGAAGCGCACAAGAGAATCAGGATACTGAAATAAGTAAACGTGTCGGGCACCCGCAAGTGGATGCGTTCATTCCAGCCACGGTTGAGCTAGTGAACCGTTTTGCATCCGGCAGGGGCAAAGTGCTCGATTTGGGCTGTGCAGTTGGCCGGGCGAGTTTCGACCTAAGTAAGACCTTCAAGGAAGTCATCGGACTAGATTACAGCCAGGCATTTATTGATGCCGCGAAGCGTATGCAAGAATTGGGTCGAGTCGATTACGTGCGCCATGAGAGTGGGCGTTTCAACAGCACGCTAAGCGCAAGTCTAGAAGATAGTGTTGACCCTAAGCGTGTGTCGTTCGTTCGCGGTGATGCAGCTGAGCTTCGGGCGACAGATCTCGCCGCAAATGGACAAATGAGCGGATTCGATGCAGCACTCTTGAGCAATCTTCTCTGTCGCCTACCTGATCCAGCAGTTTGCCTGCGTCAGTTTGTAGAGGACGAGAGCCTATTGAATCCAGGTGGCGTGCTAGTAATCGTTTCCCCCAATAGTTGGATGGCACAGTACACCGCCGAGGAAAACTTCCTAGATGGCGAAAGCAACGAGGTTGCTTTGGCCAAAATAGGCGTCATTCTCGAGGGTTTCGAGCTATTACACGAGGGCGATCTACCTTTCATGATTCGCGAGCATCGTCGCAAGTATGAGTATGTGGTAAGTCAAGTATCGGTTTGGCGAAAGCGATAAGCATTCCACAAAGCCTTAGGCCAACGCTAAAAAAGACTTAGCCTTGCGTGACACTACGAATGCCAGCTTTGTGCTGGCATTAGTTGTGCTAGACAATAACTCCTCCGAGACCTCCCTCCTTATGTTGTGGCCATTAATCCCAGGCGGCATCCTACAGTGATCGCTCATCATCAAAGACCAAAACTATGCTAATCTTGCGCTCCGCAAACGCAGCGTCAATGACGCTGTGTCTGTGACAACGAAAGCGCAATAGAAGAGGCGGTATTAATGCAGATAAAGATTTTCACAACTGGCGGCACTATCGATAAAACCTATTTCGATAAAAATAGCGACTATCATGTTGGTGAGCCCCAGGCTGGCGGTATATTGGAAAAATCGAATGTCGTATTTGACTATACGGTTCACTCAATTTTTAGGAAGGACAGTCTCGATATAGACGATGACGATAGGCAGCTCATTAGAGAGACTATCGCCACGGATTCTGCCACACACATCATCATTACCCACGGCACAGATTCTATGGTGAAAACCGCCGAGGCGTTAGAAGGCATAAGCGATAAGACGATTGTGTTGACAGGCTCTATGTCACCAGCGCCATTCCGCGACAGCGACGCAACCTTCAATGTCGGTGGTTCGGTAATAGCAGTGCAACTATTGCCAGCGGGTGTTTATATCGTAATAAATGGGAAAGTATTCGATCCAAAACATGCGAAGAAAAACGTCGCAATGAAACGCTACGAGGTGATCTAGTCGCCTTCGCAACCGAAGCGCATCGACTAGGTGCGCTATAAACTGAAGCTCTAGGAAATGATGAGGCGCATTGAGTGAGCGAAGTTGATGTGGACTCTTTAATCTTGCCGCGTAGCTCTTCACGGGTTTGCCTGCGTCGTTTGACGGGCAACGATCTCGCCGATTTTCAAGCATACCGCTTAGATCCCGAGGTCGCGGCCTTGCAGGGGTGGGGTGCAAGCTCGGATGAGCAGGCCTTGCAGTTTCTCAACAAGATGCAGGTCACTGCCTTGTTCGAACCCATGCAATGGTGCCAGCTAGGTATTGCCGACCCTGTCTCGAATAGGCTGCTAGGTGACATGGGTTTTTGCCTTAGCGAAGATGGTACGGCCCTCGAGTTCGGCATAAGTCTGAATCGTGCAATGCAGGGTAAAGGTTTCGCAAGTGCCGCACTACGCCTCGCGATTGCGCTAGTTTTCGAACACAGTGTCATCGAGCGTATAATGGCGATCACCGACGATAGGAATCTAGCTGCACAATCCCTACTAGTTAGTTGTGGGTTCGCGCAGGTTGAGAGAATCAACACAACGTTTCGGGATAAACCGTGCATTGAGATAGTCTATGAATTGTATAGGTGAGTAATAAGCTTATTGAACGGGCCAAGATTGGGCTTGGACATGTTCAGGACAAGGATTGAAAGGATGCAACTTTTTACAACACGATCTATTAGGCAGTTGACGATATTAGGTTTCGTTGCTGTCGCTGCATTGCTGATTTCTGCGCTGGTAGTTACGGCGCGTCAACTCGATAACCTAAGCGAGCAGAGCCAAGCCACTGTTGCTGCCGCGGCCAATGCCATGAGCGCGAGCCGACAGCTGATAGAGCAGAGTATAGCGATGGAGCGTAACGCTCGTCAGTTTGCAGTGCTAGGGGAGGAGACATTGCGCCAGCTTTATCGAGATCGTCGCGCCGAGTTCCTTGCTCTTATGACGCAAATAGAAGCGCTTGATGTTGGAACAGAGGCTTTGCAAACGACTCAGGAAATGCGTGCTCGCGAAACCACTATTTACACAAGCTTGGACTCCGCAACTGCAACGCGAGCCAACAATTTGGAGATTCCCGAATTAGCCAACCATGCTTATCGAATCGCGGATGCTATCGGGCAGTGGATCGACCAGCAACAAACCGAACTCTTAGCGCGTAGTGAGCAAACTAAAGAAACCCTAACTTTTCAAGCGCTACTATTCATAATAGCCGCGGCCGCATTAGCGGTGCTATTCGTGTGGTTGATCACGCGCCCGCTGCAACAGATAAATCGTGCGATTAATAATATTGGCAGTGGTGCCTACGATCAACATATTCAGATCGCGGGGCCTCAGGATCTGCAGGCACTGGGCAAACGGCTGGATTGGTTGCGTGGACGCTTGCAAGAACTCGAACAGCATCGTAGTTCTTTCTTGCGTCATGTCTCTCACGAACTGAAAACTCCCCTAGCCTCTATGCAAGAGGGTGCTGCGCTTCTCAACGAAGGCCTAGTCGGCTCTCTTAGCGAACAGCAGCGAGAGATTAGTCAGATAATTGCAAACAACTGCGCGCGCCTACAGACCCTAATCGAAGACCTATTGCGCCATAATTCGCAAAACTTCGAAGTGCTCGACATTATGCCTAAGGCGCTGCGCTTCGATGAACTAATCCTTGGGGTTGTAGAGGCGCATCAACTTGCTATCAGCAATGGCAGAGTACAAATTCGCAATAACTTGGAGAGATGTGTTGTTACTGCTGACCCGGAGCGCCTCCGCGTCATCGTCGATAACTTGTTTACCAATGCATTGAAGTTCTCGCCGGATGCCGGCGAGATTGAGTTGCGCCTGTTTAATACTAAGGCTAGCGCCGTGTTTGAGATTCAGGATCAAGGGCCTGGGGTAAGCGAGAGCGACGAAGTAAAGATCTTCGATGCTTTTTTTCAAGGCGCGCAGCAATCCTCTAAGCCTTATAGTGGCAGTGGCCTAGGCTTGGCAATAGCAAGAGATTACGCGATTGCAGGCGGTGGCGAGCTGACCTTAGTAAACGCGACATCGGGCGCTTGTTTCCGTTTGAGTTTTCCCCTTGTGCCAGCATAGTGACTAATATCGCGTCACAGCTGCGTGCAGCTAATTAAAGGAGTTTCTGTGAACAGTATCAAAATATGGATGTTGGGGGTTGGCCTTTTAGGGCTGTGCGCTTGTACAACTAGCCCAATGCTAATGGGACAGCCACAAGGCGCGGCGCCTCTCGATTTCTATCAATGGGTGCTCGAGGCGAACCCGGAAGAGCGCGCAGCGTTGCAGCAAAGTATGGAGCAACAACTAGAACAGACATGCGGACTGCAAGTTATAGTGCAACTCGCAATTCTTAAGAGTGCGCTTGCGACAAGTGCGCAAGAGGATGACAGCGCAATTGCGACTCTAAAAGAGATCGACACCTGTCCTGCGGCGAGCGTCGACGCAGGAGATTACCGCGTCTTCGCTACATTGTGGGCGCAGCATTTAGCACAGCGTCAAACGCTAAGGCTCAATGGCCGGCAGATACAAGCTCTAGAAGAGCAGCGCCGTGCACTGCGTGAGCAGATCGACGCTCTCACTAACATCGAAGAGCAACTCAATCGACGTGAGACAGACTTATAATTAACTAGTGCACGATGCCCGACAAGGCAAAGGTTTAAGAGCGCATGGCTGTAAAGAATCGAATACTCTTGATCGATGACGATGCAGATCTACTGCACTTGATCGGCTTACGACTTAAGGCGAATGGCTTCGAAGTGCTAGCCCTCGATAGCGCAGAGAAGGCTTTAACTCAGCTGTCCATATTCCGACCCCACGTCGTGGTAACCGATTTGCGTATGCCAGGAATGGATGGCATGGCGCTTTTCGAACGTATTCAAGAACGTGACCTGCGCCTGCCAGTGATAATGCTGACAGCTCATGGCACCATTCCAGAGGCGGTTGCTGCAACACAAAAAGGGGTGTTTAGCTATCTAGTCAAACCCTTCGATGCTCAGTTATTACTCGCTCATATTGAGAAGGCCTTAGTGCAAACTGGTGCTCGTGAGACTAACGAGGAACCGGGCCAGGATGACGCATGGCGAGCGCAGATTATCAGCTGCAGCCAAGTGATGGAAAACCTCTTGCAACAAACTAAGGCGGCTGCCATTACAGATGTGAGTGTCTTAATTCAGAGCGAGACAGGGACCGGAAAAGAGATCTTAGCCGATGCTATCCATAAGGCCAGTGCGCGAAATGCTAAACCCTTCATGGCACTTAATTGCGCTGCGCTGCCGGAGGCCTTGCTCGAGTCCGAATTGTTTGGACATGTCGCTGGCTCTTTCACAGGGGCGAGTAAGGCCCACACTGGCCTGTTTCTAGCCGCTAACGAAGGCACCGTATTCCTCGACGAGATTGGCGACATGCCCTTATCCGCGCAAGCGAAGTTACTGCGTGTTTTGGAGCAGAGAGAGGTACGCCCGGTAGGGTCAACTAAGTCCTCTCCTGTGAACGTAAGAATCATTGCGGCCACGCACCAGGATCT
Source organism: uncultured Gammaproteobacteria bacterium (assembly GCA_963977405.1). GTDB lineage: Bacteria > Pseudomonadota > Gammaproteobacteria > Pseudomonadales > Pseudohongiellaceae > UBA5078. The sequence continues at coordinate 47,070 of CAXBOY010000006.1, forward strand.
CACGGAAAAAGTGGCACAAGGAACATTCAGGGAGGATCTATTCTATAGGCTCAACGTGATAACCCTTGAGCTTCCTCCCCTGACGCAGCGTCGCGATGACATCGCACTGCTCGCTAAACACTTCTGTAATATCGTTTCTAAGCGGCACGGCAAGGATTCACTGCATTTCTCGCCAGAGGCGATGGAGTGTCTGATTGGCGCGCCTTGGCCGGGGAATGTGCGGCAGCTGCTTAATATCGTGGAGCAATGCGTTGTTCTTACCTCTACTCCCATGATCTCGCGGGCATTAGTCGAGCGAGCACTGCGGTTTAAGTCGAATCGATTGCTAGGGCTTAATGAGGCGAAAGATCAGTTTGAGCGAGAATATCTGCTCAGATTACTCAATATGACCGAAGGCAATATCGCACTGGCAGCCCGTCTATCAGAACGAAATCGTAGCGAGTTCTACAATCTATTGAAGCGGCATAGCTTAGACCCTAGTCAGTTTCGCAAAGCGTCTGAGTAGGGCCCTACTCAGGTCTGTCGTGTAAACCCAACACCTAATATCTCTAATATCAATAACTTAGTGAAAAGCCTCGCATTGTGTTGCTCCTGCCCGACACATGAGGCCTCACTGCGTTTGTCGAAAAATCATAAGATATTGATATATATCCAAATAGTGACATTGGTACGAAGATTGCTCCTTACTATTTAACTGACGTTATCGAGGGTTTCGATAGCTGAAATTCAATATTAGGGAGAATAACAATGAAGAATGCTCAAGTAACAAACGCGACAATCGCCTCTTTCGAAATGGGTATTGAGACCTCGGATAACATTCCTCGTCTGCCCATGAACTCTTCTAATGGAGGGAGGGCCTCGGAAAGAGAGTTTCTCCTTCACGCCTTTTACAAATTATGTCGCAAGCGCGGACGTCGAAGTGCTCGATGCGCTTTCGCTAAGAAGCGGTAAGAGAGGCATCTCCCGCTTAAGCTAGGTCAATGGACTGACCGCGACATACCCCTTTTACTATCGCATAGGCAAGGCACCACAGAGCGGATCTTGTGCCCATAATTCGCTCCGCCTTTTTGACCCCGTACCAGGGGTCTTTTTTTGTCTAAAATACAGCAAATCTTAGCGTGTCCTGCTAGCCATACAGTGAAACTCAATGAAAACAAAGGCTTATAAAATCAGCGAATAATCTGTCGTGATAACGCGACACTCTACAGTTGTGTTGATCTGTCGAATTAATGTAACTATTTGAAAATACTAGAATAATAAAGGTTGGCACAGCCGTTGCAATCCCCTAAGTGCAATTCAATATTTCACAATGGGAAAAAGGAGAATAAGCATGAAAAATACACTGGTAGCAGTTTCAAGCGTACTCATCGCCATCTCTTCTGCTGCATTTGCGCAGAGCGAGACTCCAAGCTTCACAGAAGTCGATACCAATGCGGACGGCATCTTAAACAAGCAGGAGGCAGACCAAGCGCTTCCAGCACTTGGCTTGAGCGACGCAAACCAAGATGGCGTCATCAGCAAGAGTGACGTTAAGAAGGTCTTGCCAGATATTGAATTCGAAGGCGATGACGAAAGTGCAATCGGTTCGGCCGAGTATCAACAGATTGTACAAGTGATGGACCAGCTGATGAATCGTGCTGGGTAAGCGTTTAACAGGAAGTTTCTGGTAGCGAAATCCAGATAGCCATGGACGGCAAGGCGGGGCAATCGACAGGGAGTTGATTGCCCCGTTTTTTTGTCGACAGATTTTCCTATCTGTTTGATACTCTCCAGTCTGTGTTTCTCTAAGGAGCAAGACGATGCCTGACCGAGCTGAACGAATGCACGCCCCGCGCAGTTTCTGGGTTGTTGCCAGCGTCTCCCTAGTATGGAATCTAATTGGTGTGATGAATTATCTGTTCACTGTGACAGTGAGTACGGAGACATTGGCCGCTATGTCGGATGCCGAGCGTAGTCTGTATACCGACGTGCCGGTGTTCGTGACCTCGTGCTTCGCGGTCGCGGTATTTAGCGGTGTCCTCGGTTCTATTCTCTTGCTCCTTCGTAAGGCATTGAGCGTTAGTTTGTTCCTTGTCTCTCTTGTTGCGATTATTCTACAAATGAGCTTGGGGATGTTCTTGACTCCGATGTTGACAGCTCAAGGACCTGCAGCGCTTGCCCTGCCAATTCTGTTAATAGTCTGCGCGGCATTCTTTTTCTGGTACTCACGGAAAGTGACGGCACAGGGATTGCTGGACTAGTCACGACGGCGCATGGATTCGGTCAGCATCGCTATCGTGTACAGAACCAACGCCTCGCCATCGTCAGCCTGGCGGTCTTCACTGTAGCGTGTGGCCATGATCACGCCATGCAACGCCCCTTGCAGGAAGTAAGCTGTCTGCAAACGGTCAGTTAGATGATCTGCATTTAGAGAGCCATCTTGTACGCCATTTTCTAAGGCCAGCACCATGGTGGCGGTTATGCGTTCTTTACAATCGAAAATCTCTTCGGCCTGCGAGTTGTCCGCTTTGCTATCTGGGAATGTATTGAGCTGCGTTAGCACGTTGAAATAATTCGTCTGTTCTTTAGAGAATGCATAGTAGGCATGACCAATGCCATCTATCTGCTGCCCACCATTCGCGCCGGCTCGCAGGGCTCGATTGAAATATTCTTCTAGTGTGATTGCAGCCCTCAGCATGATGCCGCGCATGATGTCCGCCTTGTCCTTAAAATAGACATAGAGCAGTGCACGGCTTAACTGTGCTTGTTTAGCGATCTCCTCCATAGAGCTTTTGGCGAAGCCTTTGCTGAAAAATATGGACTCTGCCGCATCCAGAATAGCTTCTCGTCGAATTTGCTTCTCTTTGTCTCTTCTTGCAGAGATTTCCATCTAGTCGCTTCCTGTCTATCAATGAGTTCTTCGTACCTCTAAACATATTGACATAATGTCAATTGCTGACACAATGTCAATACATTGTTAAGGAGTTAGTCATGTCGAACCCAATTTCCCGTCACGCTCGTGTCGTCATTGCTGCTCTTTTGCCTATATTCCTGTTGGCTTGTACGGATTCTAGCAGCACCCCTGCCGCAGATGAATCGGCGCTACCTAGCCAAGCGGTAACGGTGCGTACTACTACTGTCCAGGGGGAGCAGGGCGAGCAATGGCTGAATTTCGCAGGTGTGGCTCGCGCGCGCGAGCGAGCTAATTTGAGTTTTCAGGTCGGTGGCATCATTGCCAAGCGCAGCGCCCAGATAGGCCAAGTGGTGAAGGCTAACGAAGTGCTCGCCACGCTCTACAATCCGCAGCTGGGGCCCGCCGAACAGGGCGCTCAGGCGCGCTTACTGCAATTGCAGGCCGACGTTGAGCAGTCCGAACGAGACTTAACTCGGCTTACGCAATTGTCTGAGCGTGGCTTGCTCGCCGAGCAGCGTCTGGAACAGCAGCGCAGCCTGATCGTTGGGCAACGTGCCGCAATCGAAAGCGCCAGCGCATCTCTCGACCAATCGCGCCAGCTAAACCAAGAGAGCGCATTGCGTGCGCCCTTCGCAGGACGAATCGAATCAGTCCTTTTGGAGGCGGGCGAGTATGCACAGCCCGGGCAGGTCGTGCTGCAGATGACCGGTGCCGGCGAAACAGAGGTGGAAGTGAGCGTGCCGCCGCATCTACTCACTGCCCTTGAGATCGGTCAAAGCGTTCCTGTACGACATAGTTTGAGCGGCCGGGAGAGCGTCGGTGTGATTACCGAAACCGGCGAGGCAAGCTCTGGGGCTAAAGCGCTCTACCCCCTCGTTGTGCGCCTGAGTGACCCCACTGTGCGCGGCGGTGAGGCCTTGGAGGTCGGAATACTTAGAGCTGCTCAGAATTCGCTAAGCGTGCCATTGAACTCTGTAATGCGCTCCGCCCAAGGCCTCACGGTATTTCGAATAGATGGTAACCGGGCTAGACGCGTCGCGGTCGAAATCGATCAGGTGTTCGGGCAGCAAGCTGTGCTCAAAGGCAGCGCACTTAACCTAGGCGACCAAATCGTCTATGCGGGGCTATCGCGATTAGCCGATGGCGACATCGTGGCAGTTTTGCCATGAACGGTGCCAATGTCTTTCTAAAGATAGTGGCATTGCCACGCCTTGTCCTACTAGTCGTCATAATGTTGGCCCTTGCCGGGCTTGCCTCTTATGGCTCTATGGCGAGGCAGGAAGACCCCTTCTTCCCGGCACGTACAGGTCTGATTACGGTCCTCTATCCCGGTGCGCCTGCGGAGACTATGGAGCGACTCGTACTAGAACCTCTGCAAGACGAGATATCTCAGGTAGAAGAAGTACTCGAGTTTTCAGCTACCGCCCGCACAGGAGTTGCCCTAGTAACTGTAGGCTTATTGGATTCAATCTACGCCACCGATGCTGCATGGGATCGCGTGCGTATAGCGATGAACCGCGCGCGCACTGAATTTCCCGATGGAGTTCAAGACCTGACTCTTGAGGACCGTCTAACGGGCCTTCCCGCGGTTGTCTTAGCGGTGGCAGGCGATGCTTCGATAGTGACTTTGAGCAAAGCAGCTGAACAGATCAAGCGCCAGTTGATGAACTTGCCTGGCGTCTCGAGAATCGAGTTAGAGGGCGACAGCAAGGAACAAATTAATATAGCACTGCGCGACGCTGAGATGGCAAGGCTAGGTATCAGCCCCGGCGCACTCGCGAATCTTATTGGTCAACGCAATCAGGTAGCGCCAGGTGGATTTCTAGTAGTAGGCGATACGCGGGTCAATCTGCTTAGCAATAACGAATTCACGAGCATCGATTCTTTGCGTAACACGCAGATACCCATACCCAGTGGTGGAAGCGTACCCCTCTCTGCTATTGCCGAAGTTTGGCGCTCTGCCACAGAGCCATCAGCGCCGAGCACATGGCAAGACGGTGAACAAGTAGTTGCGCTGAGTATTTTTGCTCAGAATAACCAGGTCGATGCGATCGCATTCGGAGAGAATGTCCGTGAGCGTGTTAGGCAGATTAAGGACGACTTCGCGCCCTTAAGTATTCAAGAGATGTTCTACCAGCCGGAGCAGGTCGACAAACGCTTGAGCGACCTACAAGGTAATCTTCTCGTCAGTATGGGAATCATTACCTTGATCTTATTCTATGGAATGGGGTGGCGCATGGGCATCCTAGTAGCAAGTATGCTGCCACTAGTCACTTTGATTAGCCTCGGCGTCTACGACTTTGCAGGAGGTGTACTCCATCAGATTGCTGTCATTGGCCTAGTGATATCCCTCGGTATCTTGATCGACAATGCCATCGTAATGGTGGAGAACATTCAGCATAGACTGAATGATGGTGAGAGTCGGACAGAAGCACTGCGTTCAGCGGTTGTGGAGTTAGCTGGGCCACTTGGCGCCTCAACCGCTACTACGTTGGCGGCGTTTACGCCACTACTACTCTCCAAGGGAGGCACCGCAGACTTCACTCGGGGAATTCCCGTTATGATTATGCTGACACTTAGCATCAGCTATCTGTTGGCGGTGAGTATAGCGCCATTGCTTGCGGCGCGTTTTCTGAATCCGAATACCTCCACTCGCACTGCGTGGATCGAGACTCTTGGCAATAGCTTAGCAAAATTTAGTCGCCGATTTCCCAAATCGATAGTACTGGGAGGATTATCACTGCCTGTGTTGAGCTTCCTTCTAGTGCCCTTGTTGAGTTTTCAATTTTTCCCGAATGCAGATCGGCCACAGGTAGTGATTGAGATGTTCTTGCCAGAGGGTACGGATATCTCGCGAACCAATACCATGGCAGAGACTCTAGAGCGAGAATTGCGCGCGCGCGAAGGAGTCGTCAGCATTCACCGTTTCGTCGGCGACACGGGGCCAGGCTTCTATTACAACCTTCCACTAGCTTCACAGTCGCCTAACCGTGCGAGACTGGTGGTGAATACTCAAAGATTGGAACAGACCGCTGGCATTATCGAGTGGGTGCGGAAGCGCGCAGCCTTGAATTATCCCGAAGTGGAGATTGTGGCAGGTACCCTCGCACAGGGACCTCCACGTGTAGCGCCTGTTGAGGTCCGGATTTATCATAGTGATGATGAGTCTCGACTCCTTGCTGCTGAGAAACTTTTTGCATTATTAAAGGGAATTCCCGGTGCAGTAGACGTGCGCACAGACATCGACAATGGTACCCCGGTGCTGCGTATTGCGGTAGACGACGCGAGCGCGCAGCGCTATGGATTAGGTCGCGTGGATATCGCACAGACGCTATTCGCACGTAGCCTTGGCCTGCCCATTGAACAGTATAGACAAGAGTTAGACCCGATACCTATAGTGCTACGATCGAACGAAGGTACTCGCTTAAGTGTGTCAGAGGTCATGTCGAGCTATATATTTAATCAGGCGAATGAGCCCATTCCAATAAGTCTGATAGGCCGTACGGTGGCGGATTGGAATGTGGCGAGTATTCATCACCGCAATGGCGTGCGCGTGCTGACGATCACTAGTGGCTTAGCGGATGGCTATAGTTTCAGCAATATCGTCGATGAGCTCAATGAACGTTTGCTCTCCGATCCCTTGCCAGATGGCACGCGCATTGAGTATGGCGGAGACCTAGAGAGTTCGGGTGAGGCGAATCAGGCGATCTTCGCAGTCGCCCCTATTGGCATACTCTTGTTGTTGTTCTTTCTGCTTCTACAGTTCAACTCTTATAAGCGTGTAGGTATCGTATTATTGACGGTTCCGCTTGCGGCCGCTGGCATCTTCCCTGGCTTGATTCTTAGTGACTCTCCTTTCGGTTTTCAGCCGCTACTAGGAGTAATCGCGCTAGTAGGTATCGTAGTAAACAATGCCATTGTGTTGATCGATTATATCGATCAGCAATTGCGTGCTGGTGGAGACCTTACTAGCGCAGTCGATGACGCGGTAGCGCGACGTACGCGCCCCATTCTGTTGACGACGGCCACTACTGTAACGGGATTATTGCCATTGGCTCTTTCTTCCTCGACACTATGGCCTCCGATGGCTTGGGCTATCATTTCGGGGCTCATTGCGTCGACGATGTTAACATTATTGGTGGTACCTGCGGTTTGCCGACTGAGCTTGGGGCCACGTAAGCCGAAAGCGAATAGCTTGAAGTCTGCATTAGATTTGAACTAAGGATATGAGATGTTGAAACCAGAAGAGTTCATGGAGCGCGGCGCGGATAGACTTCCCGGTCTCCTCGATATAGTCGTCACCAAGATTAGCGCGGAACAAACTATTGCGCAGATCGATGTGAAGGAAAAACACATGGCGCCAAATGGCTATATGCATGCCGGTGCTGTTGTCACCCTAGCCGATACGACGACGGGCTATGGTTGCATCGCGAATCTCCCCGAAGGGGCTACAGGCTTCACCACGGTAGAGCTAAAATCGAATCATTTAGGAACCGCAAGGTCAGGAATAATCGAATCGGTGGCAACTCCAGTGCATATTGGTAGATCTACCCAAGTCTGGGACGCTGTGGTGACCGAGAAAGCCACCGGCAAGACTTTAGCTTTATTCCGCTGTACCCAAATGATCCTCTATCCAAGGGCCTAAGGTTTGAAGAGTAAGGAGTAAGCATGCCCATTATTAAAGTGGAAATATTGGAAGGCAGATCCCGCGAGAAAAAACGTGAACTCGCAAAGGTTTTGACGAAGGAGACCGCGCGAATTATCAACGTGAGCGAGGCTTCTATTTTTGTTGTGATCGACGAGGTTAAGAAAGAGAACTGGGCAGTCGGCGGAGAATTACTCGTCGACAAATACCCCGATTAATTAAGGCTTGGCGTTTTACAGGTCGCGCAAGAGGGCATTAATTTGTCCCGTGAGTGTGGCGTCTCCTGCAGAGTAGCTCAGGGCTCGCCTTGCGAAGCCCTCTGCCTCACTCGTCCTTCCTTGTTGAGCACGCACGCTCGCCAGTCGGTACCAGAACATGGCATCCCGTGGGTTAATGCGCAGGGCTCTTTCGCTCAATGCTGCGGCTCTTTCTAAGTCTCCTTCGGCGATCGCAGCATCGACGCCGGCGAGTAATGTAGAAGAGGCGCTAGCAGGCTCGGAAGGAGCTGGATTCACTATTACGGGACTGCGGGCAGGCGGGGTTTGCGTCGGTGGAAACTCACTGCGTTGGATAGGGGCGTTACCAGGCAACTCTTCTCTGCTGGTATTCGCCGGTTGCTGTTCGACAGCCCCGCTGGAATCCCGGGACTCTATAGGTGCGGGAATTCCACGACCCGTGCTATAGGTGGCGCAGCTCGCAAGAATACTGCAACTCAAAATCCAACTTATACGTAGCATCACCAGCCTAAACCTCGCACTCGATCGAAAATACTCTGGAGAATTGACTCGTCGTCTTCGCAGCTGACCGCACTATCGGGTAAACGACCAGGTATGAAGGGTAGAGACATTGGTGCGCGACAATCGCGTTCACTGACACGTTGCACGGCTTGTGGCGCGACGTCTTGCCAAACGATTTTAGAGGGAGGCAAGGTCAGGCGCGGTTTGATATTGAGATCGCTCATTAGTTCGCTCCATACACGTAAGGCGCCAGTTGCCCCTGTCAAGCCCGTGTCGCGATTGTCGTCGTAGCCTAGCCACACCACACCCACCAAGTCGTCTCCATAGCCGGCGAACCAACTATCGCGAAGATCGTTAGTGGTGCCGGTCTTCCCTGCGAGTGGGAGGCTGTCTTCCATGCGCCCTATTACGCTCTTTGCGGTGCCGCGTTTGAAAACGCCCTGTAGTGCATATTCAAGAAGATACATCGACTCGGGGTCGCTAACCTGTACGGTTTCGATTCCGTAACGCTCAAGGCGCTCACCCTGCGCAGTGGTGACCGCTTCGACCGCGCGCAATGGGGAGCGAAAGCCGTTACTAGCTAGAGTCTGATAGAGCTGAGCAACTTCGATAGGGGACATGTCGATGGCGCCCAAAAGTAGCGAGGGGTAGAGCGGAATATTGCCGTTATAACCGAGCTTCTCCAACATTCGCGCGACCGAGTCGATGCCCAGTTGCATGCCGAGATCGACAGTAGCCAAGTTCATAGAGCGCTCGAGGGCGTCGAACAGATAGACATCACCGTAGAGCTTGTCGTCGTAATTTGTCGGCGACCATACCTGAGAACCTGACAATGGAATGCTGACGGGCCGGTCGGCCAATACTGATGCGAGGGAATACTGGCGCGACTCTAACGCCGCAAGATAGATTGCAGGCTTTACCAATGAGCCAATCGGGCGCTTAGCATTGAGTGCGCGGTTGAAACCGGCGTAGCCGCGTTGCCGACCCCCAGCAAGTCCACGCACCTCGCCGGTGATGGCATCACTAATGACTACGGCTGCCTCTAGGTGCCCATCAGAGCCGTTTGCCGAGGCGCGCTCCACCGACTTCACGGAGGCTTCGAGATTAGCGTCGATCAAACCCTGCACGCGCAGGTCAAGTGTCGTGAATACCCTAAGGCCTTCTGTCTGTAAAGCCTCTCTGTCGTAGTCTCGCGCTAAGTTATCCCGCACTAGCTCCATGAAGGCTGGATAGGTCCTGCCACGACTAGGGGCACTGGAGGCTACTTTGAGTGGCTCGCGTGTGGCGGTTGTGTTTTGCTGGGCGGTGATATAGCCCTGGCTAAGCATGCGCCCCAGCACGATATCGCGTCGCTGCGCAGCGCGCTCTGGGTAGCGTCTTGGGTTGTAGTAGGAAGCGCCACGTGGCAGGCCCGCCAGAGTTGCGAGTTCCGCTAGGGATAGCTCGCTCAAAGGGCGCGCAAAATAGTATTCGGAGGCGAGTGCGAAGCCGTGGATCGCTCGATTGCCCTGCTGGCCGAGGAAGACCTCGTTCATATAAGCCTCGAGTATCTCTTCCTTGCTGAAGTGCAACTCCAGCGCGAGCGCCATGAGTGCCTCTTCGATCTTACGGCGCAATGTCTGCTGTCGGCTCAGGTACAGGTTTTTGACTAGCTGCTGAGTAAGCGTGCTGCCGCCCTGTACGATGCTGCCGGCCTTCAAGTTTGCGACGAAGGCGCGGCCTATTCCGATAGGGTCTACTCCAAAGTGGCTGAAGAAGCGTTGATCCTCCACGGCGATGACGGCGTCGACGAGTTCCTGTGGCACGTCACTTAGCCTTACCGGAACTCGGTCCTCGCCGGTGGTTGGATTGATCTGAGCGATCTCCGCTGGCTCTAGACGCACCAGAGCAAGGTCGCCAGTATTATTGTCACCCCAAAGTGCGCGAACATTGCGACCATCGAATTCAATATTCAAAGAGAGGCTAGGTTCGGCGCCATCCCAGAAATCGAAGCCGCGTGACCATAGGTGTATTCGCGATGGACTGCGTTGGTATTCTCCAGGGCCTTCCACCTGCGTGGTCTCCCTATAACCAAGATTATCGAGATAGTCGCTCAACTCTGCTTGGCTGATGGTGGCGCCGGCATAGAGTTCCACGGGACGGGCATATAAGCGCGCGGGCAACGCCCATTGCAGAGCCTCGAAGTCGCGCCTTATTTCGAAATCGATCCACACACACCACAGCGCTACAACAGCGACAAAGGCTAGGCTGAGCCGCTTGATTAATGGCCACCAGCGCCGCTTTCGTGGGGCTTTTTGGCCGTACTGATTTGTCTCGGGTTTACTTTTTTCCATAAGGGGGCATTATTGCATTTGCGCGGGCTTTACTGCTATGAGCTTGGCATCTAGTACGCGAGGATTGACGAATGGTTCACGGCTCTTGGACTGCAAAGTGTCACAGAAAGTTTGCCTACACTGCATTGCTAGGCTGCCCCGCCCTAACTTGGGTCTAGCTGGCATACTTCCTCCCCCTGATGATTGACTAAGAAAAGCAAAGAGGTTCTAAGCGATGACGTGGCTGATTAGTAAGTATTTCCTCACTGCCGCAGTGATAGTTATAGTGTCCGAGGTCGCTAAGCGTAGTGATAAATTCGGTGCACTCCTCGCCGCTTTGCCTATGGTGACGGTTCTTACCTTGATTTGGCTCTATGTGGAGAATCAGTCTCAAGAGAAGATCGCCAATCATGCGTGGTACACCTTCTGGTATGTGTTGCCCACGTTGCCGATGTTTCTCGTGTTTCCCTTTATCCTACCTAGGCTCGGTTTCTGGACTGCGCTGCTCGCCTGCGTGGGTCTGACGATGTTGTGTTTCGCCCTGTTTGCAGTCTTGGTGCGTCGCTTCGGCATTGAGCTGTTCTAATGATCCTTGGGACTTCTACGTTGCTCTAGGGATTGACTGCGTGAGGCATGAAGAATACTGTATATATAAACAGTATCTATGTGTGCCCCATGAATTCCCTGCCCCCCTATGCTGAGCTGCATTGTCTTAGCAATTACACCTTCCTGCATGGCGCCTCCTCACCGGAGGAGCTGGTGAGGCAGGCCTGTGCGCTTGCCTATGAGGCCTTGGCGATTACCGATGAATGCTCCTTGAGTGGAGTTGTGCGGGCCCATGTCGCCGCGCGGGGTACTCCTCTACATTTACTGATTGGCAGTCGCTTCGTGTTAGACGATGGCCTGCGTTTCGTGCTCTTGGCACGCTCTCGGCGCGGCTATGGGCAGTTATCTCATCTCATTACTCTAGGGCGTCGAGCCGCCAAGAAGGGTCACTACGCGCTCGATAGGGCGTTGGTGGAGACTCAAGACCTTGGAGAATGCTTGGCACTGTGGTTGCCTGGACAGGTTGCGCAGCAAGACCAGGCGCAATGGCTAGCAGCCCGTTGTCCTGAGTGCACGTGGATTGCCGCAGAGTTGCTATTGCATGGGCACGACAAAAGGCGTCTGGCCAACTTGCAGGCCTTGGGGGAGCGGCTGAGCTTGCCTCTGACGGCCAGCGGTGCAGTTGTGATGCATGAGCCACAGCGACGCATGCTAAGGGATACTCTTACGGCGATCCGCTTAGGCAAGACACTGGCGCAGCTGGGACGAGATGCGGCCCCCAACAGCGAACAACACCTGCGCAGCAGGGAACGGCTCGCTAAGCTCTATCCTCCCGCCTTACTGGCTGAGTCCGCCAAGATAGCCTCTCTTTGCGATTTTTCTCTCGACGAGCTGCGCTACGAATACCCCCATGAACTGGTTCCCGCCGGGCACAGCGCCGCCTCTTGGCTGCGGGAGCTTACTCAGCGCGGTATGCGCGAGCGGTGGCCGGAGGGTCCCTCTGCACGTGTGCTAACGCTAGTGGAGAAAGAGCTAAGTCTCGTGGCGGAGCTGCGCTATGAGCACTTCTTTCTCACCGTGCATGACATCGTGGTGTTTGCTCGTAGCCGCCATATTCTCTGTCAGGGTCGCGGCTCGGCCGCTAACTCTGTGATTTGCTATTGCCTAGGCATCACTGCAGTGGACCCGGCACGCATGCAATTGCTCTTCGAGCGCTTCCTGTCCAAGGAGCGTGACGAGCCGCCTGATATCGATGTCGATTTCGAACACGAGAGGCGCGAAGAGGTCATTCAATACATCTACTCAAAGTATGGCCGACACCGCGCGGCTTTGGCGGCCACGGTGATTTGCTATCGCGCCCGCAGCGCCATTCGCGATGTTTCCGGTGCTCTCGGCATCAGTGCGCAGGATACTGAGGTGCTTAGCAAGTCCGTGGACTGGTATGGACGAGACTTCGACGAGACGCTGGAGGTGCCGGGCTTGGAGATGGCGCCAGAATGCTTCACGCAGTTGCAAACACTAGTGCGGACTCTGATGGGCTTTCCTCGGCATTTGTCACAGCACGTGGGCGGTTTTGTGATCAGTCAAGGACCTCTGTCCGAATTGGTCCCGGTCGAGAATGCGGCGATGGCGGACAGAACCGTTATCCAATGGGAGAAGGATGACCTAGAGGCGCTAGGCCTACTCAAGGTGGATGTGCTCGCCCTAGGTATGCTCACGACTATTCGCAAGGCTATCGATCTTGTCAATGATGCACCCAAGGCGTCCACGCCCCTCGCCCTGCACTCTATCCCGGTGGAAGACCCTGGTGTCTATGACATGATCTGTGCGGCGGATACAGTGGGCGTGTTTCAGATCGAGTCACGTGCGCAGATGAGCATGCTGCCACGGCTGCGCCCGAGGAACTATTACGACCTGGTAATTCAGATCGCTATCGTGCGGCCGGGTCCTATTCAAGGCAATATGGTGCATCCCTATCTAGCTAGGCGTAGCGGCAAGGAGGCGGTGGCGTACCCGAGCGAGCAGGTTCGGGAGGTCTTGGCGCGTACGCTCGGTGTGCCTATTTTTCAAGAGCAAGTAATGAAGATCGCGATCGTCGCGGCCGGTTTTAGTGGCGGCGAGGCGGATCAACTGCGCAGGGCCATGGCAGCTTGGAAGAAAAAGGGTGGTCTGGAACCTTTTCAGGAAAAGCTAGCCAATGGTATGCGCGAGCGAGGCTATTCAGAGCAATTTTCCTCGCAGATTTATAGCCAGATAAAGGGCTTCGCGGACTATGGCTTTCCCGAATCGCATTCGGCTAGTTTTGCGCTTCTAGCCTATGTATCTTCATGGTTGAAGTGCTATCACCCTGCTGCCTTTACTTGCGCGCTACTTAACAGCCAGCCTATGGGTTTCTATGCGCCGGCGCAGTTAGTTCAGGACGCCATTCGCCATGGTGTTCCAGTTTTGCCAATAGATGTGAACAGCAGTAATTGGGATTGTGCCCTGGTATATGAGGCGGAAGCTGTACCAGCAATTCGTCTAGGCCTACGCCAAGTGAAGGGTCTGTCCAGAGTCGGCGGACAACAGCTTTGTGAAGCGCGGCAGGCAGGGCCATATCGCAGCGTACAATCTCTGGTGGAGCGTAGCGGCATCAGTGCCCGCGATAGAGAGAGTTTAGCTGCGGCAGATGCGTTGCGTCCTCTTTCTCAGGATCGTTATCGAGCATTCTGGGATGTTGCGGGCTATGAGGAAAAACTGCCATTGTTCGAGACTGGGCAGGATTGGCCGGAGGCTGCGCCGCTGCCCATTATGTTGCCTAGGCCTTCGGAGGCGCAGAACATCATGGCCGACTATAACAGTACTGGCTTGACGCTGCGGCGTCACCCGATGGCGCTCCTGCGCGACCATCTGCGAGCCTATCATGTGCGGCCCGCACATGAGTTGACGCAGCTCAGGGATGGGCTTGGCGTTAAGGTCGCGGGTGTGGTGACTTCGCGTCAAAGACCTCAAACAGCGTCGGGAGTCACTTTTATGACGCTAGAGGACGAAAGTGGATTCTTGAATGTCGTGGTATGGCCCGCCGTAGCGGCGCAGTGGCCTCTAGTTGTACGCGAGGCGAGTTTGCTTGGTGTCTCCGGCAGGGTGCAGATCAGTGAAGGAGTGGTGCACATCATTGCCCACACGCTTGTCGATCTTAGTCACTGGTTATCGGCCATGACACTGCGCTCTCGCGATTTTCGCTAGAGCAGGATTGAGCGACTCTACTGTGCCTTTGCGAGGCTTTCTTAGGCGAAGATACCGTGCAGAAACCAGCCGCGGGTCTCTTGCTGGCTCGAGGCTTGGCGTTCGTGAAAAATCCATAGGCGCATGCCCTGCCGATTGCGTGCAACATAATAGTCGCGCTGAATTTCCTGTGGGCTCCACCAATGCGTTTCAATACGTTCTGGCCCACTAATCAGGCGTAGGCTGCTGTAGTAAAACAGGCGCCCAGCCTCCTGCCGTAGAGGGATCGGCTTGGCCAGCAACCAACAAGGACGCTCCGCATCCTCATTCGAGCCGCTAGGCGGCACAATCACTGTTGGCATACGTTCACCGAATGGGCTGTCTAAGCCTGCCTGTTCCGGACAATGCTCGTCTTGGCAGTGAATGCTGCGCACCGCCCGGTTCCCTAGCCGTGCCTGCAGTTGTTCTAGCAGAGGGAGTAAATCGTTCAGGCCAGCGCCCCACTCCTGTGGGGCGGGCACGCCACTGAGTGTTGCGTTATGGCTGGAGAACGGCGCGAACTGCGTTACTTGCAGTTGCATTGCAATGACCGGCGCAGGCAATACTACGGCATTGAGTCTTGTCTCCAAAAGCAACTGCAGATGGCTGTATGAGCGGTTCGGCTGGCGCAACATGATTTCGACTTCTGTGCGCCCTTGCTGCTCGTGCACTAAAGCCATGTGCAGATGCATCGCCGCGAGTTCGCGCTTGTGCAGGAACAGACATAAACGCTCCAATAATGTCTCGACACCTGGCAATAGAGCCTGTTTGTTCTCAATGGCATAGGTGCAGTCTAGGTCGCTGCAGAAAGTCGGCGCGCTGTGGTAGGCCTGCACTGGATTGGCGACATGGCCAAGGCTTTGCTCTAGTTGCTTTATGAAGGCATGGCCGAAGCGCTGGGCTACGGCGTGAGATGGAAGGCGCCATATATCTCTTAAAATATAGAGCCCACTATTATGGAATTGACGTTTCTTGCGCTCAGGTAAAGTCAATGTGTGCAGGGGCAGGCGCCCGAGTGCGGCGCGCAGATTCTCTTTGCGATACACCAGTAGATTGCAGGCGGCTCTGGCCAACAACAAACTGGCGGCGGGAGTAGGGCTGGCGGCCTCGTGAAAGTGGCGCGGCAACGCCCACGAATGCAGCAAGGGTTCGAGCAATGCGTGCAGGCGAGTGCGAATTTTCTCGATGCCGCCGAAGTAGCGCAGTGTGCTGCCCACCTCGAACAGAAAGCTGTCAGGCGCCTCAATGCTGACGGTGGCGCTTAGGCCGCCGAGGCTGGCGGCGATCTGCTCTAAACGCACCTGCTGCGAGCCATCTATTGCTGGTTGCTGACTAAGCTGTGGCAGCCATAGGGCGTACCACAGGGGTGTTGGCCGACGCGCCTTTGTGCTCGGCGTTAGACTCCTTGCTGGGCCATGGGGCTTGTCAGTGCGCACAGCGCGTAGTGGATGCAGGGCGAGGCTGCTTTGGAAGGGTTTGCTATTCATGACAGTTCCAAGGCAGGCGAATGCGGTCGTGCCGATAGCTGCCTCGGGCCTTAAGGACGGTGAGTGCCATCGCGTCCTCTTCGGCTTGTGCGCGCAGGCGCAGGACTGAGGCGGAGTGACGGATGTTGCGATGGTGAAACAGGATGCCGAGGGTTTGTCCCGTTAGCGCGGCCAGCTGCAAGCGCCGGATGTGCTTGCCGCTCAAGTGACCAGGCCAGGCGAGCACCACTGCGCAAGCCTTGTCCTGTAGCGCCTTCTCGATACTCCATAGGACCTCTGCGGCTGGAGGGGTGACGATGATCATGCGGGCGATGTCGACGCCCGCACTGGCCAGCGCAGGAGCATAGGGGATGCAGGGTGGAGAGAGCCACAGGGCGGACCTGCCAGCCATGCTGATGCGGCGCAGCAAGGGCAGTACGAGTTGCAGCTCACCGGTGCCCCACAGTGGCGTAATGATTTCGACCAAGGCGTTCGCGGGCCAACCCCGCCAAGGTAGGCTGGCATCCAGTGCGGCAAAGCCTGTGGGGAGGCCTGGAAAGTGGCTACTGGTCTTTGTTGTTGCGGCCAAATAGTGTTCGCTGCCACGCCAGAGATTAGGGCTGTCGAGGAGTGAGCGGAGGCGTTGATTGGGGTCAGGAGTCGGCATAGTACTGTATATATTAACAGTATCTGTGGCGTCAACAAGGCGGATTTTTCCTGCATCCCCTCAAGCAGTGTTCGAAACGAAAATGCGATCCGCCTCTAACTTACGGAAATTAATTAGATTTCTCTAATTTAGGAGATTGTCATAAAGCAAATATTGGTATAGTCTTCATGACCTTAGGTGAATAAGCTGACTAGGCTTATTAAAAAACAAGCACAATAGACTGGAACACCGAGTAATTGATGAAAAATAAACCAGACATGCTAATGGTGGTAGTGGTGCTCTTCGCATTAGGAGTCTTAGTAAGTGGAGTAGCACAAAGCGCATTGCTTTGAATCTGCACTCATAAGGCTGCCCTACACCTACAAAGCGCATCAATTAGAATATCGACTATGGTTGGTAGGTTGCCCAGTCACTCACAATTTTATCCATCTGCACGTCCCACGCCTGATTCTCTAGACTTTCAACACGCTGACACTCATGTGCCAAGCCGATCAACTTCGGGCTGCGCCTACCTGCGCGCCTGCGAAAGCTAAAGGTTCTGTCATAGAAACCCTTGCCCATCCCAAGGCGGCTACAAGCGCTATCGAAGCCCACTAAGGGCACGAAGGCGATATCCAGTGCCCGTGCACGCAACAAGGCGCCACGACGCAAGGCGGGCTGCCACATGCCCCAGCGATGCTGCAATAAAGGATCCCCTTGGCGATAGCGCAGGAATAACATGCGGTCGGGTCGAAAGGGATGAATCAAAGGAAGATAGCAGTGTTGGCCGCGAGCTTCGGCGGCAGCCAGTAGTAGGCTGGGATCGATTTCTCCATCGCTGGCAAGATAGAACGCAATGCGCTTGGCTTTGCGGAAATAGCGCTGACCGCTGATGCTGTGATACAGCTGCATAGCCGCATGAGCTTGCTGTGAGGGGGATAATTGGCGACGCGCTTGGCGAAGGGACTTGCGTAAGGTCGAGCGAGACTGTGCATTCATGGCATGGGATAGTCGGAAATTAGAAGTTACCCAGAGCACCGCTATCAAAATAGTCCTGAACCCAAGGTTCAGGTGGTGCCTCCAGCGGTACATAAGGCTTTCCGTCTAGCGGACGTGCACAACAGCACCTGCAAGGAGACTCCGGGTTTACAGATATCGGCTCAAGAACACTTTCGATTGGCCAATGCCCGAGGCAACTCGTGAACGAGTATATAGCACTTAGTGGGGGCTATCGAGCGAGGGGTGGAAAGTTTTTTGTCTCAATAAGCTCAGGTTATTTCAATCTGACGATTGATCTGTAAGCTGCGATCGATCTTCTCTTCTAAGAACTTCAGTTTCTGCGCCGTGTCGTGCCGGCTCTCGTTGAGCATCTGGCTCTTACCCAGCATGTCGTGGGTAATATTGAGCGCGGCCATCACAGAAATCTTCTCGAGGCCATGAATATTGCCACGGGATTTTATCTTGCGCATGTTCTCGTCGAGGTAACGGGCAGACTTGAGCAGGGCTTCTTGTTCGGAGGGTGGGCAGCTGACTTGATACTCTTTATCGAGGATCTTGACTACTACTGTACCGGGGGTGTTCTCATCTGAGTTCATGCGTCATCTCTACATTCAGTCGAAACAATAGGGTTGGATGTCTGCCACATAGGCGGGCGGCGGCCCTTAGTTGGACTGGGACTGCTCCAAGGACTTGATGCGATTGAGCACTGTTTCAAGGCGGCTTTTAGCGAGTTTATTGTTCTCAAGCAGTTGCTGGCGTTCGGATAGCCAGTTATGCTCATTCGCTCTTAAAAGCTGATTTTCACGCTTCATCGTAGCGCAAAGCTCGATAAGCGCATCAATCTTTTGATCCAGCGTGGTAAATTTTTCGTCTGTCATTATGATGGTCGCCATATGCACTGACCCGAAGGCGAGATGCATAAACCCACTGGTAAATTTCCCGTTACTATAGAGGCGAGACCAAAGCCGGTCAATCGCCAC
>CAXBOY010000007.1:0-61298 GCA_963977405.1 uncultured Gammaproteobacteria bacterium
CAAGTTCAAACGCTACGAGGTGACACGCTCCAGCTCGTATCTAGATCAGATTATTCAGAGCGCACAAGAACAAAATTAAACGTGGGTTTTCGTAATAAGAATGGGGGGTAGAAAATGGAATTTGTAGCGATAGTGATAGTGTTGGCGCTTGTGCAGTACTTTGTATTCGGCATGCTAGTTGGCAAGGCGCGAGGAACCTACGAGGTGCATGCACCAGCGATCAGTGGTCATCCGGTGTTTGAACGCTACTACCGTGTACACCAAAATACACTCGAGATGATCGTGATGTTTATTCCCTCTATCGTCCTATTCTCATATCTCGTGCGTCCAGACATCGCCGCGGCAATCGGCGCTATTTACCTAGTCGGCAGAGTCATCTATCTGCGCGCCTATGTCGCAGATCCAAGCAAGCGTGGTTTAGGCTTTATGGTCAGCATGTTGCCAGTATTAGTGCTATTACTTGGTAGTGGTGTAGCTGCAGTGATCTCGCTAATCTAAGTCTCTGTGGGGGTTCTTGCTGGTCTTTCACGAGGTCGCTAGCTCGAACTCTCAGTCCTCGTCGCGCCCATAATTACGGGCGAACACTTCTGCTCCCATGTGGGCAATCTGCTCATCGACTAAGCGATCCATCTGCTCTAGAAGTGGCTGGTAACGCTTAGCATCACCCTCTAGCAAACCAAGGCAATGCACGATGGCTTCGAGAGTGGAGATGGCCTCGGGCTTCGGTTCGCGTCGAATGCGATAGCGGCTGGGTGGGGGAGCGGGCAGCTCATAGCGCGGCAGTGTTTCGAGCCACGCATTCTCCATGAGCATGCGTCTACTCTTGCGCCAAGTGGCATCGATAAAGAGCAAGGGACGCCGAGGTTCCGGCGCGAGCTCTTGCAGCGGCAAGCTAGTCTGGCCAGGGTAAACTAACACGGGGGCGTCTGCACTACTGGCGAAGGGCTGAGCTAAGTCTTGGGACCGACTGCTCATTAGGACGCAGTCACGTAAGCCGAGTGCTGCGATGCGTGCGGTGCCTAGTGCATGGCGCGCCTCCGCGGGGTGTTGGAGTATCCATACCGGCCAAGTATTGTCGATGGGGCTTAGCCGTGCGCAATAACATAGCGCCTGTGGGCGTTGGCAACGTTCGCAGCGCTCTCTCTTGGCCATGCCAACCCTCTCACTCAATTAGGCGTCAGTGCCGCGCGCGCCCCGTTCGTGAGGCGATGGTGTGCAGGCGGCGGACCTTGAACTTCTGCCCCTTGATACGGCGCGCCTCTAGTTGCGCGATAGCGGCCTCGATCTGGTCGATATCGATCGCGACGAAGCTGGCGAACTCAAGAATGTCGATGCGGCCAATCGCCGTGCCGGCGATGCCACCCTCTGCCGTCAAAGTACCAAGGATATCGCCCGGTCGAATCTTATTCTTGCGGCCGCCGGCAATGCTCAGTGTTTGCTTGCTGCATGTGGCAGGCGTGTCGCGTGTTTGGGGCACTGACTCTATGGTCTTAATCTGAGCAGCGCCGGCGTTATCGCTGCGCTCGAGCAGCGCATCCACTCTAAACCTTTCATTCTCAAAAAATAGGCTAAGGGCTGCACCCTCATTACCCGCGCGACCAGTTCGCCCGATGCGGTGAGTGTACACCTCGAGGTCTCGCGGCAGGTCGGCGTTGATCACCATAGGTAGCTGTTCGATGTCGAGGCCGCGTGCCGCTACGTCCGTGGCGACGAGTACTTGGCAACTGCCGTTGCGGAACTGAATTAGAACTTGATCGCGCTCGCGTTGTTCCATCTCGCCATGCAGTGCCATGGCGACTAGGCCAGCGTCGCTAAGCACTTGTGCGATCTCGGTGGTGCTTTGGCGAGTGTTGCAAAAAACAGCGCAGGACTCTGGGCTGAAATGGTAGAGCAGGCGCAACACCGCCTCGGCGCGCTGCGTGCCCTCTTCTTTCTTGCCGCATAAGTAATAGGTCTGATCTATGGTCGTCTCGGAAGCGACAGTCTCGACAGTAATGCGCTGTGCGTCGTTCTGATACTGAGCGCTAAGCGAGTCGATATGCGCGGGAAAAGTCGCGGAGAACATCAGGGTCTGTCGATCCGCCGGAGTCTCGCCGATAATGTATTCGATGTCTTCGGAGAAACCCATGTCGAGCATGCGGTCGGCCTCGTCCAAGACCAGCGTGTTGATGCGTTCAAGCTTCAGTGTCTCTTTCAGCAGGTGGTCTTTAATGCGCCCGGGCGTGCCGACAACGACGTGAGCTCCGTGTGCTAAAGAACCAATCTGTGGCCCTATAGATTGTCCGCCACAAAGTACGACAACCTTGATATTAGGAAGGTAGCGCGCGAGGCGACGAATCTCTGTGGCGACTTGTGTGCAAAGCTCGCGGGTTGGGCAGAGAATGAGAGACTGAGTGCCAAAGTCGCGGGGGTTGAGATGGCAGAGCAGGGCGATGCCGAACGCAGCGGTCTTGCCGCTGCCGGTACGAGCCTGTGCGATCAAGTCTTTGCGCGCCAACGCCAGTGGTAGGGCTTGCGCCTGTACCGCAGTCATATGCTCGTAGCCCAAAGCTGTTAGGTTCTCGATCTGCGCGGGTGGCAGGTTGAGCCCAAGAAATGAGTCTTGACCCTTTGCTTCGCTCATTGTGGACACTCCTGCGTCGACATCTTATTCCACTCCAAGTTTGTGCAGGTATTCGTTGTAATCGCCTTTGAAGTTGGTGATGTTACCTTCGGTGATTTCGAGAATGCGTGTGGCCAAAGAGGACACGAACTCTCGGTCGTGGCTGACGAAGATCAGTGTGCCTGGGTAGTTCTCCAAGGCTAAGTTGAGTGCCTCGATGGATTCCATGTCTAAGTGGTTGGTGGGCTCATCCATCACCAAGACGTTGGGGTTTTGCAGCATCATTTTGCCGAATAGCATCCGGCCCTGCTCTCCCCCTGAGATGACTTTCACCTTCTTAAGGCTGTCGTCCTTTGAGAACAGCAACTTGCCGAGGACCCCGCGAATAGATTGTTCGTCGTCGCTTGGGCTACCCCATTGGCTCATCCAGTCGAATAGGTTGATGTCTTGTTCGAACTCGTGGCTATGATCTTGTGCGTAGTAGCCGATCTTAGCGTTCTCAGCCCACTTTATTTGGCCACTAAGTACCTCTTGCGCGTCTTCACCGAAATGGCCGGTAAGTGCCTGCAATAGAGTGGTCTTACCAATACCGTTTGGGCCGATGATCGCGACGCGCTCTCCAGCCTCAACCATCATGCTGAGTTTGGAAATAAGCGTATTGTCGTCGAAGCCAAGGCTGAGATCTTTCACTTCCACCGCTAGTCGGTGCAGCTTCTTGTCTTGGTCGAAACGAATGAACGGGCTAATACGGCTAGATGGCTTCATCTCTTCTAGCTTGATCTTATCGATCTGCTTAGCGCGTGAGGTTGCTTGCTTCGCCTTTGAGGCGTTGGCAGAGAAGCGGCTTACAAATGACTGCAACTCGGCGATTTGGGTTTTCTTCTTAGCGTTGTCTAGCTGGATGCGTTCGCGTGCCTGAGTAGAGGCGATCATGAAATCATCGTAGTTACCGGGGAATAGGCGTAGCGCCTGATAATCCAAGTCCACCATGTGCGTACACACACTATTCAAGAAGTGGCGATCGTGAGAGATGATGATCATGGTGCATTCGCGCTGACTGAGAATGCCCTCGAGCCAACGAATCGCGTTGATGTCGAGGTTGTTGGTGGGCTCGTCTAGCAACATGATGTCCGGGTCGGCGAATAGTGCTTGGGCTAACAGTACGCGCAGCTTCCAGCCTGGTGCAACGGCGCTCATGGGGCCGTTGTGCTGTTCTATCGCGATGCCTAGCCCTAATAGGAGCTCGCCCGCGCTGGCCTCGGCCGAGTATCCATCGAGCTCCGCGAACTCAATCTCTAGCTCCGCAACGCGCATGCCGTCGTCTTCGGTCATCTCCGGCAGGTCGTAGATTGCGTCTTTTTCCTTCTTGATTGCCCACAGTTTCTCGTGACCCATGATCACTGTGTCGAGCACGGTGAACTCTTCATAGGCGAACTGATCCTGACGCAGGATGCCCACGCGCTCGTCGGCGTCAACGCTGACGTTGCCCGATGTGGGCTCTAGATCGCCACTGAGGATTTTCATGAAGGTGGACTTACCGGAGCCGTTCGCCCCGATCAGGCCATAGCGGTTGCCGCTGCCAAAGCGCAGAGACACGTTCTCGAATAGAGGTTTTGCACCAAACTGAATGGTGATGTTAGCGGCATTAATCAAAGCGATATCCGTAAAATAAAGAGGTAACAAAGTGTCGCTGCGTGTATACAGCGCGATGGTCTGGGCCGATGCTGCCAATAAAGGCGCGGAATTGACTCAGTGCGAAAGGGGCGCATTATAGAGGAGCGCGACACAGGCGACTACTGCTTATTTATCTGTAGACTTGTTAGACTCACGCAACGTTTTACAGTATCTTGCGCCCGCATTGAGCGTGCACCCGCCAAGCGACACCCGTCGTCGATTGCGGCGCGGCGCGCGACAAGGAGCCCCATTGAAAATACTCGTTCGCAACCTATCCCGAGACGTCACGGAAGCGGAGCTTCTGGAATTGTTTGCCGCGCACGGTCGCGTGCAGTCCTGCACCGTTGTAATGGATCAGGTGACTGGTGGATCCAAGGGCTTCGGTTTCGCCAATATGCCCGTTCCCCACGAGGCTAAAAAAGCCATGCATGCCTTAAACGGTATGTCAGTGAAAGGCAGCAAAATGCGCGTCAAGAAGGCCGATCCTGCAGCTAAGAAGGACGAAACCCCTGAGGAAGATGCGGCAGCTGTTCCTAGCGCGGTCGACGCGGCAGCGCAGGCAACAGAAGAGGCGGCTGCACGGGCCAAACTCAAGAAGGATGGCTCTGCTCTAGGTATGAAGAAGCCGCGCACTTTCCGTAAAACCACCAAATAGGGAACGCTGTTTCCTCGCTCTGTGAGCCTTTAAGATGCAACTGGCAATCGACCCGCGATTTGGCGATTTTGATGGCGAAGACCCGCTTTTTGCACAGATCGCCGATGATCTCCAGCACAAAGCTTGGAGTGTTATTCCCAATGCGTTGCCTCCTGCTCTGGCCGCCCAACTGCATCAGCAGTTGTTGAGTTTGGATGAGCAGCAATTCGCGCGCGCAGGTGTCGGCCGCAACAATGACTTTACCTTGAACAACTTTGTTCGCCGCGATGAGATTCGGTGGATAGATGGGAGCAGCGCTGCCGAGAAGGATTGGCTGCAATGGTCGAACCGCTTACGGCTGTTCTTGAACCGGCGGTTGTTTTTAGGCCTGTTCAGTTTCGAGAGCCATTTTGCCCATTATCCACCCGGGGCTTTCTATAAGAAACATGTCGACGCCTTTAAGGGCAATCCACGCAAAGACCCCACCAACCGAGTACTTTCAGTAGTGGCCTATTTCAATCCGGGCTGGCTGCCGGAGGACGGCGGCGAGTTGGCACTTTATGACGAGCAGCAGGTGGAACCCTTCCTAAGCGTGACGCCCGCGTTCGCGACGCTAGTGGTCTTCCTCAGTGAGGAGGTCCCTCATGAGGTTCGCCCTGCTAGACGTGATCGCTACAGCATTGCGGGCTGGTACCGCGTCAACAACTCCGTAAACGATCAGATCGACCCGCCGCGCTAAACCTGCCATATTGATACATAGGCACCGTCGCCAATTGTCAAGAATTTGCAATACAGTGGTGCTAATCTCTGCTTCATAAAGAAGGGGTCACTTAGCGCCTCACTGATGTATTAAAAAAGGTAGTAGAAATGGCAGACATAGGGACTCAGCGCAGAGAGTTTATTCGTTTAGGGGTAAAGGGCTTGGCAGCTTTCGCAGGCGGCTCTTTGCTATCCGGAGGCTCCTTGGTTTTGCCCTCCGGTCGCCTTGTCGCGCAGACAGCGCAGCGTGAAACTGAGTTTGCGGGCCTTGCCTCTCTAGGTCCGCTGCTTCCTCCCGATGCCAACGGCATCATGTTGCCTGCGGGCTATACTTCTCGTGTGGTTGCGGTGACGGGTAAAACGCCCTTGTCCGATGGCGACTATGTTTGGCATGCAGAGCCCGACGGTGGGGCTACTTATGCGGCTCCCGACGGTGGTTGGATCTATGCTTCCAATAGTGAGGTGCCTGCAGCCGGCGGTGGTGTGGGGGCGTTGCGCTTCAATTCGCGCGGTGAGCTTGTGGATGCCTATTCCATTCTGAGTGGTTCCAGTAGTAATTGTGCGGGCGGGAAGACGCCGTGGCATACGTGGCTGTCCTGCGAAGAGATGGACCGTGGCCTAGTATTCGAATGCGACCCGTTCGGAGAAAAGCGCGCCGAAGTACGGCCCGCACTAGGGGCGTTCCGGCACGAGGCTGTAGCGGTCGATACAGTACATGATCACTTATATCTTACCGAAGACGAGCCCGATGGCTGTTTCTACCGTTTTCGTCCTAGCAAGCCTTTACCGGATCTGAGCAGTGGCACGCTCGAAGTGGCGCAGGTGGTTGAGAAGCAGGGCAAGCGCTCAGTGGTCTGGCACAAGGTCGATGACCCGCAAGCCACTTCCACCTTGACTCGTAAACAGGTCGCCAGTGCCACCACTTTTAGTGGCGGGGAAGGCATCGGCTTCTTCGCTACGCGAATCTATTTCACAACTAAAGGCGATAACCGTGTCTGGGTATATGACGTCAATAGCTCCGAGATCGGAGTTCTCTACGATATTAAGACCAGTGCAAACCCGATCCTTAAAGGCGTCGACAATGTCGTGATCACTCCTGCTGGTGACGTGATCGTAGCCGAGGATGGCGGTGACAACCAGCTCGTCGCATTGACGCCAGATGGAGGGGTAGTGCCACTTCTACAGGTGTTAGGGCAAGATGAGTCGGAGCTAACGGGCCCAGCCTTCGATCCTAGCTATTCGCGTTTATATTTCAGCTCTCAGAGTGGCTTTAGTAAAGGCGGCCCTGGGATTACATATGAGATTAGTGGTCCCTTTGCTTAAACTCTTCCCCGCAAGCGCCTAAGGTGCACCGCGGGGTCGGAGTCCTCTCCTCTGCGAAGCCCTATTCAGCAAGGTTTCTAGTGCCTCAATTGCTCGAGGCGCGCCCCCTTCCACTCGCCGTGTTTATCTTGACACTCCAAAATGTAAGTGTTTATATCGGCCGTTAAAGGGGGAGTCCAGATGCGGTCAAAACAAGAAAAATTAGGCTACCTGAGCGCTGCAATCATCGTGTCATTGATGGCCTGCTCGCCAGCACAGGAACAAGCTTCCACAGTTGTGCAAGCGGCGCCTGCGCCGGCTGTTAACGCAATTCCTCGTGGTCCTGACGGCAAGCCGGACCTTAACGGTATCTGGCAAGTCCTTAGCAATGCCAACTACAATCTTGAGGCCGCGGCTCCGAAAGCGGCTTTGGCCTTAGTGCCCGGAGATTTTGTCCCCGTGCCTGCCCCCGAGGTAGTGGCTCTAGGGGCGATAGGCGCAGTCCCCGCGACTTTCGGTGTTGTCGAAGGTGGCGCTATCCCTTATAGGCCTGAAGCTCTTGCTCGGCGCGATTCGAATCGCGAGAATTGGCTAACGAGCGATCCTGAAATTAAGTGCTACATGCCGGGTGTTCCTCGCGCCACTTATTTGCCTCATCCGTTCCAGATATTCCACAGTGATAAAGCCGTTTTCTTCGCATACTCTTTTGCTGGCGCGGTTCGTAATATCTATTTAGAAGACCCGGGTGAAGCGCCACTAGATGCTTGGATGGGGCAGTCCTTTGGCCATTGGGAAGGCGATACCTTCGTAATTGAGGTGACGGGGCTAGACGACAGGACATGGTTTGATAGGGCGGGTAACTATCATAGCTATAAACTTAAGGTGACTGAGCGTTATACTCTGACTAGTGCTAATGTCATCGAGTATGAGGCGACTATAGAGGATCCCGATATCTTCGAGCGCCCATGGACCATCAAGATGCCGATTTATCGGAGACTCGAAGAGGGCTTCGAGTTACCGCAATTTAAGTGTGTGGAATTTGTCGAAGAGTTGATGTACGGAAAATACAGGAAAGGACGCGAAGCTGAGCTTTTCGGTGCGGATGCCAACGACTAGAATAGTCATTATGATTTAACGTAAAGGGGTGAAAATATGAAGTTCAAGAATTTAATGCTCGTCACAGCCGTCGCGGGGTCGCTAGCGGCTATCGCTTCGCCTGCTTCGGCGCACCATGCGTTTTCAGCGGAGTTCGATGCGGACCTGCCGATAGCCTTGCGCGGGCCGATCATTCGTGTGGAGTGGATCAATCCGCACTCGTGGATTCACCTGATGCACACTAATGACGATGGCTCTGAGCAGGCTTGGATGGTGGAGGGCGGCACGCCTAATACCTTGCTGCGCCGGGGTATCAATCGCGACTCGCTACAACTAGGGACTGAGATCATCGTTACGGGTTACCAAAGCAAGGATCGCCTGTGCTCACCAGAGTGCCGTGGCAATGGTCGCGACATCACTTTCCCGGATGGTCGCAAGCTGTTTATGGGGTCCTCGGGCACTGGCGCGCCGTCCGATGGTTCCGATCCCGTCGAGCGTTAATTTTTTAAACGCCTGAGTATTGCAAAAAACGCCCGTTCTGATGCCAGAACGGGCGTTTTTTTTTGGGGATGTTCACTGTATGGCGGGGTTTAACTCGCGTTCGAAACTGCCGCCATCGCGAAAGACGATGGAGCTGTCGTAGTAGCCCGCACTGTCCAGTTGTACATGGACCTGTTCAAAACTGCGGTTCTCCCAGAACCAGCCATGGATGCCCGTGAACGGTGCGTGATAGACGCCTGCGCCGCTGAGTGCATCGCCCTTGTCGTAACTCTCTACGCCTTCCTCACCCTCCATGCCCTCTGGGTCCGCATGCATGTCGAACACCAACTCCCCTGTGGCCACCCACGAGAAGATCATGGTGCTATCTTCGCTAAGCTGATACTTGTATTCGACAGACTGGAAGGGTTCAAGGATAAATTCGGTACGGTCCACCTTGTGAACTTGCTCTACCTTCTCGTAGGGGCTTTCACTGGCATCGGCTAAGTCCATTAGTCCTAACGCGCGACCTGTGCCGAGAGGATCCACACCGAACTCGGCTGGCAACACGGCGACGAGAAACACTATCGCGGCGAGTAATGCTGCTATAAGCGTTGCACCTAAGATGCGTGGCATCGACGAGTTTTGCGCGTTTGGCGGTGTGCTGTTCATAGTAAAGCTTCCTGTTCTTTTAGACGTTAGCGCTGAAAAAGGCAGTTAACTGGTAGGCGGTGAGGATGAAACCGCCCCCCATTAAGAGTGTGTTGCTCACAAGCGCATAGCGTGTGTAGCTGGCTCTAGTACGCCAAAGGCTCAGCAACAATAGAATCGCCGATAGTGCCAAAAGCTGGCCAAGCTCGACGCCGACGTTGAAGCTAATGATATTGGTCACCAAGCCATTGGAGCTGAGCTCGAAGGCCTGCAACTTAGTGGCGAGTCCAAGGCCATGGAAGAGACCGAAGATGAACACCGCTGCTTTCGGATTGGGGCGCATGCTGCCGAGGCTATCGAAGCCCCCCATGTTTTCGAATGCCTTATAAACAATCGAGAAACCGATGATGGCATCGATGAGAAAGGCATTGACCTGCAGGTTCGCCAAGACGCCGGTAAGAAGGGTGATGCTATGACCGAGGGCAAACAGCGAGACATACTGTAGGACATGGATGGGGCGATACAGAAAGAAAACTACGCCTAGCAAATATAACAAGTGGTCGTAACCCGTCACCATATGCTTAGCGCCAAGATAGATGAAAGGCGCGATGGCAGGTCCATCAATCCCTTGCACGTAGTTGGCGTCATCGCCGCTAATGGTATGGGCAAAAGCAATGTTACCAAGGAGCAGCGCGAGTGCGCCGATGACGATCAATGCCCCAACTTTTTGGTAAAGTTTGGGGCTATCGTGAAGCAGCATTAGATGCTCGCCTTCAATTACTGGCGAATCTAGATATTTCAGGGTTATAGCCCTGATGGCAGGCGGTGCACACGCTGTAGATCTGGGCGCCCGCCTGGAAGAAGTCTTCCCGATTCTGCGTTTGTGCAGAATCGTAAGCGAAGGCTGCCGCCGTGCTCAGCGCGTTGGAGTAAGTAATCCAGGCATCGTTGTCCACGGCGCGTCCGGGCAGAGCAAGGGCATTACCCGCTTCGATCAGCTGTGCTGCTCTTTGCTTTACCAGCAGCCATTCTTCGTCGGTCTTCGGATAGAGGTCTTCGTAGCCAGTGTTGATGTCGTCAACCCAGCCGGCGTAGTCCCAGAGCACGTCCGAGACGGGCTCTAATACGTTGTTCATGAAATCTTGCATATCGAGCCTAAGGTCGTAAGAGCTGTCGGCGGGAGCTGTACTCGCAGTGGTGGTGCTAGCACTTGGAGCGCCTGGCTCGCTGCAGCTGATGCCAAGACCTGCGGCGAATATGATTAGGGCGCTGCGCACTAGGGTTCTCGAGGCTGTATTCATCTTATTATGTCTCCGCGTACTAAAAGGATACGACTTGTCTCGTGTCATTGTGCTACGGCAATGGCTCGAATAGGAGTTTATTTTACAGCAATGTGAAGTAGAAAGAATCGCTAACGCATTGTCATCTATCGGTGCTGGTGCGGCGTTGAGCGCACGGCGAGTTTGGCCTAGCCTCCCCGCATCGCAGTGGTGTGGCCTCCTTAAAGTTTAGGCTAAAGATGTTAGAGTGTGTTTTGTACGTAGCACATCACCTAGCTTAACGAGGAAGTTTAGACGCCCGACTCGCCTGTGCGAGCTCGTCTGATTGCGAAAATGCGAAGAATGCTTTTACCCGTTGCGGCGCTGCTGTTCTCAGATGCGTTGTTACTTATCGGTCACGGATTACAACTCACTCTGCTGCCAGTCAGCGCGGAGCTGTTGGGCTTTAGCGCTGGGCAGATCGGCCTGATGGGATCGACCTACTATGTCGGCTTCGTGACAGGCTGCCTGCTTACACCGTTTCTGGTGAGGCGGGTAGGGCATATTCGGACCTTCGCCATCCTAACCTCCACCTACTCTGCCTTAGTGCTGCTGTTCTATTCGCTGCCCTATGCACTTGTGTGGCTGATTCTGCGCTTTACCGTCGGCTTCGCCATCTCTGGCCTTTACATGACCATCGAGAGCTGGCTAAGTGAGCGCTCCAACTCCCAGACTCGTGGCACGATTCTCTCGGTCTACGTCGTGATCAATATGAGCATGACCATGGTGGGGCAGCAGATGTTGAATCTCGCCGACCCCCTAGGGCAGACTCTATTCACCGTTGTGGCAATTTTACTCTCCCTCGCCCTCATTCCGGTTTGCCTTACTACGGCGATGGCGCCAGGGCCCATCAGCAATGTGCAGATCGACCTGCGCAAGGTGCTGCAGTTGTCTCCGGCAGGCGTAGCGGGGGCAGTGGCGACGGGTTTGGTCACAGGTGCGTTCTGGTCCCTAGGCCCTCTCTACGCCCGCGGTATCGGCATGGACACGCAGTCCCTAACCCTATTCCTTAGTGTTGTAGTGCTTGGGGGCGCAGTCTTTCAGCTGCCCCTAGGGCGCCTCTCGGACCACTACGACCGGCGTATCGTCCTGCTCTACACCGCGGTTGCGGGTGCACTCATCTCCGCATTGCTGGTACTTTTAGGCGATTTGCCTGCTTGGGCGCTAGCGCTACTGGCCTTTCTTTGGGGTGGATGCGTAATGACGCAGTACGCGATAAGTCTCGCCCACGCTAATGACAGGGCCGCGCCCGAGGACTTTGTAATGGTTGGCAGCGTTATGTTGCTGTCGATGGGTCTGTTCTCCGCAGTTGGCTCCTTTATCGCCTCCGCCTTCATGCAGTGGTTTGGACCGAGCGGCCTGTTTGTATTCAGTGCAATCTGTCTATCAGGCTTTGTTGCGTTGCTTGCGGCGCGCAGACGTATTCATGTGCTCCCAGTACTGGACGAGACAGAACCCTTCCGCGCCGTTGCCCCAACTACGACGCCTATGTCCTTCGAGCTAGACCCTCGTACAGAAGAGCATCCAGACTTTCCCTACGAGGGCGAAGAGGGCGCACCTTGAGTGTCCCTCTGGACTGCCTTGCCAGCATGAACTAAAGCGGACTTCGATTGTAAAGCTAAATAAGATGTATTATCATTTGAGCCACAATTGGGCCAGTATAGTTCATGCCCGTAAGCCAAGTTTTTTAGGAGTACAGCACCATGCGAAGAGTCCTCTCAACCATTGTCACCGTATTATGTGCAAGCCTTGTACAGGCAGACGAAGTAAACATCTATTCGGCTCGAGAAGAGAATTTGATCAAGCCCATTCTCGACATCTATTCGAGAGAAACCGGCGTCACAGTGAATCTAGTGACTGGCGGTGCAGACGAGCTCATTCAACGGCTGTCCCTCGAGGGGGCGAACTCTCCTGCGGATCTGCTACTTACTGTGGATGTTGGCCGACTCTATCGAGCCAAAGAGGCTGGAGTATTGCAGAGTGTGCAGTCATCGCTTCTAGATGCGGAAGTTCCGGCAAACTATCGTGATAACGAAGGTTATTGGTATGCCTTGTCATTACGCTCACGCGTAATCGTGTACGACAAAGAACGTGTGAACCCTGCCGAACTATCCTCTTATGCCGGTCTTGCCGATCCTAAATGGAAGGGCAAGATTTGTGTACGTTCGTCCTCTAATATTTACAATCAGTCGATGGTGGCATCGATGGTTAGCCGCAATGGTGTTGAGCAAACTGAACAATGGGCTGAAGGCCTAGTTGCGAATTTCGCGCGCAGCCCACAGGGTGGAGACCGAGAGCAGATTAGTGCGATTGCAGCGGGTCAGTGTCAGGTCGCCCTCGTTAATACCTATTATCTTGCTGGCCTACTTAGTTCTTCAAACCCAGCCGATCGTGCCAATGGCGAAGCGGTGGCGGTGTTCTGGCCAGACCAGAATAGCAACGGTGCCCACATCAATATCAGTGGCGCGGCAGTGACCAAGGCAGCGAAGAACAAGGACGCAGCAGTGAAGCTGATGGAGTATCTTGTCAGCGATGAAGCCCAACAATGGTATGCGGAAACTAACAATGAATTTCCAGTGCGTGAAGATGTGCAATCCAGTGAGTTGCTCAAGTCATGGGGCGAATTCAAGGCAGATGATATTGCTCTAGATCAATTAGGCATTCACAATGCCGAAGCTGTGCGCCTTATGGATCGCGCGGGATGGAAATAAACGCTACACAGAATAAGACTCGCGCTAGATGTCGCAATTAACTATTGTCAGCAATGAGGCCCCGCGAGGGGCCTTGTCGTCTTTGAGAACCCGGCTCAGTGGGCGGTGGCTCACGCTTGGAATTCTAGCGCTCTGTATCCTCCTCAGCGTTCCTACCATTACCGTCTTTTCCTCTATTTTTGGAGACAGTGAGGGCGTCTGGTCTCATCTAGCGAGCACTGTGCTTGGCGACTATATTTCGCAGTCCGCTTTACTCATGGTGGGAGTTGGTCTCGCCGTGTTAGTGCTTGGCATTGGCCCAGCTTGGCTGGTTACGATGACTCGCTTCCCGGGTAGTCGCCACTTGGAGTGGGCCTTGGTGCTACCACTGGCAATGCCCGCCTATATTATCGCCTATACCTATACCGGCATGCTGGATGTCGGTGGACCGCTGCAGAGCTGGATTCGGGCAACCTTCGAAGTACGTTACGGCGACTATTGGTTCCCGCAGATACGCTCCATCGGTGGCGCTATCACCATGCTCTCCTTGGTACTCTACCCCTATGTCTATTTGCTAACTCGCACCGCTTTCATCGAGCAGTCCGTGTGCGTGCTAGAGGTGTCGCGTACCCTCGGCGCAAGCCCTTTTAAGGCCTTCAGTCGTGTCGCGCTCCCGCTGGCACGCCCCGCTATCATGGCGGCGCTCTCCCTGGTGTTGATGGAGACTCTGGCTGACTATGGCACCGTGCAATACTTCGGTGTGTCAGCATTTACTACCGGCATTTACCGCACCTGGTTTGGCTTGGGCAGTCCAATCGCGGCTGCGCAGCTAGCCGCCGTACTAATGGTCTTTATCTTGGGTCTCGTGCTGGCGGAGCACTGGTCTCGCTCGAAGGCGCGCTATCACCACACCAGCAACAAATATACTCGACTGCCGCGCATCGAATTACACGGCTGGAAACGAGCTGCGGCAATGTTCTATTGCTTCTTCCCTGTGGTGTTTGGTTTTTTGATTCCATTCATTCAGCTCTCTCTATGGGCAATCGATACCTGGGAGCTGTTGGATCGTTCCAATTTTCTGGGCCTGTTCGGCAATAGTCTTAAGCTTGCCTCTATCACCGCGGTGATCGCCCTGTTCCTTTCCCTGTTCATTACCTATAGCAAGCGCCTGCGTCCGGGTATCTTTCTGCGGGGCATCGTAAGAGTGCTCGGCCTTGGTTACGCGATACCTGGCACCGTAGTCGCGGTAGGGGTGTTGATTCCTTTCGCATGGTTCGACAATACCTTAGATGCCTGGATGCGCGAGCAATTCGATATTTCCACTGGGCTGCTGTTTAGCGGCACGCTGGTGGCGGTAGTGTTTGCCTACCTAGTGCGCTTCCTGCCCGTGTCCATGAATACCCTCGATGCGGGGCTAGGTAAAATCAAGCCGACAATGGATGACGTGGGGCGCTCTCTAGGACTCAAGCCCTTGCAAATTCTGCGACGCGTGCATATTCCAGTGATGAAGGGCAGCCTACTGACAGCAAGTCTGTTGGTGTTCGTGGATGTGCTAAAGGAGCTACCCGCTACGCTGATCCTGCGGCCCTTCAATTTCAATACCCTCGCCATTCGAACCTACGAGCTAGCGAATCAAGAGCGCCTCGCCGAGGCCTCCAGTACCGCCCTGATGATTGTATTGGCAGGGATTATCCCTGTTATTATCCTCAGCCAAACTATTTCCAAGTCGCGACCAGGTTATGAATCCAGTACTCGAACTCAATAATGTTGCCGTCGCCCTAGAGGGCACTGTGATCGTCCGTGATATCTCTCTACAACTGAGCGAGGGCATGATCGGCTGCCTGCTTGGCCCTAGTGGCTGTGGCAAGACCACGTTGCTGCGTGCCATCGCGGGCTTCGAGCCGGCATTAGAGGGCGAGATCCGCATTGCCGGTGCTGCGGTTAGCAATCAGACGCTATGCCTGCCAGTGGAGAAGCGTCAGGTCGGCATGGTATTTCAAGACTATGCGTTGTTTCCCCATCTTAGTGTTGCCGAGAACATTGCCTTCGGTCTCTCTGGTAAGAGTAATAGTGAGAAGACGGAGCGAGTGCAGGAACTTGCGCTCATGTTGAAGATAAGTGAGTACCTGCATACCTATCCCCATCGCCTGTCCGGTGGCCAGCAGCAGCGTGTGGCCGTCGCACGCGCCATGGCGCCTAAGCCGCGCATCCTGTTGCTAGACGAGCCATTCGCAAGCCTCGATGTGGAGCTGCGCGAGGAGCTTGCTCGGGAGATTCGCTATGTGCTCAAGAAAGACGGCATCACGGCAATCCTAGTTAGCCACAATCAGTACGAGGCTTTCGCGATGGCCGATGAGATCGGGGTGATGCGTGCGGGTGAATTGATGCAATGGAGTTCGCCTTTCGAGCTATACCACAAGCCCAGCTGTCCCTATGTGGCTGACTTTGTGGGGGAGGGAGTATTTCTGAACGGGACGGTAAGCGATGCTTACTCCGTCCAGACTGCCTTAGGGGTATTGTCCGAGGCAGAGCCCCACGGCTATGAGCTGGGCGACACGGTGATGGTGTTGATTCGGCCCGACGATGTAATTCACGACGATAACAGCACGACCACCGCAAAGGTGATCGACAAGGCATTTAGGGGGTCGCAGTATTTATACACGCTGGAGTTGGCGGATGGGACTCAGGTCTTGAGCCTCGTGCCGAGCCACCATCGTCATGCGCAGGGTGAGATGATTGGCATCCATATCGAAATGGATCACCTAGTGGCGTTCAATCTGGCCCAGTGACTTAGTCGCTTAAGGTTTATCTTGATCGACTAGAAATGTCTCTAGGCTCTCGCCCGTTAGTTTCTTAATCTGTGAGAACACAAACCAGATCGCCAGCATTAGAATGACCATGCTCGGCAGGGCGATGACCGGGTAGCTTAGCGCTGTCATCTTGCCCAACTCTTCGCTGAACTCTGTGGTGCCCGGTGGGCTGACGAGTATGATCTTCGCCAGCACGTAGTTGAGTACAGAGGAGACAAAGAAAGAGCCCGCCACGATGAACGAGGCCTGTCCCATGCGTCTCTCAAACATCGCCGTCTTACCCTTCTGGGCAAGCGCTTCATAGAGCGCTTCAACCCGCACCAATTGTGCGTTCAGAATGAGTGTCTTCACCAAAGGAAAGCGAGTGCGCTGTGTAAACAGTACTGCGATACCGATAATAGCGGGGATCGCGGCTTCTTTGATCGCGATGTATTTCGGGTCGAGCTCCAGTAGGCTGATGCCCCCCGTGAGGAACACGCTGACCACCCCCAAAACAGAGAACGGATTGATCTTGCCGGATTGGCGCAGATCCCAAAGGCCATAGCCAATCGGGAAAATCAGCGCGAATACGATGCTCAGCGATGGGCCGAGGCTGTCGTCTCCACTGAGCTTGCTCAAGATAAAGACGGGCAGAACAATATTGAACGCTAAATTCGCCAGAAAGCTGCCCTTTGGGGGCTGACTCTGTGCGGCGCTGTTAGGCGTTTCGGTAGTTTTCTCTTCGCTCATTGCGTAACTCGACAAAGCCATTGTGTTGGTGCGGGCCAGTGAGTATACGAAATTTCATCGCGCTGTCCCACGCTTAGTTTGCCGGAGCGCAGGTGACTGGTAATTTGTCTCCGGCACCCCATTCGGACCATGATCCGTCATACACGCTGATGTCTCTATAGCCTACGAGATAGGCAGCAAAAGCGATCACACAGGAAGTGACGCCGGAGCCGCAGGTCGCAATCAGGTGATGCTCGTCTTTACTGAGCAAGGGCTGTAGCGCTGCTTGTAACTCCTGTGCTGGGCGCATATGGCCATCGACGATCAAGCGGTCGAAGGGCAGGCTAAACGCCCCAGGCATGTGTCCTCCGCGAAGCCCGGCGCGAGGCTCTGGCGCACGCCCATAGAAACGATCAGCCGAGCGAGCGTCAAGGATGCGCGTATCCTCGGAGCTCGTGCCGAGTAGCACTTCTCGCCAATCGCAGAACATTGAGGCGTGGAAATTGGCGGTGAAATTCCCATTCAAGGTCTGTTCGCTCGGCTCCTCAATGTCGATAGCGAAGCCGGCTGCCTGCCAAGCAGGTAGGCCGCCATCGAGCACTGCGCAACGATCTAAGCCCATCGATTTGAGCATCCACCAGGCGCGTGGACTCGTCTGTATGCCAAGGCTGTCATAGATCACGACGACACTGTCTTTATCGATGCCGAGGCGCTGCATCTCCGAGGTGAACACAGAGGCGTCTGGCATCATATGAGGCAGCGTTGCATCGTGATCGCAGATGCGACGATCGAAATCGAAGAAACGCGATCCAGGAATACGCACTTGACGCCATTCCGCCTCACCATCGCGCTGCGCTGCAGGCATATGCCAGCTAGCATCCAAGACGATAACTTCGCTGGGTTCATTCGCAAGGGCGTCGGCAAGCCATTGCACGCTGACGAGAGAAGATGGGAGTTCTATATTGGGCATCGGAGGCTCCATTGTGTTCTAAAGATTGCTAAGCATTGTAGCAGGCCCCGTGTGCTTTGCTGTGTCCTACAGGCAATTTTGAGATT
The DNA here is from genome assembly GCA_963977405.1 of uncultured Gammaproteobacteria bacterium. Taxonomy (GTDB): domain Bacteria; phylum Pseudomonadota; class Gammaproteobacteria; order Pseudomonadales; family Pseudohongiellaceae; genus UBA5078. The sequence continues at coordinate 17,778 of CAXBOY010000007.1, forward strand.
GCCGTGGACAGGCATACAATTGTGGACAGGGCTAAAGGGAGGTAGACAATGAAGATATTGTTCTGGAGTGCCGGCATCTTAATCGGTCTTTTCTTGTTGGGCTTAGGCGTTGTGCAGGTAGCCTCGGAGCGCGTGGAGGTAGTCGAGATGCATACTCTCGACGATCAAGGTGAGCCCATGATCACTAGGCTTTGGGTGGTCGACGACGAAGGGCAGCAATATCTACGTAGTGGCAACGGCACCTCGCTTTGGTTCGAACGCATTCAAGAGAATGATAACTTCGAGGTCACACGCAACGGCAAGACTGCGGTCTATACAGCCGTGTTGCGGCCCGACAAACGAGATCATATCAATGCCCTGATGCACCAGAAGTACACCTGGGGCGATACTTTGATTAGCGCTGTAACTGGAGCTAGCGATAAGGCAATTCCAGTAGAGCTACACCCCTCCCTGTGATCTGTTTGCGTCCTTGGACTGCATCTGCTCCACGATCTCCCCGAGGCGACGCACAGCGGTGATGGATTCATTAGGATCTAGGTTCTCCGCGTCGTTGTTGAAGTCGCCTTCTGCCTGCGCCTGTACCAGCATGCCGTCGCGACGGGGGTAGACGGATACGTGGCGACTATTGAAGTAGAAGCCATAGTCCACCTCCGGTTGGGGCATTAGCTTGGCGGTTTGTCCGCGCACCGGGATGATCGAGTCATCGGCCAACAACGCTCTCGCCCCATAGCCTGTGCAATTAATGATGGTCCGTTCATCTATAGCAGCAAAATCACTCTTATCCTGCAGTGCAAAAGTTTCCATCACGCCGCCATTGGCAAGGAAGTCTGCCATTAGCAAGCGCGTGTACTCAGCGATGTTAAACAACAAAGTCGAGCGTCTCTGCACATGGGCGGCAGGAAAGGGATGAGCGCTGATGGGGACCGATTGAGGTGTGATGTCCCGGATTAGCTCTGCCTCGAAATGAGGGTAGGCAGGTTCTCCGGATTCTGCGCTTGGCTGTGGCCTACCAAATGGAATATCGGACAGACTATACATGTCGCGCCATTCTATAGGGTTGCCTGCAACGCCAAGCAAGGCTTGGTAACGCCGGAACGAGTAACGTGCCATTGCTTCCCATTGTTTAGCGAAATTAGGCGCGAATTGCGCGCTGCAGATGCGCGAGTCGGGGGTCCATGCCCCAGTCGCTCGTTGCGAGCGCACATAGGGCGGGCGTTCCTTCGCATAGATGGTGACCTTTAACCCTGCCTGTTGTGCAACTAGCGCCGTTGTTAGGCCTATCGCGCCGCAACCGATCACGGCGATCTCTTTGCGCCCTGTTGCCTTAGCCATCTCCACGGCGATTTGCCCGCTGCCCCAGGACAGAGACCAGCCACTGCCGCCATGACCGTAATTGTGCACCACGCTCTTGCGCCCAATGCGTTCGGATTCGATGCGAGGCCCCTGCGCTCTAAACGGACGGGTGCAAACATTCATCTCGATAATTCGATCCGGAGTCGCAATGATTGGAGCAAGTTGCTTGGCGCCGTCCAGCATTTGTGCGGTGTTCGCAGTTGCTGAGTTCGCAAGCGTTGTGGTGGATTCGGCCGCGAGAGCAGCATTGATTGGGAGTGTGCTCAATAGTGCAGCAGAGCCCTTGAGGAAATTGCGGCGTTGCATAGGGTAAGCTCCAGTTGATCGATGCAGTAGGGAGTATGCCATGGGCGATGGGAAGATTATAGATAGATAAAAGCTATCGAAGATCATTAAAAAACAAGTTTAAACTATCGTTCATCCTTGCTGTATAGTCGATATTAGTTTCACACATCCACCCGAATACGATTGGAGAGAGAGCTATGTCCGATAACAATGGCAACAAAGCAGGCAAGTGCCCTGTAATGCACGGGTCGCGCACGAAAATGGGCGATAAAGGCACCGCTAACCACGACTGGTGGCCCAATCAACTCAATCTTAAAATCCTGCATCAGAATTCGCCTCAGAGCAGCCCAATGAAGGCTGACTTTAACTATGCCGAGGAATTCAAGAAACTCGATTACAAAGCGCTGAAGAACGATCTTCTGGCCTTAATGACCGATTCTCAAGACTGGTGGCCTGCCGATTACGGCCATTATGGTCCCTTCTTTATCCGCATGGCGTGGCACAGTGCCGGCACTTATCGTATTGGCGATGGCAGAGGCGGTGCAGGAACTGGTGCACAACGCTTCGCACCTGTGAACAGCTGGCCGGATAACGGCAACCTCGATAAGGCTCGCAGACTACTTTGGCCAATCAAGCAGAAGTACGGTAATAAGATTTCCTGGGCCGACTTGATGGTCCTTACCGGAAACGTCGCACTGGAATCGATGGGTTTCAAAACCTTCGGCTTCGGTGGCGGTCGCGCTGACATTTGGGAGCCAGAGGAAGATATCTATTGGGGTGCTGAGAAGGAATGGCTAGGCGATGAACGCTACACCGGTGATCGCGACTTAGAGAACCCGCTCGCTGCAGTACAAATGGGTTTGATCTATGTGAATCCCGAGGGCCCAAATGGAGTGCCTGATCCACTGGGGTCCGCTAGAGACGTGCGCGAAACATTTGCACGCATGGCGATGAATGATTATGAGACCGTTGCGTTAACCGCTGGTGGCCACACTTTTGGCAAGACTCACGGAGCAGGCGATCCCGCCCACGTAGGTCCGGAGCCAGAAGCGGCGCCATTAGAGGCACAGGGCTTCGGTTGGCTAAATAGCATGGGCACTGGCAAGGGTGAAGATACGATCACTAGCGGCCTAGAAGGCGCGTGGACCAATACGCCAACACAATGGGATAACAGCTACTTCGATATCCTGTTCGGTTTCGAGTGGGAGCTGACCAAGAGCCCGGCAGGGGCGAATCAGTGGACGCCTAAGGATGCGAAGGCGAAGGATATGGTGCCGGATGCACACAATCCAAACAAGCGTCACGCACCGATGATGTCGACTGCTGACATGGCAATGCGCGAGGATCCGGAGTACCGCAAGATATCCAAGCACTTCCACGAAAACCCCGCGGAATTTGCGGATGCCTTCGCCCGTGCTTGGTACAAGCTGACTCACCGCGATATGGGTCCAGTCACGCGCTACCTAGGACCGGAAGTTCCCAGCGAGGAACTGATCTGGCAAGACCCGGTGCCAGCAGTGGATTTCGAATTGATCGATGAGGATGACATAGCCACTCTGAAGACGACTCTGTTAGGTTCAGGCCTATCCGTCTCAGAACTGGTATCCACCGCTTGGGCCTCGGCGTCGACTTTCCGTGGTTCGGATATGCGTGGTGGCGCCAACGGTGCGCGCATTCGCCTCGCGCCCCAGAAAGATTGGGCGGTTAACCAGCCAGCGAAACTTAGCAAGATACTGCAAATACTCGAAGGTGTGCAGAGCGAGTTCAACGCGGTGCAGTCCGGAAACAAGAAGGTGTCTTTAGCCGACCTAATAGTATTGGGAGGCTGTGCAGCGGTCGAGAAGGCAGCGCAAGATGCTGGCTATCAGCTCGACGTGCCATTTACACCGGGTCGTACCGACGCCACGCAAGAGCAGACCGATGCAGAGGCATTTGAGCCGCTAGAGCCAGGTGCCGATGGTTTCCGCAACTACCTCAAGACTCAGTACACTGTGCCTGCAGAAGAGTTATTAATCGATAAGGCGCAACTATTGAAGCTGACAGCGCCAGAGATGACAGTGTTGGTAGGGGGAATGAGAGCGCTAGGCGCGAACTACGATGGCTCTGAGCATGGGGTATTTACCAAGCGGCTCGGAACCTTGAGTAATGACTTCTTTGTGAATTTGCTCTCGCATGGGACAACATGGAAGCCCGTACGCGCTGATGCCGCTATGTTCGAAGGGCGTGACAGTAAGACAGGTAGCGTGAAGTGGACTGGCACACGAGTAGATCTGGTGTTCGGATCTAATTCGCAGCTGCGTGCGCTTGCCGAGGTATATGCGAGTGAAGATAGTAAAGAAGTTTTCGTAAGAGACTTCATCGCAGCTTGGAACAAGGTGATGAACGCGGATCGCTTTGACCTAGCCTAAATCTTTGACCGCAGACACTCGAGCGCAGCCTACCTAAGCTGCGCTCGAGTCGTTTCTAGGCAAGCTAAACGCTAATGGTTTTGCGGTACAGATGCCATGTGGCGTGTCCGAGTATTGGGACGACCACTGCGAGCCCAAGGAATAACGGTACGGACCCTAGTAAGACCATTGCGACGACTATGCAGTACCAAGTCGCCATCGCATGCCAATTGTGTTGAACAACCCGCACAGACGTAAGTACCGCTTTGCCGAGTCCAATCTTGTGGTGCAGCATCATTGGCAATGACACCACTGTCGCGGCATAGACAACAACACTATAAACAAAGCCTATTGCGGAACCAGCGATCAATAAACTCCAGCCCGCACTCGTCGAGAACACTTGCTCCCACATTAAGATCAAAGTATCGGGATGCTCGCCTGCAAAAAATGCGTTATAGAGCACCTGCGCCGTCATTAACCAGGCTAAGAAAAGAACCGCAAGTATAAGGCCCATGGCCGCTATTCCCCAGCGCGAAGGCGCGTGGATAACGTCGAAGACGTGGTACCAAGAATAGTCTAGGCCTCGCTCGCGTCGCCGGCTCAGCTCATACAGGCCGCTGGCAGCGAGAGGGCCGATGATTGCCGTACCCGCTAGTAACGGAAACAGCAGTGGTAGAAAATTTTCACCTAGACCTATTAGCGCCGCAAACAGGGCGATCAGGCCGTAAATCAGGGTGATGAATACCCCATGGGTAGGTCTAGCTTCGAAGTCGGCTGCGCCTAGTTTTAGAACGCCGAGTAGGTCAGCCGCATGTACGGGGTGTATGACAGGGTTAAGTTTAGCTTCTACGTCTGTTGATACATCGGTTCGCGCGCTCATTGGCATTCTCCTCAGATCACAGCTATGGGTTTTCGTGTACACGACCAGTGTAAAACAACCCCTATGCAAAAGGCTAATTTTTGAGCCAGGGTGAGGAAGTGGCGAAAGTTGATACATAAAGTGCTTCAACTTTCGTTCGAGCCCATTGAGTCTTGCGCAGAAACTTCAGAGAGGACTTTACGCTGGGGTCGCTCTTGAAACAATTAACGTCAATGCGCTGTGCTAAGCCATCCCAGCCATAGTGCTCTTCTAGCCGGGTAACGATAGTCTCGAGTGTCAGTCCATGCAGTGGGTTGTTGGCTTGCTCTATACTCATAATCTGTATCCATGCTCTTCGAGCATTGTATTGTTAAGTTTCGCTTCTCTGCGGCTTCATGCGCAGGCGATTGTTGATGTCGCGATTATTGACTATGTGTTCTTGGCTGTTATGCCCCGCTGGGGATTTGGCTAGTCTGTCATAAAGCAGCACATTGACGGTGGCAGCGAGATTCATGCAGCCGGTAGTCGGTATATAGACGACGTAGTCGGCCTTATCGATGAGCTCTTGGGGGACAGACCCATCCTCTGGACCGAATATATAGATCGCCTGCTCCGGGTGTGTAAAATCGGGCAGTGGCGAAGCGCCCTCTACAAGTTCTACACAGACAATCTTAGTAGTAGGGGGCAGGTCATCAATGAGAGATTCGACATTGAGTAGTGGAATCTGTCCAAAAATATCTTTCGTGTCCGTATGATACTTCACAGCATAGCCAAAGCGCTCGCCGGTATAGCGCACACTCGCTACCTGATAACAGCCCGCAGCTCTCATGATTGCGCCCATATTGGTCGGCGTCTTTGGGTTCACAAGTCCGATAGTCGTAGAATTAGAATTCGTCATCGTTTTCTTAAACCGATACTCCGAACAGTGTTCCTACGCCGGCTGTGATCAGCATAGCCAAAGCTCCCCAGAAGACCACTCGTCTGGTGGCTTTTAGTAAAGGCGCTCCTCCTGCCTGCGCAGATAACGCGCCGAGCAGACCAAGGAAAATGAGAGAGCTGAGCGAGACTGTGAGCATCATGAGTGACGCTGGCGCAAGTACCGAGACTACTATCGGTAGCGCTGCCCCTATTGTGAAACTCAGTGCGGATGTAACAGCGGCCTGAATGGGGCGAGCGGTCGTCGAATCAGATATACCTAGTTCGTCGCGTGCATGGGCGCCAAGTGCATCATGAGCAGTCAGCTGGGCTGCCACCTGCTTCGCGAGCTCCTTGTTTAGGCCACGCTGTTCGTAAATTGCGCTTAACTCGGCGAGCTCCTGCTGCGGAGTATCCTCGAGTTCCTGCCTCTCACGTTCTAGGTCTGCCCGTTCAGTATCTGCTTGGGAGCTGACTGAAACATACTCTCCTGCCGCCATGGACATCGCGCCTGCGACTAAGCCCGCAATGCCCGCCACGAGTATCGCGGCGCTACTGGCGCCTGATGCAGCGACACCGAGTACGAGGCTCGCCGTTGAGACAATGCCGTCGTTCGCTCCCAGCACTGCGGCACGGAGCCAGCCAACGCGGTGAGTTAAGTGCCCTTCTCGATGCTTCATGATATCTGGTCCTGTGCTAACTTGCTCTCGGCCCGTACTAACTCTAAATCTTCTGATAAGTGTAAGGCTCTCTCCGCTCGCTTAAGTGCCAAGCGACTATGTCTCTGCGCGGCTTCGCGCATGTGTTCGTCTCCTAAATTAGCCAATGAGTGCAATGCTTTTTGTAGACGCACGCATACCTCAATGACCCCTGCACCATCTCGTGCGATAGCGGTAAAGGAATCGTCGAACAGATCGCTAGTTGATATCTCGGGCACTTCAATTCGTGAGCATTTTTTAGTGTTATTGTCGCTCTCCTGGGCAGGCTGCTGCCATTGGATTAAGAGGCGCACTACTGTGCCGATGATGTCGATAGCAGTGCCGTGATCATTCACGGCGGGAGATAGGGCGCGTGCCGCGATTTCAGAAAGGACTACTAAGCCAAAGCGTGGATCGTCATCGAACAAACGGTCACGTCCAATTTGAAAGGCTTCTTTTACGCAGTGGAAGTCTTCGTCGCTCTTAGTCTTTCCGGTCCTAGCAACATAGGCTATCGCTTGGTCAGGAGTTACGAAGGTGCCTGGTAGCGCATTTATGATAATTTTCGCTTCATGCTCTTGCGCCCAGTTCTCAAGGTCATCCATATTGATCTGTTGCACATAACCCACGGTGTGGCTGTACACCGCTTTGGCATCTTCCTTATTTGTGGAAATAGGCAATCCGCGTAATGTAGGCGCGTCACGGCGCCGTATTAAAGCCTTAGCTGCAGCTTTCTCTACTTTCTCTATAGTGGAGCCCATGCGACCAAGACGTGCGATTCTATCGACCCAGCGAACAAATGTGATGATTACAGAACCGAATACGAATATCGTTAGCACGAAGAGTACGAACAGGCCGGCAGTTTCGAAGTAGTCGTTATTGAGCGCTGTGAGCGCAACGATGCTAAAGATAAACGCGCCCACGAAAGTAGAAAGTGCATTCTGCGAGGCGTCATCAGCCACTACCACTGCGAAGGAGCGTGGCGTTGCTGTATTGCTTGCCGAGGCATAGGCAGAGACCATCGAGCCTACAGAGAAGGTAGCAATCACCAGCATGCTGGAGGCCATTACGGTCAATAGGGCATCGAGTGACGCGGGGGCAAGTTCGGGGACATATTGCGCTAAGGACGTGCTATCGGCATATTTAGCTAGAAATACCGCGCCAATCGACAAAAGGCAGAGGAATAAGGGCCGAACCCATAATCGTTCCTGGATGCGGTTGATGATAAACCGTATGCGGTCTCCCGAGAGAAGGGCCTTCATTTCTTACTCCTTTGAGCCATTGCTCGCTATCCAGTGGCTTTATGTGCCTATTGGGCACTCTCAAAGGATTTAATTCAACTCGCATCAGCCTGTTGTTAGGTAAATTCCAAGCTCATCACTTGCGCATCTGCTCCGTAGCTGGCACTGGCTGTAAGGCCCGCAACTTGTGCGAAGCCAAACTTCTGCCAGAAGGGCACAGAGTTCTGTACGGCAACTAACAGGGCGCTCCGGAAGCCTCGCGCTGCGGCATTCCTAAGGACGTGATTCACCATCTGTTTGCCAACGCCCATGCCTGCGGCTTGTGTGGTGACGGCTAGATCGTGAATGAATAGCACATCGCCTATTGGCACATCAGGTGCGGACTCATAGAGTTTGGGAGGCAAGTTGCTATGCCAGGCATGGGCGAGTAAGTAGGCGCACACACCTTGCTCAGATGTGCAGAGAACACAGCACTGGGGCGAGTTGATCCATTTACTTCTGAGTGTCTCGACAGACTCGGGTTCGATATCGACATAGACCTCGGCTTGAATCCGCAAGATGTGCGGCCAAGAATCCTCGTTAATTTCCGTGATACTAAAATGAGACATAACGCAGATTGTAGTTTGTACTGAGCTAAGAAAGTACTTTAGACGGCGACCGGCCACAACGGGGCTTTGCCATCGGGATCTTCCGGCTCGGATTTGCTAGCGAGGTAGGCGAGTATAGCGTCCCTAAGAATATGCGCCCCGCCAAGTCCCTGATTACCGAACAGTCGATTGAATTCCAACACATAGGGGTGGGAGCCGACAAGGGCAATGTCGAACCCCGCATGGTCTACGCCAAGCTCATTGGCCAGTTTTAGGGCTAATTCTGTGACCACCGCAGGTACAGGGCTATAGTCAATTCCGCCGCCCTGGGCCACGTTGTTATAGAAGCCGCGCTCGGACTGCGTGCGCCAATAGGCGGTAACAACTTTGTCGCCTACGATCACCACGCGGACATCGCGGTCGATCGGCAAGTACTCTTGAACATAAAGCACGGAACTCTTGGCGCAGTAGCGATGCCAGTCCTGCCTATTCTCGATCAGCCAAACGCCTTGCCCCATGCTCGCCTTGGGCAGCTTTGCCACGAAGGGCAATGCCATCTGTTCCCACACCTGCTGCGCGGACTCTGGAGTATTCGGCTCTATAAGGGTCATGGGGATGTGGGCCGGTGCCACCATCTCAAAGGCACGGGTCATTTCAACTTTGTCGTGGCCAATACGGTAGCTGGCCTCGCTGGGAAATACCCGGCAGTTCAGGCCATAGACTAAGGCATTGAGCTGCCAATACTCTGGAAATAGTACCCAGTCTGCCTCGCGCAGCAACTCCTTGTGACGCAGCGTGTGTTCGGGCTTAAGGATTGTGGTTTCAGGGAAGCCAAGGGTGCGGAAAACATCAAATGACACAAGCTGCATGATCGACATCGCGCTGGGAAAAGTGTGCGCATTCTATGCTAAATATTTTTTTCGGCAAGAGAAGTTTCACTGCAGCTCTTGGGCCTATTTCGAGTTCTAACAAAGGCAGAGAATGAACGCTCAGTTTTCTCAGTTGTCACCGGGATACTTCTGCTCGATCTAGACTAGAGACCTCATCGAATCCTATGGCCTCGGCCAGTGCGTCGCTGTGTGTCACCATGACGATGGTGCCCGCAAAGGCGAGCAATGTGTCGGCCAGCAAGTTCTGGCTCTCCAGGTCGAGATGATTATCGGGTTCGTCAAGCAAGAGTAGGTCAGCAGCCTGTGGTCCCATGGTGAGTATTGCCAGCGCGACTTTCAGGCGTTCGCCACCACTCAGCGAAGCCATGGGTAGTAATGCCCTTTCGCGTCTGAGCCTGATCTGGGCCAGCTTGTCGCGGTAGGCTTGCTCTGTCCAGCCAGGGTTGAGAAATTGAAAATTTACTAGAGCACTGCACTCGTTGTCGAGCATGGACAGGTGTTGGTCTAGTAGTGCGATGTGTCCCTTAAGATTGCACTGACCTGCAACAGGTTTTAGTTTGCCTGCCAGCACTCGCAACAAAAGACTCTTGCCACTGCCATTGGGGCCATATATACGCCAGCGTTGTCCCGCACGGATGTGCATGCGGATCGCTTTATTTTGAACATAAGGTAGTAAAACTCCGTCAAGCTGCGCAACTGTGCCGCTGCGGATCGAGGGCTTTGTGAGTGAGAAATGCAGAGGATCGATTTTCTCTAGCCTTGCAGCTGCGTTTCGTGCGCGCTCTTGCTCATGTAGCAATGCGTCTTGGTGTTTGCCTTGTATCTTACCCGTGGTGCTCTCGCTTCGTGCTTTCATAGCTCCCAATAGAATTCTTGGCATGCCTCCTTTCGCGGCTCTGGCACTGCCTTGACCGCTCCTGCGCTCTTGCCGTTCTTTCTCCTGCTGGCATTGATCTCGCTCTTTGCGCATGGTGAGTCTTGCATGCTTAAGCTCGGCTTGTGCGCTCGCGATCTCGTTCGCGCGCTGACTTTTATAGTCAGCCAGGCCTCCTCCATAGGAGAAGAGTGAGCCGCCGCGTAGTTCGAAAATTTGCTGATATTGGCGCAGTAGATCTTGGTCGTGGGTAATGCACAGGGAGCCGCCAGGATGGGCGAAAAGCCAGTCCCGTAGCCAAAGTCGACTGTCTTGGTCCAGATGATTGCTCGGCTCATCTAAGAGTAAGAAGCTGTTTGCACTTGGCGCTAAACGTAACAGGGCGAGTCTGCTGCGCTGCCCTCCGCTTAGTGTCATGAGATCACGCTGTAGGCAATCGGGAGGAAGCGAGAACTCGACGAAGCGCTTAGTTAGGGATTCTCTTAGGAGCCACTGTTCGCCCACAGTCTCGACATCGTCTGCACTGCCTTGACCGGCATCGAGACGCTCTAGTGCCGCCACCACCTTGTCGATCTCAAGGTATTGCGCCACAGTCATCCCTGATGGCACATCCGCGGCGAGTTGTGGCTGCCAACAAACAGCTTTGTGGTGTTCTACCGTACCCATAAGCGGCATGCGGACACCGGCGAGTACGCTCATTAAGAGCGACTTACCAGCTCCATTGTGCCCCAGAAGAGCATAGTGCCCGGCATTTAGTTGCAAAGACACATTAGCAAAAATAGGAGGGTGGCCAGGAAAAGCAAAACTCAGCCCTTGGGCTGATAAAACTGGGTTCGACATGAGTGCTCTCTCAACGGTCCTGCTGCAGGGGCACGGGGTATGCCGCGACAGTAGGGCGATTCATCCAAAATAGTTTGGGGACGTTTTGAGAGTGCTTACTTCATTGGCCTGACTCATTTGAGATGTTTGAGAAGAGGGCTGCAATGTTAACTATTTTCGACCGAATTGAAAAGACGTCAGAAGTCAGCGATTAGTCTGCGTTAGATCAACATATAGAGCCCCTCGCATTGAATTGCAGCGGCTATACCCTCAGTATCTAAGCTAATTTGAATACAGACCTACTCACTAAGTAAGGAAACTCTCGATATGAATAGCGCTACCCTAAAAATTCTGTGCCGTTCGACATTAGCCGTTATTGCGCTTGCTGCAGTTTCAGCCTGTAGCAGTGGTAGCGGCGGCTTTCCCCAGATTGCCAATCCTCCACCCTTCGATTTTGTCGACGGTGCGCAGCTACGTTCGCGCATGCACCAACTCGCATTCGAGGTGCAACGCCTAGACGTTGCATTGATGGCCGGGGAGCAGAATGACAGCTATATGCAATCTGCGATTGTCGATTCCTTGCGCAATATTGAGCGGCTTGCGGATGTCATTCGCGAGGACGAATTGAGTGTTCGCCACACATTCCTGCAAGATGACATGGCTAGATTCATCTCAACGGTAAGCCGGGCGCGTATGAGTGCCGAGGGCAGTTCGCCTCGCTATGCGGAAGCCGCTCGTGTTACTGGCGCCTGCGTTAACTGCCATCAAGTAAGCTCTTGAGTAATCTGACAATCTGCGTGTCATGATTTGTCAAAAATGGCAGAGCCTTTAAGCAGAGGGCTCTGCCATTTTCTGTCCTAGCTATAAAAAGCGCTAATTATCAGCAACCTACCTCTATCTTTCGAAGCTGGCATAGCATGTGCAATACCATGTTGGTAGGGTAGGCTAGGCATGTTGTCTTAGTGCCTCCTATCTTAATACTAGGAGATCAAACATGACCCATATTCGATACATGTTCGCGATGATGTTGGTGCCGCTAGTGACAGCATTGCTTTGCTGGGCGGTTTGGTTTTTCTTGTTGTAGGAATTCGCAGTCATAGGTCAGATGGCCTTGGCGACTTAAGGAGTGAGCTATGCGACTAATAACTCTCAGCGACACACTGACTGTGTCTGCCCAAGTGCAGCCTTTGGATCTAGAGCAACTACGCATAAAGGGTGTAAGCATTCTAGTATGCAATCGCCCCGACGCAGAGTCGCAAGACCAGCCGACAGTCGAGGAACTCGCGTTAGCAGCGCAGAGCCTAGATATCGAATTCGTCTCCATCCCATTTCGGTCCGGCGAACAAACGGTTGAACAGGTGACAGAGTTCGCCGAACTCCTCGATAGTGCCCAGACCGCGGGCAAGAAAGTGCACGCCTATTGCCGCACTGGAAATCGCTCAACTTGTCTATGGGCCGCGGCCAGTGTGAGCCGAGGTGTTCCTGTTGAGCAAGTCGTGGCGAAGGCGAAAGAGTGTGGCTTCGATGTCACTGAGTCAATCAAACCTTATAGTGGAGATATTCCCTTGAACGCGACGGCTAAAACGATAGTAGATAGTGCAAAGCCAAGTTATGACATTGTGATCGTCGGAGCGGGCTCCGGTGGTATCGCTGTTGCCTCAAGCTTGCTGAAGCGCCAACGAGGTCTACGCATCGCGCTCGTCGACCCGGCACAGGAACACTACTACCAACCGGGCTGGACAATGGTTGGCGGTGGCGTGTTTAGCGCTGTGCAGACGCAGCGTAATATGCGCGATCTAATTCCTCAGGGAGTCTCGTGGATCCAACAGTCTGTTGTGGGTTTTACGCCACAGGACAATACAGTCCAGTTGGATAACGGACAATCTCTGCATTATCAGCAGCTGGTAATAGCACCAGGACTTGTGCTGGATTGGGATGGAGTGAAGGGTCTGAAAGAGAGTCTAGGTAAAAATGGCGTCACATCTAACTACTCCTATAAACATGCACCTTATACTTGGGAGTTGGTGAAAGGTCTGAAGAAAGGCCGCGCGATTTTCACGCAACCACCTATGCCTATAAAATGTGCTGGCGCGCCCCAAAAGGCACTCTATCTCTCGGCGGATCACTGGTATCGGAATGGAGCGTTGAAAGATATTAGTATCGATTTCTATAACGCCGGCGCTGTTTTGTTTGGCGTTGCTGCTTATGTCCCAGCTTTGCAGAGTTATATCGATAAATACCGAGCCAAGCTTCATTTTAAGTACACATTAGTGGAGGTTGATGGAGAGTCTAAGCGCGCGTATTTTAAGTCGAGCGATCCTGCGAGTGAGGGAGAGGTGATCTGTGAAGAGTTCGACATGCTCCACGTTTGTCCACCGCAGAAGGCACCCGATTTCGTGGCAAAGAGTATATTGGCCGACGCAGCCGGTTGGCTTGATGTTGATCAGTTCACCTTGCAGCAGAAACAGTTCGCGAATGTGTGGGGCCTTGGGGATGTGACAAATGCGCCTAATGCGAAGACGATGGCAGCGGTGCGTAAACAGGCACCTGTTGTCGCGGAGAATTTAATTAGTGCAATGCAAAAGCGTACACTTGAGGCCGGCTATGATGGCTATGGCTCCTGCCCACTAACGGTGGAGCGAGGCAAGATCGTGCTTGCAGAGTTTGGCTACGGTGGCAAACTGCTCCCCTCTTTCCCGGTGTCATTGATCAACGGAGCGAAGCCTACTCGTGCGGCGTGGATACTGAAGAAAGACATACTGCCGGGGGTATACTGGCATGCAATGTTGAAGGGACGGGAATGGCTGGCGAAACCGAAGTCATTGAAGTCACTGCGTCCTTAAGGCGGACATACATTGGAGGCAGATTATTGCGCGATAGGGCGATGCAGCAAGGCATAGGCGGAAGGGGTAACAATTGATGAGTCGAGGTGAGAAATTGCTACCTGCACTACGCTGGATGCGGCGCTATGACAGTGCAGCCTTTGGTAGTGATGCAATCGCCGCCACCATCGTGACGATCATGCTCATCCCGCAATCCCTCGCCTATGCCCTTCTCGCTGGGCTACCTGCGGAAGTCGGTTTGTATGCGAGCATTCTACCGTTGGCCGTCTATAGCTTGTTCGGAAGTAGCAGTACATTGTCCGTCGGGCCGGTTGCGATCGCTGCGCTCATGACTGCTGCCGCCGTAGGCGAGGTGTCTGCAAGCGGGGAGGTCAGTGCCACCGCCGCGGCGATTACACTGGCAGCCCTTTCGGGCGCTATGTTGATGCTTTTCGGGTTTCTGCGCCTGGGCTTCCTCGCGAACTTTCTTTCCCACACGGTGGTCTCCGCCTTCATCACTGCCTCGGCGATCATAATAGCGCTAAGCCAATTTCGACATTTGCTCGGCATTCAGGCCGGTGGCGACACGCTCGGTGAGTTACTACATTCCCTCTGGGAGCATCTACCGCAGACCAATTACCTAACCTTATTACTCGGTGGCAGTGTCCTTGCCCTTCTGTATTTCGTGAGACTCAAAGGCGTTAGCCTGCTAACGGGGTTTGGCGTGAGCCAGCGCCGCGCTGCTTTGACGACCAAAGTCACGCCCGTCATCGCCGTCATTCTCACTATAGTTGCGGTCAAACTCTTCTCATTAGAAGCCCATGGGGTTGCCGTGGTTGGTGCGATCCCGAAAGGGCTTCCTCCCCTGCAGATGCCAGACTTCTCCATAGCGCTTGTCAATGCGCTTTGGCTACCTGCCTTGTTGATCTCAATTATCGGTTACGTGGAATCGGTTTCAGTAGGTAGAACCCTTGGGGCCAAGAGACAGGAGCGTATCGATGCCGACCAAGAGTTGATTGGGCTCGGCGCCGCCAACCTCGCCTCTGCGTTCTCTAGTGGCTTGCCTGTCACTGGTGGTTTCTCACGCTCGGTCGTGAACTTCGATGCCGGTGCGGTAAGCCAAGCGGCCAGCCTAATGACGGCAGCCATGATCGCATTAGTCTCACTCTTTCTTACGCCGCTGCTGTATTCCCTTCCAACGGCAACACTAGCCGCCACTATAATTGTCGCGGTCATGGCCTTGGTAGACTTCTCCGTCATTCGTAAGACTTGGAAAATTTCGAAAGGAGACTCCTTCGCGATACTCGTTACTATGCTGCTAACGCTGAGCTTCGGCGTAGAGGCTGGCGTTTCTGCCGGCATACTAGTGTCGATTAGCTTGCATTTATACCGTACTTCGAAACCCCATATTGCTGAGGTAGGACTAATTCCTGGTAGCGAGCACTTCCGCAATGTGCGCCGCTACGAAGTCGAGCGTGATCCGCAGATTCTTACTCTTCGTCTAGACGAGAGCCTGTTCTTCGCCAATGCGTCCTTCCTAGAAGAGTATGTGCAGGTCGCGACATTTAAGAGCGGTGAGATCGCCCACGTCATCCTAATGTGTACCGCCATGAACGAGATCGATTACTCGGCGCTAGAGACTCTCGAGGCGATCAATCTGCAACTCAAACAACAAGGCATCACGCTTAATCTTTCTGAGATCAAGGGTCCTGTGATGGATATGCTCGTCAAATCCGATTTCCTGACTCACCTTAGTGGTCAGGTCTATTTGAGCCAGTTCGACGCGTTCAATGATGTGAAGGCGAAGCTAGGCCTCGCCTAGTTTTACTCACACATGGCACGGTCAGTGTCCACTCATTCGCCTTTCGGTCGATGTCAACTAAATCTCCAGGAGTTCTTGTCATGACGATAGAAAGCGCCTACTTAATGCAGTTCGCTAATACGCGCAACACCGACGTCGGCCGTGTGGGTGGCAAGAACGCCTCGCTCGGCGAAATGATCAGTCAGCTAAAGAAGCAAGGCATTCGTGTTCCCGACGGCTTCGCAATCACTGCTCAAGCCTACTGGGCATACTTAGAGCACAACACTCTTAATGAGAAGATCGAGAATGCGCTGGCAAAGCTCAAGCAGGATAAGAGTAATCTAGGGGCAGTGGGCAAGGCGATTAGGGACTTGTTCAAGGCAACTGAATTTCCAGTGCAGATCCGCCAAGAGTTGTTCGCGGCCTATCGCGCGCTGGGCAAGGGTAAGCGGAATGTTGCAGTGGCAGTGCGCAGTAGTGCCACCGCCGAGGACCTTCCAGATGCTAGCTTCGCCGGCCAGCAAGAGAGCTTCCTGAATATTACTGGCGAGACATCTCTAATCGAAGCCTGTAGGCGTTGCTACGCCTCTTTGTTCACCGATCGTGCTATCGCCTACCGCGAGAACAATGGCTTTAAACATATGGATGTCGCATTGTCAGTGGGTGTGCAGACGATGGTGCGTTCGGATAAGGCAGGGGCAGGTGTCATGTTTTCCATCGATACTGAAACTGGCTTCCCCGATGCGGTGCTGATCAATGCGGCTTGGGGCTTGGGCGAGGCGGTGGTGCAGGGCACGGTCGACCCCGATGAGTACATGGTATACAAACCTTTTCTAGAGAATAAGCGCCGCGTGCCAATCATCGAGAAGAGCTGCGGAAAAAAAGCGGAGAAGGTCGTTTACTCAAAGGGAGGCGCGAGCCCTATTGCAACTCGGCGAACGACTAAGAAAGAACAGTCCAGTTTTGTATTGGACGACAAAGACATTCTGCAGCTAGCACGCTGGGCGTGCAGTATTGAGAAGCACTATGGTCGCGCTATGGACATGGAGTGGGCGAAGGATGGCATCTCTGGCGAGCTATTCATCGTGCAGGCGCGTCCGGAGACTGTGCAGTCCCGCAAAGAGGCCAGTGGCTTGCAACGCTTTAGTCTCAAGAGCAAAGGTAAGCTGCTGGCGCAGGGTTACAGCGTTGGTGATGCCATCGCGGTAGGAAAAGTGTTCCGGCTTGATAGCCCCGACGAGATAGAGCGCTTTCCCAAAGACGCTATTCTAGTGACGGGCAACACGGACCCGGATTGGGTGCCCTTGATGAAGCGAGCCGCTGCTATTATTACCGACCACGGCGGCAGGACATCCCATGCCGCGATCGTGAGTCGCGAGCTCGGCCTGCCCGCAATTGTCGGCTGCAGTAACGCCACACAGGTGTTGAAAACGGGGCAAGAGATTACTGTATCCTGCGCAGAGGGGGAGGAGGGCTTCGTCTACAGTGGTATCGCGGAGTTCTCGGTCACCTCACTCGATGCGCAGAAGATTCCGCAGACGCGTACTAAGGTCATGCTTAACCTCGCCAACCCTGCGGCGGCCTTGCGCTGGTGGCGATTGCCCGCGGACGGCATTGGGCTCGCGCGCATGGAGTTCATGATCAACAATGTCATTAAGATTCATCCGTTGGCTTTGACTAGGGCCGCAGAGGTCAATAGTGCGAAAGTGCGTAGGCAGATCGCAGACTTGACAGCGTCCTATGCCGATAAAGAGCAATATTTTGTCGATACGCTGGCCCATGGTGTGGCTAAGATCGCCGCAGCCTCTTATCCCCACCCGGTGATCCTGCGGATGAGTGACTTCAAAAGTAATGAGTATGCCAACCTCATTGGCGGGCAGCAGTTCGAGCCACAGGAAGCGAACCCCATGATCGGCTGGCGCGGGGCAAGCCGTTACTATAGCGACGACTACCGCGATGGTTTCGCACTCGAGTGTCGCGCAGTGCGTAAAGTACGCGAGGAGATCGGTTTCGATAATGTGATCGTCATGATCCCATTCTGTCGGACCTTGGGCGAGGCAGACAAGGTGTTGAAGGAGATGGGGCGCAATGGCTTGAAGCGAGGTAAAAACGGCCTAGAAGTCTATGTGATGTGCGAGGTCCCATCGAATGTCATTCTAGCGCAGGAGTTTGCCCAACGCTTCGACGGCTTCTCCATCGGCAGTAATGATCTTACCCAGCTCACCTTGGGCATCGATCGCGATTCGGAGCGTCTCGCTAGCCTATTTAGTGAAGAAGACGGGGCCGTGATCGCAAGCATCGAACAGGTGATTGCCAAGGTTCATCGCGCTGGGCGCAAGATTGGGCTGTGTGGACAGGCGCCCAGCAACAGACCCGCTTTCGCACGGTTATTGGTGAAGGCGGGCATCGACTCGGTCTCCGTGACGCCCGATAGTTTTGTCGGAGTGAAACAAAGTATCGCTAGAGAAGAGCGGAAGTAAGCATTCGCGAAACTTGCAGGCTCCACTAGTCGAGCAATGGTAGTGCTACACTGTCCCCTCTAGAAGTCTTTATGGGATGAAGAACCCTTCTGATGACTGCCCAATTTACACTGGACTCCGGCGCCTCGCCTTGCTTGTTTTTGCAGGGCGACTGGACGCTGCCAAACTACGACAATTTGACTCGTACCGCCGCGTCTGTGCAAACACAGGTAGTGTCTCTGGACGCTAGCCAGCTAACCGCCTTGGATACGGCGGGGGCGACAGTCTTAGTGAGACTTTTGGGTGCGGAAAAATTGGGCGAGCTGACGCCTACCGCAATTGGCTTGTCAGAAGAGCGTAAGGCGCTGCTGCTGACTGTGGCACGCGCTATGGCCGCGCAGGAAGAGGAGCCTGCCGATCCCGTGTGGCGTCTGGGCGATGGGTTGGCCACGCTCGGCAAGAATGTGCACGAGGCTTGGCAGCTAACGCTGGAGTTTCTAAGTTTCCTAGGGCTGACTCTGGTGACACTAATCCGTGTCCTGTTTACACCCCATCGCTGGCGTTTCACTGCATTGATCGCGCAGATGCATCAGACCGGACTTAATGCTGTGCCTATCGTTGTGCTGTTGAATTTTCTCGTCGGCGCGGTTGTGGCATTCCTTGGGGCGACGGTACTAAGCGACTTCGGCGCCAGCGTATATACCGTCGACCTAGTCGGCTATGCCTTCATGAGGGAGATGGGCGCCTTGCTCGCGGCTATCCTGCTGGCTGGCAGAACTGCGAGTGCCTTTACCGCGCAGATCGGCTCTATGAAGATCAATGAGGAGCTGGATGCGTTGAAGGTGTTAGGACTCGATGCCATCGAGCTGCTGGTGCTGCCCCGCATGATCGCTTTGCTAATTATCCTGCCGCTGCTCACCTTCCTCGCCATCATCGCGGGCATGGTTGGCGGGGCAGTGGTGGCAGTGACCACACTGGATATCTCGGTCGTGCGATTCATCGGCATCGTACAAGAGATTCCTCTAAAGCATCTGCTACTTGGTTTGAGTAAGGCGCCATTTTTCGCGGTCATGATTGCGTTGATTGGCTGCCTAGAAGGATTCAAGGTCGGCGGCAGTGCGCAGTCCGTGGGCGAGCACACCACGAGCAGTGTGGTGCAATCTATATTCGTCGTGATTCTGCTCGACGCAGTGTTTGCGCTGTTCTTTATGGAGATGGGGTGGTGAACGTCGATCTCAGCCAAGAGCCAGTCATCCGTGTGCGTGGGCTATGCAACAGCTTCGGAAGTCATGTCGTGCATGAAAACCTCGATCTCGATGTCTATCGCGGCGAGATTCTTGGCGTGGTTGGAGGCTCTGGCAGTGGTAAATCAGTGATGCTGCGCTCTATCGCCGGTCTGCTCCAACCCAAGGCGGGAGAGGTGACTATATTGGGCAAGAGTACCGGAGTTGCGCGCAATATCGGCGTGCTGTTTCAGCGTGGGGCCTTGTTCTCGTCTTTGACCGTGCAAGAGAATATCGCACTGCCGATCATCGAGTTGCTGGGTATCTCTCGTAAGAAGGCTAATCAGATCGCGGCGGTCAAGATAGCGCTCACTGGCCTACCGGCCCAGGCGGGCGAGCTGTACCCCGCCGACCTTTCCGGCGGAATGATTAAGCGCGCGGCGCTGGCACGGGCGCTAGCCTTAGACCCAGAGATTCTTTTCTTGGACGAACCGACTGCTGGCCTTGACCCGATCGGAGCTGCGGATTTCGACAAATTATTAATGACTCTGCGCGATGCGTTTCATCTAACCGTATTTTTGATTACGCACGACCTTGATACGCTCTATACGGCCTGTGATAGGGTGGCAGTATTGTCACAGAAGAGGGTGCTAGTGGTAGATACCCTCGACGTGGTTGCGGCCACGCAAGATGAGTGGATTAAAGAGTATTTTCATGGGCCGCGTGGTCGCGCCGCCGCGCTGAGTGCTGCTAAGGCCTGAGACAATGGTGCCTTTGGTGCCTACTGGGAAATTGCATATGGAAACACGCGCACACTATATTTTGGTTGGTTTGTTCACCCTAGTTGCTGGCGCCTCCGCGTTGCTGTTCGCGCTGTGGTTGACGAACGCGGGTATTGACCGTGAGGTCAATTACTATGACGTGCTTTTTCGCGAACCAGTGTCAGGTCTCTCTGTAGGAAGCGCGGTGCAATATAGCGGTATTCGGGTGGGTGAGGTCGAGCAGCTAACGCTGGACCCTCAGGACCCGCGCATTGTGCGAGCACGTATTCGAGTGACATCCGATGTGCCAGTAAAGGTAGACACTAAGGCGCGATTAACTCTGCTCAATATCACCGGCGCCTCGGCAATCGAGCTCAGTGAGGGTTTGCCGAGTAGCGCACGCTTGGCAGTGGCGAGTGGCGTGCCTGTGATCGAGGCGACCCCCTCCTCATTAGCCCAATTGCGAGTAAGCAGTGAGGAGTTGTTGCTCAATGCCTCTACCCTTTTAGACCGCGCCAACAAGTTATTGTCTGACGAGAACGGCCAGCGTGTCGCCAATATGCTGGAAAATGTGGAGGTGTTCACCGCGGCTCTAGCGGGTCAGCAAGATACGTTGCGTGAGGGCTTAGAGGGTCTCGCCCAGAGTACCCACACCGCGAATGAGGTGTTGGGCCGAGTGAACACACTCTTGATGCGTTACGAGGAGCCCGTACTAAACGGTGTTAGCACTGCGGTCGCGGATCTGCAGAGCTTCACTCAAAATTTGAATGCCATGCTCGAGGAGAGCACCCCGGCGGTAAGTACGGGACTTCAAGGCTTCGCCGAACTAGCCCCAGCTATGCGCGACCTGCGTGAAATACTAAATACTGTTGATGTCATGACTAGGAGGATTGCAGACGATCCAGCTGGTTTCGTATTGGGCAATGATGATATTCGGGAATACAAACCATGAGTAGAGCCTTCACCGTTTTCGCAGTTCTCCTAGTATCGGCCTGCAGTGTCTTACCAGAGCAAGCGCCAGTTGACCTTTTTCAGTTACCGGCACCTAGTGTGCAGGCGGCAACCGGTGGACCGCGCTTGTCGACGCTGCGTATAGACAGGGCGCTTAGCAGCGAGGCGCTCAGTGGTAGTCGCCTCTTAATCATGACTGCCGACAATCAATTCCAGGCATTTCCCAGTATGCGTTTCGCCGCGCCCGTGCCGCTGTTATGGCGCGACTGGTTGCTCGACGCGTTCTGGCGCGATGGACGAGTTAGTGGCTTGAGTGCGGCGAGCGAAGGTTTGCAATCCGAATTCGAGTTGGTGGGTACGTTGCGGGCATTTCAGGTGGACTATTCCGGCTCTCAAGCTGCGGCCGTCATACAATATGACGCCACGTTAATCGATACCGATGGGCGTCGGATTCTGGCCAGCCGGCGCTTCGAGGCGCGACAAACACTCGATACTGTAGAGGCGGCGATCGCCATTTCAGCATTGGGTCTCGCCGCCGATCGAGTAGCTGCGCAGCTCATCGAGTGGGTCATCCTGCAAGGCCAAACACCTTCGCCCTAGGCTCCAGCACCCCTGTTTAGGGGGAAGAAAGTTCGTCCTTCTAAGTTTAGACTTTTCCCTGATCTGCCACGGTGGCAGCGTGTTTTCTAATCGCGAATGGGAACTCATTATGAGAAGAATAATATTAGGTTCGATGGCTGGGGCGTGGATGTTTCTAGGTGTGGCTGTCAATGCGGCAGATATGGGCAGTCTCGTGCACGCGCAAGTTATCTTAGGCCAGATCGGCCAACTCGCCGACAAGTATCAGGATGTACAGGACATGCTTGTCGCAGGCACGGCGGAGTTGGATGTACCGGAGCCGGTTGATGGAAATAGTGGAGATTTCTATTTTCCCTATAGTCAAAGTGGTTACCTTACTCCATGGGCAGAGAAGGCATTGAGTGCCCAGATTGGCGCCGAGGTGAGCGGTCGTGCGGCCGGCGGTGCAATCAACTCCTTGGCGAGCAAAGTGCCGTTAGGTGGTCTGCTGGCTCGTCGCGCCAAGGAAAAGGCTAAGGAAACCGGTGCAGTCATAGCGATCGGCGGCTGGGATTTCATTCGCGACAATACCGATACCTCCTTCAATAGTTTGGCGGACATGTCTGTTTACATGCATAGCGAGTTTAATGGGGAGGCGGACTATGAGCAGGCGTTAGCGGCGGCGATGGCGCTCTATCCGGAGTTGGAGAGCGGTCACGAGCGCGCTATCGATAACGCGTACAAAGAGGCGAGGCGCAAGGCTCGCAAATAGTAGTCGAGAAGTTGAGCGTGATGGCGGGGAACTAGTGTGCTCTGCGCTTTACCCAATCGAGCTTGCTGCTCTCAGATCCTTTTTGTTTCTGGTTAATATCCCTAATATGTAATATTAATTCATGATATGCAGTTAATGTTCTCTATATAGGACATTAAAACAGTTAATGAAAGAGTTTCTGTAATGTGCTATTTTACGACCATTATCGTCTTAAAGACTTTTAATGTCCCAGAAATAGGCGTCTATGGAAGCTTCAAAAAAAACACCGGTTGCACTCGCAGAGGAATTGGGCGAGCGCTTGCGACAGGCGCGCCTTAACAGCGATCTGACCCAGGTGGAGGTCGCTGAGCGCGCAGGCGTGTCGAGAAAGATTGTCTTGAATGCAGAGAAGGGCAAGGCGCAACTCGAGAGTTTCGTAGCCATCATGCTCGCATTGAACCTGAGTGAACAATTAGACCTATTCCTCCCTAGGCCTCAAGTCTCGCCGGTTCAACTAATAAAGCTGCAGGGCAAGAAGCGACAGCGCGCTTCAGGTCAGCGTAAAGGCTCCGATGAGGAGATCTCGCAATGGTGATGGAGGCGATCAAGGTCACCTACCAGAGCAGTGATGTTGGGGCGCTAAGCTTCGACACCGATACCGGGTTAGGGGCATTCGAATACAGTCCTAGCTTCATAGCAAAAGGGATAGAACTCTCGCCATTGAAGATGCCCGTGGCAAAAAGAATCTACAGTTTTCCCGAGCTCGATTTTCTAAGTTTCAAAGGTCTGCCCGGCATGATCGCGGACTCTCTGCCGGATGATTTCGGCAACGCCGTACTCAACGCCTGGGTAGCCGCACAAGGACGCTCGCCAAGCGACATAACACCACTGCAGCGACTCCAGTATATTGGCAAGCGCGGCATGGGGGCTCTGGAGTATGCGCCGGCGACGAAGCTGAAAACCCTCAATGCCTCGATGCAGGTGGAGATCGAGTCTCTTGTGTCGATCGCCCAAGAGATTCTCGACTCCCGCGACAGCTTCGCCATCGAGTTAAACAAAGACGGCGGCGAGAACCGCGAGGCTATGTTGTCGCTTCTCTCGGTAGGCACAAGTGCGGGCGGTGCCAGACCAAAGTCGGTATTAGCCTTCAACGAGGACTTCACGCAGGTACGCTCGGGACAGGTAGATGTACCCGAAGGTTTCACACATTACCTGATGAAGTTCGACGGAGTGAGTGAGCACAGCAAGGACAAGGAAACCTTCGGTGACCCCTTGGGGTTTGGTGCGATGGAGTACGTTTACTATCGCCTAGCGAAGAGTTGTGGCATCGACATGATGCCCAGTCGATTGCTGCAAGAAGATAAGCGTCACCATTTTATCACCCAGCGTTTCGATCGCGTGGGCAACGATAAAGTGCACGTGCAAACCTTGAATGCACTCGCCCACGTCGACTACAAGAAACCCGGCTCGTTCTCCTACGCGGAGTTGTTCGCTGTAGCTAGGCAAATGAAGTTGTCCGTAAGCGACGCCGAACAACTTCTAAGGCGCATGATATTCAACATAGTCGCGCGCAACCATGACGATCATTCCAAGAACTTCGCGTTTATATTGAAGGCGGGCAAGTGGTCCTTAGCGCCTGCCTATGACTTAGCCTATAGCTATAAGCCGGGTAGCAAATGGGTCAATAGTCATTGGATGAGTTTGAACGGTAAGCGCGAAAACTTCGTCAGAGAAGATATCTATTCCCTCGAGAAACTAAGCCCGCTTTTCAGCCGCAGCAAAATCAAGACAATTGTCGAGGAGACTATTGCCCATGTCGCAACTTGGCGGGAGTTGGCCACGCAGACGGCGGTGCCAAGCTCTTTGATCGAGGAGGTCGAGTCGAACTTGAGGCTCGATATATGATTAGAGTAGGCACAAAAAAGGGCTTGCCGTTGCCGGTAAGCCCTTGATGTATATGGTAGCTATGCGTGGATTTGAACCACGGACCCCAGCATTATGAATGCTGTGCTCTAACCAACTGAGCTACATAGCCATTAAACTATCGGTGCAGGCGCAAAGTCCTGAGCCGTTTAAAGGATGCGAATTCTGGCGATTTCGCTGGTTGTTGTCAAGAGTGTTGTCCACTCAGACGTTGAAGCGGAAGTGAACCACATCGCCGTCTTTCACGATGTATTCCTTGCCCTCTAGGCGCCACTTGCCGGCGTCTTTCGCGCCTTGCTCGCCCTTGTACTGAATGAAGTCGTCATAGGCCGTTACTTCAGCGCGTATGAAGCCCTTCTCGAAATCGGTGTGGATCACACCAGCAGCCTGTGGTGCCGTTGCGCCTACTTTAACGGTCCAAGCGCGCACTTCCTTTACGCCTGCCGTGAAATAGGTCTGCAGGCCTAACAGGCTGTATCCCGCACGTATAACGCGGTCTAGTCCTGGCTCTTCCATGCCGAGGTCTTGCAGGAACTCAATCTTCTCTGCGTCGTCTAGCTCGGCAATCTCAGACTCGAGCTTGTTGCAGATTGGGACCACGGAGGCATCCTCGGCCTTGGCAATCTCAATGACTCTGTCGAGGAAGGGGTTGTTCTCGAAGCCATCCTCGTCCACGTTGGCGATGTACATGGTGGGCTTGACCGTCAGTAGGTGCAGGCCGTATAGAGCATTGAGTTCATCCTGTGGCAGCTTGAGCGTGCGCACTGGCTTGGCCTCATTGAGGTGTGCTTGTACGCGCTCTAGCAGAGCGGCTTGCTTCTGGGCGTCCTTGTCGCCACTTCGGGCGAGTTTGGATGCGCGGTGCAGCGCCTTCTCTACGGACTCGAGGTCGGCAAGTGCCAGTTCTGTGTTGATTACCTCGATGTCGGCCGCAGGATCGATGCGATCGGCGACGTGGATGATGTTGCTGTCTTCGAAGCAGCGCACGACATGGGCAATCGCGTCTGTCTCGCGGATATTGGCAAGGAATTGATTACCAAGGCCTTCGCCTTTGGAAGCGCCGGCAACCAGGCCGGCGATATCCACAAACTCCATGGTAGTGGGGAGTATGCGCTGTGGTTTCACTATCGTCGCTAGCTTGTCTAGGCGTGGATCGGGCATGGGCACGAGGCCGGAGTTCGGCTCGATGGTGCAGAAGGGGAAGTTCTCCGCAGCGATGCCGGCTTTGGTTAAGGCGTTGAACAAGGTCGACTTGCCCACATTAGGGAGACCTACGATGCCGCATTTAAATCCCATGTTCTGTCATCCTTAAGGTTTGGTATGTAGTTCGTGCATCGCGCTTTGCCACTCGCCCTTGGTGGCGTGGGGTAGGCAGCGGATGGCCTGGTCGATATCGCCCAGAATTGTTTCCATCTCCGACTTGGAGGGGTCGCTTAGCACATAATTCGCAACTTGCGCTTTGTTGCCGGGATGTCCGACGCCTATGCGCAGTCTGTAAAATTCTTTTTCTCCGCCGAGTGCGCTAATGATGTCGCGCATCCCGTTGTGTCCGCCGTGACCACCGCCGTGTTTAAAGCGTGTGGTGCCCACATCGAAATCGATCTCGTCATAGGCCACCAGCATATTGGCCGGGGCGATGTCGAAATATTTGCAGAACGCAGAAACGGATTGGCCGCTGCGGTTCATGAATGTGGTGGGGAAGAGGAGTCGAACGTCTTGGCCAGCGAGCGTGATACGCCCAGTCTCGCCAAAGAATTTACTTTCACTGCGTAGCTCGCCGTGATTATCGGCGGCCACGCGTGAAAGAAACCACGCACCTGCATTGTGCCGGTTATAACGATATTGTGGGCCGGGATTTCCCAGACCCACTATCAGTTTTAACGCGTTGCCTTGCATAGTAATAATTCGCAGCGCAGGTGCAGGGGTATTACTTACTCGGCTTCAGTTTCAGACTCAGAATCGCCTTCGGCTTCGTCAGTTGCGCCGCCACGTGGAGGCAGTACGCTTACGATTGCGTTATCGGCATCAGCGCCGTGAGTCAGATCAACGCTGGTCACACCCTTAGGTAGAGTGATGTCAGAGATGTGCATCGCTTCGCCTAGGCCAAGAGCGATTACATCTACTTCGATGAACTCAGGCAGATCCTTAGGCAAGCAACTCACTTGCAGTTCGGTCATCGCCTTGATCAAGCTACCGCCGCCATTCTTAACGCCCTGACACTTCTCTTCATTGATGAAGTGTAATGGAACTTGAACGGTGATCGGGTGGTTTGCGCTCACACGCTGGAAGTCAGCGTGCATGAGGCGTGGCTTGGCAGGGTGACGCTGCAGGTCTTTGATCACGACTTGCTCGGACTTCTTACCCACGAATAGGGTGATGATGTGCGAGAAGAACGCTTCGTTGGACAGTGCTTTAGCCAGATCCTTATGAGGGATGCTGATATTCACTGGGTCTTTGCCTTCACCGTAGATGATGGCTGGGACTAATGAGTCAAGACGGCGCAGGCGGCGGCTCGCACCTTTCCCCAGATCCGTTCTAACTTCGGCGTGTAGCTCAAATGCATTTTCTTTAGACATAATGTGTCTCCGTTAACTGATGTTTCTCAACATCTTCAAACTTCCCCCGGTTTGCGACCAACCGAGTTCAGCGTTAAAAAAAGACCCTATAGACAACAACGCCACTTCTATTAAGAAGAGGCGTCGTTGGCTAGCGGGTCTTTCGAAATACTCCGCAGGTGTGCCTGCGAAATAGCCTCAGCGAGATGAGCTACCCTTAGGTATTGTCGAACATCGCGCTGATGGATTCTTCGTTGCTGACGCGTCGAATTGACTCGGCCAACAGTTTTGCCATGCTTAGCTGGCGCACGCGCTTGCTCTTGGCAAATTCTTTGGTCAGAGGAATCGTGTCCGTGACCACCAATTCGTCTAGATCAGAATCGGTAATATTTGAAAAGGCATTGCCCGATAACACTGCGTGCGTACAGTAGGCAATAACGCGCGAGGCGCCGTGCTCTTTCAGAGCTGTAGCGGCCTTGCACAGCGTGCCGGCGGTGTCGACCATATCGTCAACGATGATGCAGGTACGGTCTTTTACTTCCCCGATGATATGCATCACTTGGGCTTCGTTTGCTGCGGGGCGACGCTTATCGATAATCGCCAGCTCTACATTCAACTGCTTAGCGACTGCGCGTGCGCGTACAACACCCCCCACATCGGGAGACACCACGGTCAGGTTCTGATATTCCTGTCTTTCGATATCTTCGGTCAGCAGGGGAGAACCATAGACGTTGTCCACAGGAATGCTGAAAAAACCTTGAATCTGTTCTGCGTGTAGATCCACTGTAAGAACGCGATTAACGCCTACGGCGACGATCATGTCGGCGACTACCTTCGCGCTAATGGCAACGCGGGAAGAGCGCACTCGGCGGTCTTGACGGGCATAGCCGAAGTAGGGAATCACAGCGGTAATACGATTAGCCGAGGAGCGGTGGATGGCGTCTGCCATCAGCAGCAGTTCCATCAGGCTATCGTTGGTTGGTTGGCAAGTGGGCTGAATAATGAACACGTCTTTGCCGCGTACATTTTCTTTAATCTCGACGCTAATCTCGCCATCGCTGAACTTGCCAACTCCTGCATCGCCGACTGGAATGCCGATGTGCTTCGCGATCTTGTCTGCAAGCTCTGGGTTTGCGTTGCCCGCAAATACCATTAAATTGTTTGCCATGCGTGTCGTACCCTTGGGAGGCTTAATGATGCCAGGTCTGATGGTGGTGCTGTTCAAGCTTAAGATATGCTCACCGCCAATCTCTTCGGGATTGCGTGGACTCTTATAAGAGTCTTGGGCTAGGTCATGTACTGCGAGACTCATCCTAACGGAAGAGTCAGAAAATGGCTGGGGTGGCTGGACTCGAACCAACGCATGCAAGGATCAAAACCTTGTGCCTTACCAACTTGGCGACACCCCAAAAAACTCGTGCATTTTAAGCGAATGCGATCGCGATTGCATGTTCAATCAACTTATTGGGCCAAGCTCCTTACTGCTGGAGAGGCCTCGAGCTACAAATCCGTTCATTCCTTCAGGCAGTTGATCGAGAAGCTGCTGCGCCTGCTGCGCCGAATCAAACGCGGCGAATATGCTTGCACCGGTTCCAGTCATTCGCGCTTGTGCAAATTGATTCAGCCATAAAAGGGCTTTATCGACAGGCGGATAGAGGCTTCGAACCACATTTTCACAGTCATTTCTGGTGTGCCCAGCCAGAAAGGCGGCCATTTTGATGGCAGTTGTGTTCCGTGTCAATTGTTGATGCGAAAAAATGTCCTGCGTGGAAACGTGACAATCCGGACAAATCACTAAGTAAGTTTTACTGGGCAAATCCACTGGCGTGAGAATTTCGCCTATGCCTTCGGCCCAAGCGCTGCTGCCACGCACGAATAAAGGCACATCGGCACCAAGCTTTAGCCCTATCTGCGCGAGCGTATCGATGTCGAGCTTGCAGCCCCACATTAGATTCAAGCCGACTAGCGCACTTGCGGCATCGGAGCTGCCGCCTCCGAGACCGGCCCCCATAGGGATGCGCTTGTCTAAGCGCATGGAGGCTCCCTGTGTGCTACCGGTGGCCGCGCGCAGGGCAAGGGCTGCGCGCAGTACTAGGTTGTCAGGCCCGGTAAGCGTTGCATCGCTGCACTCTAGTGTGATGGAGTCGGTGTCTACAGGGCTAATGCTCAGGCTATCGCAGAGATCGATAATCTGAAAAAGCGTTTGCAGGGTGTGATAGCCATCGGCTCTACGCCCTGTGATGTGCAGGAAGAGATTGAGCTTAGCGGGGCATTGTAGCGTTGTAGTTGCGGTCATAGTTCTGGTTTTAGGGCTGCAGGGTCCAGTCGAGGCGCACGAAGTCTAGGCGCAGAGGCGCCTTCTCGATGCGAATTCGGGTAGGGAGGGACTCTGTGTCATAGTTGGTGTAGGCCAAGTACTGCACAGTCCAGCCGTCCTGCTCTAGGGCAATCAGATGATTCTCTTCATTAAAAGAAGGTGCGCCGACGCTGTCTGGAGCTGGTATGCCCTTGATCCAGTAGCGCAATTGCGTAACGGGTAGATCGTAGCCTAACTGTTCATACACCAAGCCTTCGGGGGTTGCGGCCACTAAGGGGGCCTTGCCCTCTTGCTGCAGAGTAACGAGGCTAGGGCTGCCGGTGATCTTCGTTGCGCCTGCATTGAGTGTGCCCCATAGATTAATGACGTAGTCCTCATCTTGTTGCTGCCAGCGAATGCGTGAGCTATGAGCCTCTTTGTCGTCGCGTACGCCGATTCGTCCGGTGAACTCCCAAGTGGTGATGGCGGCCAGCACGTTGCGACGGGCCTGCCAGTTCTCATTCACGGGGGCGTCCATGCGTGTGCTCGTGCAGGCGCTGAGAAGAGTGCTCGCCATGATGATGGCAAGGACATTGTTGCGAGCGTTCAAGTTTATGAGCCTTGGCGCGAGCGTAAGCGCTCTATGGTGTTGATGATGATCTGTGCGTTGGGGTTCTCGGCGAGCGAGGCTTCCCATACGCGATTCGCTTCGCGCTGGCGGCCCATTGCCCATAGCACTTCGCCTAAGTGCGCGGCAACTTCGGGGTCTGGAAAGGCAGCATAGGCGCGCTGCAAGTTAGCCAAAGCTTCCTCGTAGCGGCCGAGTTTGTACTGTGCCCATGCAAGGCTGTCGATGATGGCGGGATCATCGGGCGAAATCTCGATGGCGCGCTCCAGTAGCACTAGAGCCTCATCGTGTCGATTAGGGCCGTCCGCTAGGGCATAGCCCAACTGGTTGTATGCTCTAGAGTCGCCGGGTTGTAGCTCGATGATGCGGCGCAAAGCTTGCTCCGACTTGGCGGAGTTGTCCATGCGGTCGCTCAGGAATGAGCGTGCGAAGAGCAAGTCCACATTATCTGGGTTCTTGCTGATAGCGTTATCGAGTAAGGCCTCTGCGAGGTCAAAGTGACCAGTGCTCATTAGGGCATCGGTCTCTACAGTGACGAGCATGAGTTCGAGATCGGGACGTCCATTGGATAGTGACACAGCCCACTGATGAGCCTGCTCCAACTCGCCCTGCTCCACTAGGAGTCGAATGACTTGGCGCTGGGCATTCAAGAAATTAACCGAATCCGTACCGACTTGCTTAAAGTGCTCTATCGCCTCGTTGCTATCGTTCTGGTCCTGGCCGATGTAGCCCAAATAGTAGTGGGCATCGTTCATGCGGTAGTTGGCCTGAAGTAGGCGCAGGAGTAATTGCTTCGCGGTATCTGGAGAGTCTAATTCCAAGTCTAGTAGTGCTAGGGAGTAGAGTGTCTCGTAATCGTCCGGAGCCATTACCGCCAACAGGGCAAATTGCTCGCGAGCCTCTTCTAGCCTACGGATCTGGACGAGAATGCGCCCGTAGTTAAAACGCAGTAGTCGGTTCTCGGGATAGGCTTCGATGCCGGAAGCTAATATAGCGACGGCATCGTCTAGGCGCTCGAGTTTGAGCAGCAACTGAGCCTGCAATAGCATGATGCGCGAGGAATTGCCGTTCGCCTCGCGGTAGATCATCAGCTCGGTCATGGCCTCTTGAGCTAGGTCGCTTTGCTCCAGTAATTGAATCAGGCTGTAGTGCACAGAGCGCTCTTGCGGGAATTTGCTACGTAACTCTCTAAAGCTCTCAATCAAACGTGCCCGAGCGTCAGGGGGCAGGTATTGGGTGCGCGAGGTGATCGAGGTGAAGTCGACATTGCCGCCAAGGCCCAGAACACTGCCAATATGTTCCATGGCCTCCTCGAGACGGCCTTCCTCTAATAGCTGGAAGCTGATTAGTAGGTGGGGCTCCTGAGCACTAGGGTCTTTCTCCATCCATAGTCGTGCGAGTTCGATCACGCGGTCTGAGTCATTGTTGGCTGAGGCAAACTGAGCAGCTCTGCGGATGATCGCGAGATCACGGGTCTCTTTGGCGAGGTCGTAATAGTCCTCGGCAGAGTCGGGAAGGTGGCCGCGTTGGGCGCCCAACTCATTCAAAATGGTGCGATTCAACTGGTCTTTAGTGAAGGTGCCGTAGACGATAGGCTCTGGGGGGGCGGGCGGCGCAACAGGCGTAGGCGCTACAATATCGCTGGTCTGCGGGGCTTCGGCAGTGCTTGCATCGGGGTTGGGCAAAGACTGGCATGCGGCCAAGGAGAAGCCGATGGAGCACAGTAAGAGAAAACGACGGGAATAATTCATGCGCTAAGAGTCACCAGATTAAGACGTCTAGAATATGGAGTGCCGCACTCACTAGTCATCGCGATTTTCTATAGCAGGGCAGCTTGTCTGAGTGTACCCGCAATACAATAAATTTAACAACTTCGCACCCTTGCCTAGTGGCAGGCTATGCGGCGGCGCTACAATACAGGACCGGGTGGCGCAATGACCCATTCCCATGGTGATTGACCCACTGTGCGATTATCTTATTGGGAACTTATGCGCTTATTTAGTAAGATGGCCAGCTTTTTTCTCAAGTCATTGAATTGAACTGTTCCTGCGCAGCCCGCAGGACAACGTTTTGCTTGAAAGTGTCTGACAATATTGTCTGGCAGGGGATCTATGGCGCTGGTTTTACTCGGAATCAACCACAACACCGCGAATGTCGACTTTCGCGAGCGTGTGGCATTTCCTCCGGAAAAGGTCGGGGACGCCATTCATCGCGCCGGCGAATTGCCGGGTGTGCAAGAATTGGTGATCGTTTCTACCTGCAACCGCACTGAGGTCTATGCCTATATCGACATGGGCGAGGGCTCTCCAGACCCAGAGACACCTATAGCTCAAGAACTATTGCTCGACCAGCAACAGCATCTGCTGCATTGGTTAAGTGAGTATCATGGTCTGGACCAGGCGGAGCTTGCGCGCTGCAGCTATTTTCACTGGCGCGAGGACGTTATTCGACACCTTATGCGCGTCGCCTGTGGCTTAGACTCAATGGTATTGGGCGAGCCACAGATTCTAGGGCAGATTAAATCCGCCTACGCCGTGTCACGAGAGCTGGGCGCTGTCAGTGGTGCGCTTGGACGAGTGTTTCAAGAAGCTTTCTCTATCGCCAAGGAAGTGCGGACCGATACGGCCATCGGCGAGAATCCAGTATCGGTAGCCTATGCGGCTGTGTCGCTGGCCGAACAGATTTTCTCCGACTTAGGCAGCCTCAACGCTCTGCTGATCGGAGCTGGGCGCACCATAGAGTTAGTGGCTCGCCACCTAACCGAGAAGGGTGTGCGCAATATCGTTGTGGCGAACCGCACGCTGCAGAACGCCGTCGAGTTAGGTGAAAAATTTGGGGCTGAGGGCGTGTTGCTCTCCGATATACCCGAGCAGTTAATCAAAGCGGACATCGTGGTGTCGTCCACTAATAGTCAGCTGCCACTGCTTGGCAAAGGTGCGGTCGAGAGCGCGATCAAGAAGCGTCGCCATAAACCGATGCTGTTAGTAGACTTGGCGGTGCCAAGAGATATCGAGCCGCAGGTGGGTGAAATTGCCGATGCCTACCTTTATAGCGTCGACGATATCCGCGATGTGATCGAAGACAATGTGAAGAGCCGCGCCGTAGCCGCTGAGCAGGCCAATTCCATCATCGAGCGAGGCGTTGCGGAATTCATTCGGCAGATGCGCTCGCTCAATGCCGTGCATACACTGCGCTCTTTCCGAGAGAAAGCCGAGGGTATTCGTAACGCAGAGGTAGAGAAAGCTCTGCGTGCCTTAGAGAAGGGCGGCGATGCACAGTCCGTCATTGAGTCCCTAGCACGGGGACTAACTAATAAATTGATTCATTCTCCCAGTGTGCAGATGAAAAAAGCGAGCGCCGATGGTCGCGACGACCTGCTCATACTTACCCGGGAGTTGTACGAACTCGACCAGCAGGTGCTAGTTATGCCTTTGCTGCCCCCAGAAGACGAAGCCGATTTGTCTGATGACTCTTGAACGCCTGTGTGGCTCTAAACTCTTATGAAAGAATCGATAAAAAATAAACTTGCCAACCTGCAAGATCGCTATGAAGAAATCGCCGCCTTATTGAGTGATGGCGAGGTTATTACGAATCAGGATCGCTTCCGCGCTCTGTCCAAAGAGTATGCGGAGCTAGAACCCGTCGTGAAGGCTTTCGATCAATTCGAGCAGGTGCAGGAGCAGCTCAAGCAAGCACGTGAGATGCAGAAAGATGGTGACAGCGATATTCGCGACATGGCCGATGAAGAGGTCAAGAGCATTGAGGCTGGACTGGACGAGCAGGAGCTGGAACTGCAAAAACTGCTTTTGCCAAAAGACGAGAAAGACAGTTGCGATATCTTCTTAGAGATCCGGGCAGGCACAGGCGGGGATGAGGCGGCGATCTTCTCTGGCGATCTTTTCCGCATGTACTCTCGCTATGCGGAAGTGCAAGGCTGGCGCGTTGAGATTCTCAGCGAGCGGCAGGGCGAACACGGTGGGTACAAGGAAATCATCACGCGTATAGAAGGGCGCAATGTGTTCGGGCAATTGAAGTTCGAGTCTGGCGCACATCGCGTACAGCGCGTGCCAGACACCGAAACCCAGGGTCGCATTCATACCTCTGCCTGCACCGTCGCTGTCATGCCGGCAATGGATGATTTGGCAGAGATCGAGATCAATAAGGCAGATCTTCGTATCGATACCTATCGTTCCAGTGGCGCGGGTGGGCAACACGTCAACAAGACCGATTCTGCAATACGACTTACCCACATCCCGACGGGGCTAGTGGTGGAGTGTCAAGACGAGCGCTCCCAGCATAAGAACCGCGCGCGCGCGATGTCCTTGCTGCATGCAAAGCTAAACGACCAGGCGCAGCAGGCCGCAGCCCAGGAAGTGTCCGACACGCGACGTAAACTGGTGGGCAGCGGCGATCGCTCCGAGCGCATCCGCACCTATAATTTTCCGCAAGGCCGCGTGACCGATCATCGCATTAACCTCACGCTCTACAAGCTTGGGGAAGTGATGGAGGGCGCCTTGGATTCAGTAATACAGCCGCTGATTAACGAGCATCAGGCTGACATGTTGGCCGAACTCGCGGACTCCTAAGCCTATTGTGGAGGGCTGCAGTGGACGGCATCACGATCAAGCAAGCCCTGCGGCAAGCCCAACATACACTCTATGGTAGTGAGAGTGCGCAGATTGACTCCGAACTACTCTTGGCGAGTGCGTTAGGCTGCAGCCGCACCTATCTCTATACCTGGCCCGAGAAGCTCCTCAGCCCCGCGCAGCATTCCTATTTCGAAAGCCTTCTGGATCGCCGCGTGATGGGGGAGCCAATCGCCTATGTCACTGGCGAGCGCGAATTCTGGACTCTCACACTCAGGGTAAACCGCCACGTGCTAATCCCGAGGCCGGAGACGGAGCTGCTAGTAGAGACAGCGCTGAGTCTTCTGCCAAAACAAACACAAAGAGTCGCAGACCTTGGTACCGGCAGTGGCGCCATCGCCCTAGCGCTGGCAAAGGAGCGTCCGGACTGGCAGGTCTATGCCAGCGACCTAAGTCCAGATGCGCTGCGAGTCGCCAGCGACAATGCGCTGACTAATGAACTAGGCAATGTTCGGTTCTCGCAAGGCAGCTGGTGCGAAGCACTACCCGTCGAAGCATTACAGATGATCATCAGCAACCCGCCCTACATAGACCCGCAAGACATTCATCTAAGTCAGGGCGACCTACGCTTCGAACCACGCGGCGCCCTAAGCTCCGAAGAGTCCGGCCTCGCCGACATTCGCACCATCATCACCCAGGCCCCCGCCCACCTAAGCCCCGGCGGCTGGCTCCTCCTAGAACACGGCTACGAACAAGCCGATGCGGTGCGATCGCTTCTGTCAGCTAGTAGTTTTGAAGACGTACATACACTACAAGATATCAATGGACTAGATCGCGTTACCCTCGGTCATTTGTAATTTTTCATCGTGCTCCGAATCCCGCACTGAACTGCACGGTATGGGGGTTCTGGACACGCCAAAGGGCGCACATCCCTGTACAGGCTCGACGTGCGCCGTCCCTGGCGCCCGACGGTCCAGCACCCCCACACCGCACATTCCATTGCTATATGTGAGTTGATATCACTTCTATATAGATAACTCAGCTTTCTGAAAAGTTTGATTCACGTTAAGACAAAGCTGAACGTTGCGGAATGAGTATTTAGGTCAAATGCCCCGCAGAAACAGCGATGAGATGTCGGGTGTGTCGGTTGCGGAGCGTCGACCGCCAGGACGGCGGGCGTCGAGCCTGCACAGGGATGTGCGCCGTTTGGCGGTTCCGAAACCGACACACCCGGCAGCTCAGCGCGAGCTACGGAGCCCCAAGCCCCAATACAGAACCCTAGTAAACTGAAAAACCAAATTGCGGTACACTGCCCCGCAAGAAAACCACAGGTTTAGAATGATGCAAGACGAAGACTTACTCCGTTATAGCCGCCAGATCATGCTCCCCGAGATGGATATTGCCGGCCAACAGAAACTCCTCGACGCCACAGTACTCATCCTTGGTATGGGTGGGCTAGGCTGCCCCGCCGCCATGTATCTTGCAGCGGCAGGCGTTGGACATCTCATTATTGCAGATGACGATATTGTCGAGATTACTAATCTCCAGCGTCAGATCGCCCATAGTCAGGCCAATATCGGCCAAGCCAAGGTCCAATCCGCGCTCGCCACTCTGCGGGGCCTTAACCCCAATGTCCGTATTACAGCGCTGAACGAACGACTCGACCAAGCCCGCCTAGCCCAGTTGCTGCCAGAGGTCACAGTTGCGTTGGATGCCTGCGATAATTTTACTACACGCTTCGCCCTCAATCAGGCCTGTGTCGACCAGCGCGTGCCACTGGTCTCTGGCGCCGCCATCCGCATGGAAGGTCAGGTCGCCGTCTTCGACTCTCGCGATGACACTAGCCCTTGTTACCAGTGCCTGTATCGGCTTGGAGATGACGAGCAAGCAACCTGTGCTACCAACGGCGTCATGGCCCCTGTCGTCGGTATTATTGGCGCCGTGCAGGCGATGGAGGCGATTAAGTTAATTACTGGTATCGGCAGTCCCCTGACCGGCCGTCTGCTGCTGCTCGATGCCAAAAACCTGCAATGGCGTGAAATGCGCCTACCTAAAGATCCCCAGTGTAAAGCCTGCGGCGGGGCTGGGCACTGAATCGGCCAGCGCTATTGATGTTAGAGCGCTTGCCAGCTATGATTCCCGCGCTAGCTGATACGAGCGCATAAGTTGCAGATTTATAAGAAATTTAATACTCATTTCAGGCCTGACACGAACCCTTAGAGGGTAATTTATCATCGGCATAATGCCAGCGGCGTAGTTCCTTATGGATAATGAAGCAAGCGACCAGAGGCTCAAATTTGCAGCTTTCGATCTGGTTGAACCACTCAATAAAGCGATAGCAGATCTCGGTTTCGAATACTGCACACCAATTCAGGCCCAGAGCCTGCACTACACACTCAAAGGCAACGACGTCACAGGCCGCGCACAAACCGGTACGGGCAAAACTGCCGCCTTTTTGATTACCATCATTAACGATCTCGTCAGCAATCCTATCGAAGAAGAACGCTATGTCGCAGAGCCGCGTGCATTGATTATTGCGCCGACTCGAGAGCTGGTAATGCAGATCGCCAACGATGCGCAAGACCTGAGCAAATATGCTGATTTACACGTTGTAACGATGGTGGGTGGTGAGGATTATCAGAAGCAACTGCGTGCCTTGGACAAGAGACCTGTAGACATCGTGGTGGCGACCCCTGGCCGCCTGATCGACTTCGTACAGAACGATCAGGTCTATCTTGGGCTCGTGGAATTGATGGTGATCGACGAGGCTGACCGCATGCTCGACATGGGTTTTATTCCTCAAGTCCGCAGCATCGTTTCGCGCTGCCCAGCTAAAGAGTGTCGTCAGACCCTCTTGTTTAGCGCCACGTTTACTCCTGAGATACTAGAGCTTACCAAGCGCTGGGCGATGGATCCAATCATGATCGAGATCGAGCCCACTCAGGTGGCTACCGATACTATCGATCAGATCGTTTACCTAGTGACCACCGAAGACAAATACAAGCTGCTCTACAATTTAATTGCAGAGGCGGGTGCCGACAAGGTCATCGTGTTCAACAATCGCCGCGATCAGGTTCGCAAGTTGGCGGACAGTCTGCATCGCAACGGTGTGAGCTGCGGACTGCTCTCAGGTGAGGTAGCGCAGAATAAGCGCGTCCAAACCCTTGAGGCATTTCGAGAGGGAAAACTACAGGTCTTAGTTGCCACGGATGTGGCTGGTCGCGGCTTGCATATTGACGACGTTTCTCACGTGATCAATTACAGCCTGCCGGAAGAGGCTGAAGACTATGTGCATCGGATAGGCCGTACTGGCCGTGCCGGTAATATCGGCACGTCGATTAGTTTCGCCTGCGAAGATGATTCCTTTCTGCTGCCCAATATCGAAGAGAAATTGGGTAGAAAGCTCAACTGCATCCACCCCGACGAACACCTGTTAGCCGAGCCACCTGCTTTCGAGCGCGCCTCGCGTTTCAAGGCGCCGCCGAAAACGGGTAGTGATCGTAAAGATCGCGGTAGCAGTAGCAGCAGGCCTCCGCGCAGGCGGTAGATACTATCCAATTCGGGACAACACGCTGACTGTAGGAGCGGGCTTGCCCGCGAAGGACCTGCCCCTTCCATAGATCTACATCAATCGAACCCTATTCGCGGGCAAGCCCGCTCCTACAACCGTGGGTTCTATCGGGTGCGTTCAGCGCCCGCATCTTCCAGAATTTCCGCATACGCCGCCGATTTGCGGTGCCTTGAAACGTGGTCGAGGAAGGTGCTGCCATCCTCCAGCTTCACGTTGATGTCATGCCCCGCTTCTATAAAGAAAGGCACGAAACGCTCGAAGGCATCGGGCAGCATGCCGCGATAGGCTTTCAGTAGGATATGGTAGTCGGCTGGTACGCCCTCCGGTGGAAGGATGCTCAAGAAGCCATGTACGCGCTCATCTGTCCAGAATTCATCGCGCACAGCACGCTGAGTGCGCTCGGCACCCTTTTTCTTTTCGATCATAGTAATACTTAACTCTTATCTGTTTCGTTTCAGGCTTTTAGCTTCTGCTTAAGCAGCGCATTCAGCTGTTCGGGATTGGCTTTGCCGCGTGATGCCTTCATCGCTTGACCGATGAAGAAGGCGAAGACTTTCTCTTTGCCAGCGCGATACTGCTCAACTTGCTCTGGATTGCCGGCAATAACTTCGTCGACGAGTTTTTCGATAGCGCCGCTGTCTGTTACCTGCTTAAGCCCCTGACTCTCGATTATTTCGTCAGCGGACTGCGACGAATCCAGCATGGCCTCGAACACGGTCTTGGCGATCTTGCTGGAGATGGTCTGGTCCTTAATGCGGGCAATCAGCTCGCCGAGGCGTTTGGCGCTGATGGGTGATTGCTCTATCTCGAGGTCTTGTTTATTGAGTACAGCCTGAAGGTCGACGGTCACCCAGTTAGAAGAGAGCTTGGCGTCATCACAAATCGTGACCACCTCCTCGAAGAACTCTGCCATCTCTCGGCTGCTAGCGATAACGCCGGCATCGTATTCACTGAGGCCGTACTGCGCAACGAAGCGCTCGCGCTTGGCGTTCGGCAGCTCCGGAAGCTCGGCGCGTACAGCCTCGATATAGGCCTCGTCGATGACTACTGGCAATAGGTCTGGCTCTGGGAAGTAACGATAGTCGTTGGCTACTTCTTTGCTGCGCATGGAACGAGTCTCATCGCGATCCGCGTCATATAGGCGAGTCTCTTGAACAATGCGCCCGCCATCCTCGAGGATATCTATCTGGCGCTGCGCCTCGTGCAGAATGGCTTTCTCAACGAAGCGGAAGCTGTTGATGTTCTTGATTTCAGTACGGGTGCCTAACTCGGTGCTGCCAGTCTTGCGTACAGACACGTTTGCATCGCAGCGCATCGAGCCTTGGCTCATATTGCCGTCAGAAATGCCGAGATAGCGAATTATGGAATGCAGTTTCTTCAAGTAAGCCACTGCTTCTTTGGCGTTCGCAAGTTCGGGCTCGGATACTATTTCAAGCAAGGGTGTGCCGGCACGGTTTAGGTCGATGCCGGTCTGGCCCTGATAATCCTCGTGAAGCGACTTGCCTGCATCCTCTTCGATATGGGCGCGGGTAATGCCAATGACTCTAGTGCTGCCGTCCTCAAGTGTGATCTCGAGACTGCCCTTGCCCACAGTGGGGAAGTCGAGCTGGCTCACCTGATAACCCTTAGGTAGGTCTGGGTAGAAATAGTTTTTACGATCGAACACGGAGCGACGTCCGATCTCTGCGTCAACGGCAAGGCCGAACTTCACCGCCATGCGCAGTGCTTGCTCGTTGAGCACAGGCAGTGTGCCTGGCATTGCGAGGTCGAAGACGTTTGCCTGTGTGTTAGGCGCGGCACCAAAGGTAGTGCTGCTGCCGGAGAATAGTTTGCTGTGCGTGGCCAGTTGCACGTGTACTTCTAGGCCTATGACGGTTTCCCAGCCCATGACTTAAACCTCCGCTGTTTGCTTGTGCCAGTCAGTATTCAACTGGAACTGATGCGCAATATTGAGAACCTTTGCTTCAGCGAAGTCGCTGCCAACAAGTTGTATTCCTATGGGCAGGGACTTGCCCGACTCGTTGGTGCTGCCTGCGGGAATCGAGATGCCCGGTAGGCCAGCGAGGTTTACGCCAATGGTATAGATGTCTTCAAGGTACATCGTGACCGGATCGTCGTTCTTCTCGCCTATCTTAAAAGCGGTATGAGGCGTGGTAGGTCCAATGATGACATCTACTTCCTTGAACGCAGCGTCGAAGTCTTGTTTGATCAAGCGGCGAATTCGCTGTGCCTTCAGGTAGTAAGCGTCGTAATAGCCGGCCGATAGTGCGTAGGTGCCTACTAAGATGCGACGCTTTACCTCGTCGCCGAAGCCTTCGCTGCGCGAGCGCTTGTACATGTCCTCGAGGTTCACTGGTTTGTCGCAGCGATAGCCGTAGCGCACACCGTCAAAACGTGACAGGTTGGCCGAGGCCTCCGCCGGCGCGATGACGTAATAGGCAGACACTGATAAATGATTGTTGGGCAGGTCAATTTCTTTAACCGTTGCGCCAAGGCTTTCGAAGACCTTGAGTGCTTCCTGCAATGCCTTCTCTACCTCTGCCCCTAAGCCCTTAGTGATGTGCTGGCGCGGAACGCCAATGCGCAGACCTTTCAGGGAGTCGTTAAGAGTGGCCATGTAATCTGGCGCTGCGCCGTCTACGCAGGTGGAGTCCCTTGGGTCGGGCCCTGCCATCGCATTCATCATAAGCGCTGCATCCTCGGCACTTTTGCTGATCGGGCCGGCCTGATCGAGACTGGAGGCAAAGGCGATCATGCCCCAGCGCGAGATGCGGCCGTAGCTTGGCTTGAAGCCGGTTACACCACAGAATGCCGCGGGCTGGCGGATGGAGCCGCCGGTATCGGTGCCAGTGGCAATAGCGCAAAGGTCTGCTGCAACCGCTGCCGCCGAGCCACCGGAGGAGCCGCCAGGTACGCGCTCGTTATCCCAAGGATTGCGCACGGCACCGTAGAAGCTAGTCTCGTTAGATGAGCCCATCGCAAACTCATCCATATTGGTCTTGCCTAGGGTCACCGTGCCGGCGGCATTGAGGCGCTCGACTACGGTGGCGTTATAGGGCGCAATAAAATTCGATAGCATCTTAGAGCCACAGGTGGTGCGCACGTCTTGGATGCAGAAAATGTCTTTATGGGCGATAGGAATGCCGGTCAGTGGACCATGTTGGCCACTGGCGCGAAGCGCGTCGGCTTGTGCCGCTTGGGCCAAGGCGAGCTCTTCCGTAACAGTGATAAAGGCATTGAGCTCCTTGTTGTGCTGGGCAATGCGGCTTAAGTAGTCTTGAGTGAGTTCTACGCTGGTGAATTCACCCTTCGCTAAGGAGCGGGAAAGTGCGGCGACTGTGCGGTCAGACATGCTATTAGGTGTCCTTGATCGTCAATATAGTTTGATTTAAAGGGTGACTCGTTGTGGCAGGCCAGCGCGAGGCTAGGCGAGGCGTGGGCTGCTCACTCGATAACCTTGGGGACCAGATAGAGACCATCTTGTGTCGAAGGGGCGATCTTCTGCAGATACTCGCGTTGATCGGTCTCGGTCACAACGTCTGGACGTAGGCGTTGGATGGCATCGAAGGAGTGTGCCATAGGCGTTACATTTTCCGTGTCGATACTTTGCATTTCATCGATCAACTCGAGAATCGAAGAGATGCGTTTGGCTACCTCGGTAGCTTCCTCAGTACTGACGTGCAGACGTGCCAGATGGGCTATTTTTTCGACGTCTGTTTGTTCTAATGCCATTCCCAATCTCCCAGTTTCGTGCTGCTAACACGAAGAACATATGTAAGGATTCCGACGCTAGTTTGTGAGGCATTCGCTGAATTTAAGCAATTATCAAATTGACTCTTGCCCTATATCCTTGCCGTTGTTAGAGTGCGTGTCTATTCGCCGGAGAAGCCGTGATTATACGGGAAAGAGACCGGTTTAGGGCAACAGTTTCAGGAGCTGAGGGTAAATAAGCAACTCACCGTCAGATTCCGCCGATTTATCCAACCCCTTGTACGAACTCTAGTGCGTAAACTGAATTCTTGCTTCAAGTCTGATATCAGATGCTCGCTCTCAAGTCCGGGGTGGATTCCTATTTGAGGTTATGAAGTCGATGTTCAAAAAATTCCGGGGCATGTTCTCCAACGATTTATCGATAGATCTGGGTACCGCTAACACTCTTATCTATGTACGCGGACAAGGAATTGTGCTGAATGAGCCTTCCGTAGTTGCGATCCGTACTCATAATGGTCAGAAGACCGTAACCGCCGTAGGAGCCGATGCTAAGCGCATGCTGGGTCGTACGCCGGGCAATATTACCGCTATCAGGCCCTTGAAAGACGGCGTGATAGCTGACTTCCAAGTGACAGAGAAAATGCTGCAGCACTTTATTAGTAAAGTGCATGAGAACAGCTTTTTCCCGCCTAGTCCTCGCGTTTTGGTCTGTGTGCCTTGTAAGTCCACTCAGGTCGAGCGCCGCGCTATTCGTGAATCCGTCCTAAGTGCGGGAGCACGCGAAGTGCGTCTGATCGAGGAGCCAATGGCTGCAGCGATCGGGGCCGGCCTGCCAGTTGAGAAGGCCAGCGGGTCCATGGTCGTCGATATCGGCGGTGGCACTACTGAGATCGCCATTATTTCTCTCAACGGTATCGTTTATGCAGAATCTGTACGTGTTGGCGGTGACCGTTTCGACGAAGCGATCATTACTCATGTGCGCCGTAACTACGGCAGCCTGATTGGCGACGCGACCGCAGAGCGCATCAAGAAAGAGATCGGCTGTGCCTATCCTTCCGATACAGGGCTACGTGAGATCGACGTGCGCGGCCGTAATCTAGCCGAAGGTGTGCCACGCAGCTTCACACTGAATAGCGACGAGATCCTCGAGGCGCTGCAGGAAACACTGTCTGCCATCGTGCAAGCGGTGAAGAGCGCGCTGGAGCAATCGCCACCGGAATTGGCCTCTGATATCGCCGAAAGTGGCATGGTATTGACTGGCGGCGGCGCATTATTGAGAGATTTGGATAAATTGTTGTCTGAAGAGACAGGGCTGCCCGTCATTGTCGCCGAAGACCCGCTCACTTGCGTGGCCCGTGGCGGCGGCAAAGCAATGGAGTTGATGGACGCCAACGACATGGATTCGTTAACCATTGAATAAACGGTTCGAGGTTCCATCATCAAGACCTTATTCATTAAAGGCGTGTCACTTGAGTACCGCGTTGCGGCCTTCGTGGTGCTCTCGGTGGCTGTCATGTTCGCAGACAGCCGCTTCGACTACCTTGATCGACTGCGCTATAGCTTAGGTTTCCTTACGGCGCCGGTCTATTGGGTTGCCGACACCCCAGCACGAATCTCCTACTGGATAGACGATGTATTCGTCTCCCATGGCGACCTCATCGACGAGAATGAGCGCCTGCGCGAAGAGCTACTCTTTGCCCAACGCGAGCTACAGCTATTAGCCGGTCTTGCTACTGAAAACAATCGCCTACGGGCCTTGCAAGAGGCCTCAGCGAATGTCGACGGTCGCATACTCACGGCCGAAATCATCAATATCTCCTCCAGCACTGGCTCGCGCCGCGTCCTCATCAATCGCGGTGCGACCGATGGCGTGCTGGAAGGACAGGCACTGCTGGACGCCCATGGGCTGATGGGCCAGGTCGTTGAGGTTTTGCCCTTCACTAGTTGGGTAATGCTTATTACAGACTCTCGCCATGGCACGCCAGTACAGGTGAACCGCAACGGCGAGCGCGCAATC
>CAXBOY010000008.1:0-57874 GCA_963977405.1 uncultured Gammaproteobacteria bacterium
CACTCCGTTGCTCGGCTCGAGCTGCGAGGTACTGCC
Source organism: uncultured Gammaproteobacteria bacterium (assembly GCA_963977405.1). GTDB lineage: Bacteria > Pseudomonadota > Gammaproteobacteria > Pseudomonadales > Pseudohongiellaceae > UBA5078. The sequence goes on from CAXBOY010000008.1 coordinate 37, forward strand.
GTGCTGGACACGCGGCAAGTACATCCATGTAGGCTCTACGCCGGCATCCATGCCGTCGAAGGTCCAGCACGACAGCACCCCACACCACGATCCTCTTGCAGTTGGATGGCATAGCTAATTGGCTTTGCTCTCGCGAAGTTGCGATGCGTAAATCTGATGGAATTATTGGCCAAATCTACAGAGCGTATCTTTTAGGTTAACGAATAAGTCAGAGCCGAGTTTCGGGTGACGAGTTTCAGGACCTTCGACGGCAGGGATGCCGGCGTAGAGCCTACATGGATGTACTTGCGGCGTGTCCAGAAAATCGTTACCCGGAGCTCGGATCGGCCTACGAAGCACTGCACAACCCAACTCCGAATTCAGAGCAATAAAAAAGGGAGACATAAATGCCTCCCTTTCGAGTCTATTGAGTACTGCTTAGAGGTCGGCTTTGGGCCTAGCTCCTCAGTGCTGGATTTAGACTGGTTTCTTCTCGAGCTTCTCAGTGATTCGAGCCGCTTTACCGGACAGATCACGCAAGTAGTATAGTTTTGCCTGACGTACATCGCCGCGACGCTTCAGCGTGATGCTGTCAACGAGTGGGCTGTAAGTCTGGAAAGTACGCTCAACGCCCACACCGTGGGAAATCTTGCGAACTGTGAAAGCAGAGTTAAGAGCACGACTACGAATGCCGATTACAACGCCTTCGAATGCCTGTAGACGCTCACGATCGCCTTCACGAATTTTAACTTGCACAACCACTGTGTCGCCTGGACCGAAATCAGGGATTTCCTTGCCCATTTGTGCCTGTTCAACCATCTGAATGATCTTGCTCTTGCTCATTGCCTTACTCCCGGGTTCAAGACTCAGTGCGATTGCGCCGCGCCTCGTAATCATCAATAAATTGTTCTAATAAAATCGTCTGTTCCGTGTTTAGCGACATCTTTTCCAACAAATCCGGCCTTTTAAGCCACGTATTGCCGAGGCTCTGTTGCAAGCGCCACACGCGAATCTGCTCGTGGTTCCCGCCCAATAACACCTCAGGAACCGTCTCACCTTCGTATTCTTGCGGCCGCGTATACTGCGGGCTGTCCAGCAGACCGTCCGCGAAAGAGTCTGCCGCTGCAGAGTCCTCGTGGCCCAAGGCCTGAGGCTGATAGCGCGTTAACGCATCAACCATCACCATTGCCGCTAACTCACCGCCGCTGAGGACGTAGTCCCCAATCGACCATTCTTCGTCGATCTCGCGCCTAAGCACCCTTTCGTCGATGCCCTGATAGCGCCCACACACCAGTATGAGCTTGCTACGTTTCGCCAGCGTCTCTACGCCGGCTTGATCTAGCCTGCGCCCTTGTGGCGACAGGTAAATCACTAAAGCTTGTTCATCGTCCTGCTCAGTAAGAGCCGTCTTCGCAGCCGTTATCGCTGCTTGCAATGGCTCTGTCTTCATCAGCATGCCGGGCCCGCCACCGAAGGGGCGGTCGTCGACTGTGCGATGCTTATCGGTAGTGAAATCCCGAGGATTCCAGCATTGCACCGAAGTAATACCTTCGCGACTCGCGCGGCCGGTTATCCCGTAATCCGTCACTGCCGTGAACATCTCAGGAAACAGTGTGACTATGCCAATCAGCACCTTGCTCCCCTTTTTAAAATCTTAGGCCAGATAATCTGGATCCCAATCGACGCTAATGCAGCGCTGCGTTCTTGACACTTCCATCACTACGCGATCTGGCAAGTAGGGAATTAAGCGTTCCCGAGTATCGATACTGCCTTCGCTTGGTTGCACCACCAGCACATCGTTCGCGCCGGTCTCTAACATCTTCTCAACAGTGCCTAGCAACTGGCCGGTGACTGTCTTAACTTGCATGCCTTCTAACTCATGCCAGTAAAATTCTTCTGGATCCAAGGCTGGCAAATCTGCGGTACGGATCGCTAACTCGACTCCGGTGAGTAATTTTGCCTCATCCGGGTCGTCGTAGCCTGCAAAATGCGCGATCAGCCCCTTGCCATGGATCTTACTCTGATCCATCTCGATCTCCTGCCAGTGCCCACCAATCTTGGCGAACAACACTCGGAAATCGAGGATATTGTCTTGCGGGTCCGTGTAGGAGATAAGCTTTAACCAGCCTTTGATGCCATAGAGTTTGCCTATACGGCCCATGGTCACCATTTCTTGCTGATCAAACACCATCTGCGACAACCCCATACACTAGCTCATTCACTTCGATTGTCTTGTACCGCGCAGCGCGAACGCTGGCGGAACGGAACAATTAAGCGGCTGTAGTAGCTGCCTTAGAAGCATCTTTCATCAGCGCTGCAACGCGCTGGCTTGGCTGCGCGCCTTTACTAGTCCAGTGCGCAACGCGCTCTAGGTTGATGCGCAGACGCTCTTCTTGACCGCGTGCGACTGGGTTAAAGAAACCAAGACGCTCGATGAAGCGACCATCGCGTGGATTACGCTGATCAGTCACAGTGATGTAGTAAAACGGCTTCTTTTTTGCACCAGCGCGAGCCAGTCTGATAATGACCATAAACTTATGATTCCTGTTTGTGCGATAGACCGAAAACTGCCCCAACCTCAATATGTTATCGGCGATGCCGAGAACCCACTACGCTTGCGGAACAATCCGAGGCTGGAAAAAGGCGGGTATTCTAAGGGAAATAATCAGCAGATGGAAGGAATCTTTAAAGTTTTTCCCCCAACCCTGCAAAACCCACGAAGCGGCGGAGAAGCCCCGCCATTCGGGTAGTTCAGACATCTAAGCTATCTGTAGGAGCGAGCTTGACCGCGAATGCTCAGTGCCCGATTGGATATATTCGCGGGCAAGCCCGCTCCTACCTATTTCTCGATATAAACGGAGTTATAATCGCGGTGGGCCGCCTGCGCCCGGAAAACCTCCGGGACCGCCCATGCCACCCATACCGCCGAGGCCGCGCATCATGTTTGCCATGCCGCCGCCCTTCATCTTCTTCATGACCTTCTGCATCTGCTTGTGTTGCTTCAGCAGTCGATTCAAATCCTGTAGCTGGGTGCCCGACCCGACCGTGATGCGGCGTTTGCGAGACCCGTTGAGGATATCTGGATTGACGCGCTCCTTCATGGTCATGGAGTTGATAATCGCCTCCATCTTGCTAAACAACGAGTCGTCTACCATCTTGCTAGCACCAGCAGGCAGTCCGCCCATACCCGGCATCTTGTCCATAATGCTGGCCATGCCACCCATATTTTGCATCTGCTTGATCTGTTCCTTGAAGTCTTCCAGGTCAAAACCCTTGCCCTTCTTGATCTTGGAGGCAATGCGTTCGGCCTTTTCCTTATCGACCTTGCGCTCAACCTCTTCGATGAGGGACAACAGGTCGCCCATGCCCAGAATACGGCTCGCCACACGGTCGGGATAGAAAGGCTCCAACGCGTCGATCTTCTCGCCCATGCCGATGAATTTGATCGGCTTGCCGGTGATCTGACGTACCGACAGGGCTGCCCCGCCCCGCGCGTCGCCATCGGCCTTAGTGAGGATGACCCCCGTTAAGGGCAGAGCATCATTAAAGGCCTTTGCCGTATTGGCGGCATCCTGACCGGTCATGGCGTCTACCACGAACAGCGTCTCTACCGGGTTTAGCACTTGGTGCAGACGGCTAATCTCCACCATCATTTCTTCATCCACAGCCAGGCGGCCCGCGGTATCGACAATCAGTACATCGATAAACTTCTTCTTAGCCTCTTTAAGCGCCGCGGTCACGATCGCTTCGGGTGATTGACTCAGGTCGCTAGGGAAAAATTCCACCCCTACCTCTGTCGCTAGCGTCTCCAGCTGTTTGATCGCGGCGGGTCGGTACACGTCGGCACTGACCACCATCACGCTCTTCTTAGGCTTGTTCTTCAACCAATGGGACAGTTTGGCGACTGTGGTCGTCTTACCAGCACCCTGTAGACCGGCCATAAGCACTATAGCGGGAGGCTGGGCACGTAGGTTCAACTCTTCGTTGGCAACGCCCATCACCGCTTCTAGCTCGGCCTGCACTATCTTGATGAAGGTCTGTGTGGGGCTAAGGCTCTGCTTAACCTCCTGACCCACCGCTCGCTGGCGTACGCTCTCGATGAAGCCTTTTACTACCGGCAGCGCGACGTCCGCCTCCAAAAGAGCACGGCGCACTTCACGCAGGGCGTCCTGAATATTGTTATCGGTCAGCGTGCCTTTGCCGCTGATCTTGCGAAGCGCCCCAGATAAGCGATCGGTTAAGCTTTCAAACATAGTGGTCTTCCAAGGTGTTGCCGTCAGAAAATAAAGATTGGGCGCGATTATAGCCAAATGCGGCGCTATGTTCACTGCCTTCTAGTGAGCCTCGTATAATAAGGCTTTGGGGCAAAATATCGCTTCAACCCCCTGCCTACATATGAGAAACTTTCGCAACAACAGGGCTCAGTAGACCCTTCCGTAAATCTCGCCCAAACCCCAGAGACCGTCGATGTCGCTTACCACCCTCTCAGGACTGATCGCAATCTTGTTTTATCTGATCAGCTTCGTCTATCAGGGCAAACACTTGAACATGAAGGCCAAGGAACCCAATCCTGGCGGCTGGGTGTTCGTTTTGGGCCTGTTGGCAGTCTTGGCCCACGGGGTAAGTGCTGGCGGCGTGTTACGCAATAGTGATGGCTATCACTTCGGAATCGTACAGATCAGCACCTTGATTTGCGCATCTATTTCGCTAATGGTGCTGCTAAGCAGTCTACGCAAGCCCTTGGGTATTCTCGTGCTCGGCTTCTTTCCACTAGCCATCGTCTCCATCATCGCCTCGCTCACTTTTGAGAGCACCTACCCACCGCGCGCCTTAGCAGTTGGACTGGCGAGTCACATAATCTTATCCATTCTGGCCTATAGTTTATTGACGATCGCTGCATTACAGGCAAGCTTTCTAGCTTTTCAAAACTATCAACTCAAGCATCGTCATGCGGCGAGTGTCATCCGGCGCTTCCCTCCCCTGCAAGATATGGAGAGCTTTCTTTTCGAGCTTGTATGGGTAGGTCAGGTTCTGCTCACACTCGGCATCATTCTCGGCTTCATTTTCGTAGACGATATGTGGGCGCAAGGACTGCCGCACAAGACAGTGTTCTCAATGTTGGCATGGATAGTTTTTGCGGTGCTGCTCTGGGGACGCCACAAACTAGGTTGGCGCGGCACTACGGCGATTCGCTTTACACTTACAGGTTTCGTGTTCCTAATTCTAGGCTTCTACGGCTCCAAGATCGTACTGGAATATATCCTCAACTAGCCTCTACTGGCTCGTACTTGCCATCTAAGGCGAGTGGCGAGAGCTGCCCATCGGCATGCAATCTGATTCCTTCTATTAAAACATCTCGCTCCACGTCATCGCATCCCAAAGCGATTGCGAGTTGATGAGAACGACTCAGGGGCATGCTCCAAAACCGCCATCGCTCCGGCTTGTCTTTCCTGCGCTCATCGAAGGCAATTGCTATCTCTGAGGCTGTGAAATCAAAACTAAAACTCCCCAAAGGTATCGCCAGCCCCATCCCACAAGCCTTGATATAGGCCTCCTTGAGAGTCCAAAGATCGAAGAAGCGCGCACGCTGCAAAGGCTCAGGCAAAGCGCGCAAGTCCACGAGCTCTGAGGCTGAGAAATAACGCTGCGCAACGGCTAAAGCCCTGCACTGGCGCTGAACATATTCAACGTCTACGCCGAGCGCACCACTCGCAGCAAATGCCATCACCAGTGCGTCGCGAGTATGGGAAATATTAAAATCCAAAGGGAACGCTAGTTGCGGCCCTTGCACCGCAGGGCGTCCATATTCATTGCGTGAGAACTGCCACTGCTGAGGGGATACTTGCGGAGCATAAGTGCTCAAGGCATGGCGTATAGCCCAGCGGGCTTGCCAGTACTGCTTCTTAACACGTGCCGCCCTTATACTCTCGTAACGGGCCCTCTCAGAATCACTGAGAGTATTATGCCGGCACTCGTTTGGCTCAATAACATCGACGCACCACAAGTGAATTTCTCTTTCTGTAGGCGGGTTCATGGCTTCACGGCACCGTGACTTGCGCGCTACGCGAGGAGACGAGGTTCCGTCCACGTCGCTTGCCGTCATACATCATCAGGTCTGCCCTATGAATAGCGGATTCTAGCTCTTCACCCGGTAATTTTTGCACCATACCGAGAGTGATGGTGACTTGCAACTGCTGCTCCTCATATTTGAACTGATGGTCCTCTATCGCTTGACGCAAAGACTCGAGAAAACTCTCACCATCTGACCAGTCATACCCCGTCAACACCATACAGAACTCTTCACCGCCCCACCTAGCGACGATACCTTTTCCGTCAAGACGAGCCTCAATCAATCGTGCAACCTCTTTGAGTATATAGTCGCCACAATGATGCCCATAGGTATCATTTAGAGCTTTAAAATGATCCAAATCCGCCATCGCTATTAATACCGGCTGCAGAATTGTATCGCTCGCGGCCATGGCATTTACCCATTCAATCATCGCGCGCCGATTCGGCAACTGAGTTAGCAAGTCTGTATGAGCAAGCCGCCCAATCTCATCTAAAGCGCGTTGAATCTGTGTAACATCCGTTAACAAAAGCAACTGCCCCAGAAGCTCACCTCTATAGCCATTAATCGGCATACTATCGATTTCAAACTGACGCCCACGATGCCGTGACTTCACCCGTCCTGAATAGCCCAGCTCCGTTCGAAGCATACCTTTCGTATCGAAGGTCACATCCAACAACTGCTCCAACGGCATGCCAATCAGGTCATCTGAATTTAGCTTAGCTATACTTGTAAACGCGGGATTAACATCGGTCACTTTATGAGCTTGATTGACAACGATTACACCGCTATTAATATTTCTGAATACTAGGTCACGCGCCATTGGCGCTACGCGCAGAAAGTAGTAATGTCGAGTGGCAATGGTGATCAAAATCGCACTAAATACGAAGAACAAAGAGGTCGGGTCGAAGCCTCCGGAAAAATCAACCCCAAACACATATAAAATGTTCACTGCTAAAGGGATCACCGCTGCAATCACAATGAGTAGGCTTTGGTTTCGGTAGAGACTAGCTTGGCGCAAGCTAGTGGCAATCAATAGCACTGATCCTGTCAACGTATATAAATAACTGCACAAAAAAATCTGTACCCAGAACGCGACACCATAGTCGAATTCGAGCACGTAGTAATCGTTGCGATTCACCAGCCTGACAGCGGAGTAAAATAACTGATGCCACTCCAGCGTACTCACCAATAGCAGACTTGCGGCGGGCACAATTAAAATTACCGTTACGCTGAGTGGGGTCAACCAACTTTGATTGCCGGAGAAGTGAATCGCGAACAATAACCAACTCACAATGCCAGTGATTACCCCAAGATAGACGAGACGTTGAAAGGCTAATTGCCATTGCAGCGTCGTCCCAATATTGGCGAGGAGTTCGCCCATGGTCCAGATAACAAAACTCAGCAGCACAGCATTCCAATAGCGACTGCTGCGATCATCGCCCTGGCCATGGCTGATGACTCTTAAGACTAAAGCGAGTGTGCCTGCCCGTAAGTACAGGTAGTTGATTGCGGGGAACTGAAACTCCATCTTCGAACTTAGCCTCTGTGTTGCACACACTTAGTTTGCAAAGGCTCTCGTTCAGCCTAACAGGTCGTATTTGCGTAAATAACCCCGCAACTGGTGGTAACTCATTTGCAGGAACTCTGCAGCCTTGCGTTGATTAAACTGCGAGCGCTTCATCGCCTGCTTAAGAATATCAATCTCGTAGCTCTGAATATGCTTTATGAAATCTAGAGTCTCTGCATCACTGATATCTGGTATGGGCGCACTATCCAAGGTAGCGCCGTCCTCATTTGAAGGGGGCGTGGAACTCGGAACAGGTCCACTTTGTGCGAGCCGAAAGGGAGATTCGAAAGGATTAAACACGAGGCGTGAGATTTGTCTATCGGGGCATTGGTAGACCGCTCTCTCCACAACGTTCTTCAATTCGCGCACATTGCCGGGCCAAGTATGAGTTAACAGCATCCGTTCCATATTGCCGTTAAAACCGTGAAAATAGTCGCCCCCCATCTCTTTGACCATGCCTACCGCAAAATGCTGAGCTAGGATCATTACATCCTCGGCCCTAGCGCGCAGCGGCGGCAGCGTAATGACATCGAAAGCTAGACGATCTAACAGGTCTTCACGGAATTTGCCCTTGCGCGCAAGACTAGGCAGGTCCTCATTGGTCGCGGCAACGATACGCACCTCTACTTTCAAGGTCTGGTTACCGCCCAAACGCTCAAATTCCCCATATTCGATAATACGTAGAATCTTCTCTTGCACGGCCATAGGCGTGTTGGCCAGTTCATCAAGAAATAAGGTGCCACCGTCGGCACGTTCGAAGTAGCCTTTCTTCTGGCCAGTGGCGCCAGTGAACGCCCCCGCCTCATGCCCGAAAAGCTGAGCCTCTAATAGAGAGTCGCTGAATGCGGCACAATTAATCTTGAGGAAATTCTGCTCCCAACGCTTGGATAGATAATGCAGCCTAGCGGCGATGAGCTCCTTGCCAGTGCCGCGCTCCCCGACTATTAAGACGGGTTTGTTCAGCGGTGCTACTTGCGATACGTGCTCCTGCATCTCAAGAAAAACAGCGGATTCGCCTATCATCCGTGGAGCAGACATCTCTGGTGGCATAGCATGGTCCCTTGTCTTGCAGACATGGCCGAAATTTATGATTTGCGAAAAATACCACTAGTTGCGCAATTTCACCATTCTAGCGGCTTTCTTAAATGCAGCTAAAATTTTAAATTCAATATATTCAATAACTTAAAAATATTTTTAGTTTTGGCACGCATTCTGCTTTTACCCTGCCATACGCAGGAAAAGCTCGATTTAATTTCACTAAGTTCGGTTCAAACAGAGGATATAAGGCAAATGAGCATATTTTCACGCTTGTCAGACATCATCAACTCCAACATCAGCTCCTTGCTCGACAAGGCCGAAAACCCCGAGAAGATGATCCGCATGGTGATTCAGGAAATGGAAGAAACTCTTGTCGAGGTACGTAGTGGCACGGCTAAAGTGATTGCCGAGAAGAAAACCCTCCATCGCCGTGCTGAGCAACTGCGCAAGCAGTCAGACGATTGGCAGAAGAAAGCCGAGCTCGCCATGAGCAAGGAACGAGAAGATCTAGCCAAGGCGGCATTGGTGGAACGCGCTAGTATTAACGTCACAATCGAGATGCTCGACAATGAAATGCACAAATTGGACGAGACTTTAGATAAACTCAGCAATGAGATCGATCAGTTGCAGGCTAAGCTCAACGACGCCCGCGCTCGTCAGAAAACGATTGTGATGCGCACAACCGCTACCCAGTCTCGTGTCGACGTCAATCGGCAGCTACACAATTACAATATCGACAGTGCAATGAACAAGTTCGAGTACTACGAAAAGAAAATCGACCTAATGGAAGGCCAGGTCGAGATCATGAATAATGAGAGCAAGAATTTGCACAGCGAGTTTGATGAATTGGCTCGTAGTGAGAAGATTGACCAAGAACTGCAAGACATCAAGAACAAACTAAGCAAGTAAAACCAGCATCGTTAAAGGGCACTGCCAATGGACTTCTTTACATTCGCAATTTCTCTCATCTCTATAATAGGAGGCTTCATAACACTGTGGATGTTTATCCTCTATCAGCGCCGAGAGAAGAAGGTCAAGCTCTCTACCGATACTGAATATGACATCCGTGAGCTGTCGACGATGGCCAAGTCATTGAGCAACCGCATCGACACACTCGAGTCCATTCTCGACTCTGAAGTGCCAGATTGGAGGGAGCAACATGAACGCCAAGAGTAATCGTTTCACGCTTAACCGCGAGAATAAGCGCTTCCTTGGTGTCTGCGCTGGTCTGGCCGACTATCTAGAGGTTCCGACAGTGGTGATACGCATCATCGCCCTGCTGGCCTGCCTAACCTGGCCAACCCTAATTCTGGTCTACTTCGTCGCATACTGGTGGCTCAAACAGGGCAACCAAGATGGCAAGGTACACAATTTCGTCACTGACTCGAAGACAGCGGAGCATTTCCGCAACGTCGATTTTCGCAAGGCGATTTATCGCAACCCCTATGATTCACGCATTGCAGGTGTGTGTAGCGGCATTGCCGACTACCTAGAGGTCGGGACCTTTTCCGTCCGCCTACTCACGCTACTGTCTTTCTTTATATTCGGCCCATTCACCTTCTTCGCCTACTGCGTGTGCTGGATCGTCTTAGAGCGCAACCCCGAAACCCCACGACGTGGCTATAAACGTGGCCGCAAGGCGCGCCGAAAGGGCCGTGCAGATAAAGCTGGTTACTCAGACGAGTCCGACATGGCTGACGATATGGCCGAGATGAGTCAGCAAAGCAGCTCCAAGAGTAGCAAAGAGACAGAAGCAAGCATCGCAATGTCGATGCAAGAATGCTCAGAGGTATTCAAGAAGGCTGAAACGCGTCTTCGCGACGTGGAAGCCTTTATCACTTCCAAGAAATTCCGGTTACACTGCGAAATCAATCGTATCTAATCCCGGTCGCATCCTTTGCGTAGGGTCGCAGCCGCGGCCCTAGCGCAAGATAGCCGAGCCTAGGGGCAATGACTTGAATTTCGCGTCCAAATCTTTACTCATATTCGCCCTTGTTTGCGCCATCATTCCCGTTTTGCATGCGCAGAACAATGAATCCCTAGAGCGACTTCCCCGTTCGATTCTAGACGTTCGCCCTCCGTCCGAACGCGTGCAGGGTGATCCCGGTACTTTGCGTGTCATCGACCGCTCGTGTCGCGCCCTCCCCTTAGATCAAGTTCGGCGCCGAATTGTCGATACAGCCGTGCAGGAGTGGGCCTATTTCGGTTACAGCACAGATTTGCAGGCAAGGGAGATCGTGCAACAGGAAACAGGGCCAAGACGCCCCTTCGTTTATCCTCGAATGACAGCCGCAGAAAGCGAACGCCTCGCCACCTCTATTGCAGGCTATTGGGCGGCAACTCCTAATAGCGACTGGATTGTGCAACGCCAGAACGCCGCATGGTCAGAGTCTGGTATGGGGGCACGTTGGCGAGATGCTTGGTCCGCCGCGTTCATCTCATGGGTGATGTGTGAGGGCGGGCTTGCAGACAATAATCAGTTCAAACGCGCGATTGCGCACCACAGCTATATCGACCAAGCGATCGTCGCGAGTGACACACAAGACCCAATAGCTGCCTACCGTGCCTACCCCATGGGGGTTCAGACCATAGTGCCTGGCGATCTATTATGTCGCGGCAGCCGCCCTGCCTATCGAAACATTGAAGAGCGCCGCGCTCAGCTAGGTGTTGGCGCAAGAACTCATTGCGATATCGTAGTCAGTGTAGATGAGCACAACGAGCAAGTAACTGTCATCGGTGGCAACGTGCGCGCAACAGTGCGCATGAAGATTATGCCCGCCACAAAAGATGCAGACAGCCCCCTTCGCCCTATTGCAGACAACGGCCGCGCGCTGTTCGCACACTTAAAATTGCAAGCACCCGAGATCGAGGCTGGTGCCCTTGCAAACTCTCCTAGCTTAGCCTGTGCGCCGAACGAGTCCACACCACCAGCTCTGGCCTTGGTCTTAGAAACAAAACCTACCACCGGCTGTTAAGCCGCGACAGATGCCCTGCCCAGCCCGAGGCGAGCCAAGATACCCTGTTGTACAATAGCGGCTTCGGCATACCTCGCTTTTGCGCTCGCGCCTATACCCAGATAACACTTGCGGAGATTCATCATGATTCGACACCTCATCACCGGCCTTATGGCATTGAGCACTAGCGCCGCGCTCGCGCAAACCCTCAGCACCGATCCGTTTCCTACACCCATTGAGTCCACTGCCGAGGTTATCACTGTCAACTTCATTGAGTACGCTCGCATCCCTAACGACGATGCTGGCTTCGCACCACGCCTGATGCACATGGTGACAGAACTCGGCAGCGGTCGACGCTTTGTTAGCGCTATGACAGGCGAGCTCTACGGCATGAACGCCGATGGCAGCAATGTAACACTCTACGTGAATATCAATGCGCCAAAGTGGCAGGTACAGGTGATCTCTGCAGGCAGCGAGCGTGGTGTGCAAAGTTTCGCCTTCCACCCTCAATTTAACCAGATGGGCACGCCGGGGTATGGCAAGTTCTATACCTATGCCGATACTTCGAACACCGACGTAAACCCAGATTTCATCTCCGGCGGTACTCGCCGTTCACAGGACACGGTCTTACTAGAGTGGAGTGCAAACGATGCATCCGCCACGCAGTATGATGGCAGTGCACCTCGCGAGATCTTCCGCGCCGCCCAGCCCTTCCCAAACCATAACGGTAGTCAAATCGCGTTCAACCCATTGGCAATGCCAGGTGACGAGGACTTCGGCCTACTTTATGTTGGACTCGCCGATGGCGGCAGCGGAGGCGACCCGATGAATGTGGGTCAAGATCTTTCCAATCGTTTCGGCAAAATATTGCGCATCGATCCGCTCGGAACAAACAGTGACAACGGGCACTATGGCATACCCAGCAGTAACCCTTTCGTCAATGATAGCAATGACAATACCCTAGGCGAGATTTACGCCTATGGAGTACGCAACCCACAACGCTTCAATTGGGATGCCCAAACAGGCGGAATTCTCTTGGCTGAGATCGGCCAGAATCAAATCGAAGAGATCAGCCCTGTAACCGCTGGTGCCAATCTAGGTTGGAACACATGGGAGGGCAGCTACAAGTACGTCAGTGGCAAAGTAGATATGGAGAACCCACAAAGTGAGGCGGGCCTGACATGGCCAATCGCGGAATACGACCACACAGATCCATTATTCCAGCGCCAAGTCGCAGTAACGGGTATCGTCATCTACCGCAGCGACGCGATCTCGGCGTTGCAAAACAAAGTAATCTTTGGCGACAACCCCAGTGGTGAATTATTCTATGTCGGCGCAGATGACCAGCACAGTGGCGGCCAAGCATCGATTCGCCGCATCCTCCTTAATGATGGCGGTGCTACTAAGACTTTCCTTCAGGTCGTTCAAGAAAAGAACGCCGCGGAGAATGCCGATGTTGCTGGGCGTGCGGACCTGCGCTTCGGCTACGGCCCAGAAAATCAGGTATACCTGTTGAACAAGCACGACGGCATCATCCGACTGCTCGTTCCCTAGGGCTTTACTATTGCTACAGACAGGGATACCTTTTAGAAGAAAGCTCTGAATAAAAATGTAGCCGAGGCGAGCGGTACGAGCTACGAACAGGAGAGTCACTATGTTCACTGTAAAATCGCTCGTTGCTCGATCAGCATTAATAGGCGCTGCTATCAGCCTCGTCTCTTCCCAAACTGTGGCGCAAGAGGCCACGATTCCTGATCTCGAAGGAATTTGGACTAATGCATCTCTTACTGGGCTGACTCGTCCTCGCGACGTGGAAAAACTTATCGTCACTGCCGATGAGGCGCAAGTGATAGCAGCCAATACCTCTATCGCCGGCCTCCCTGTCGGCGAATTTGAGGCTCCAGAGGCAAGCACCCCCGGGGCGGCGCCTGCCGCAGGATCAATAGACTTTGGACTCCGTGCCTATAACGATTTCTGGGTCGACCCTGGCTCCACCCTTGCGTTGGTCAAAGGGGAGTACCGCAGCTCCTACATCATAAATCCAGAGAACGGCCAGATACCGCGAGTAGATAATCCTGTTGGTCTTGAGCGTCGTAGTTTCGGTTCTCGCTATTTGACTGGAGTGGGGGACACTTCCGGTCCAGAAGCGCTGCCATTGGCCGAGCGCTGCCTACTCGGCTTCGGCAATACTTCCGGCCCTGGTATGATGGGCACGCTCTACAACAGCACCTATCAATTCGTGCAGACCGATGACTATGTGATGATACTCATTGAGATGGTCCATGACGCACGCATCATCCCCCTCTATGCGTCCGCCGCCGAAGCCCGGGCCAATGCACGTCCTGCTGTACTGCAACAATGGCTAGGCGATTCTCGTGGCTGGTATGAAAACGGTGAACTGGTAGTCGAGACAATCAATATTAATCCCGAGCAGATGGCGCAGAGCTCGATCCCAATTACTGCAGACGGCAAGTTTACCGAGCGCTTCTCACGCTATTCAGATACCGAGATTGTGTATCGTTTCACCGTCGAGGACGAGAATCTTTACAGCCAAGCATGGACAGCAGAATTGAGCTACCATGCCACCGACGGCTCCGTGTATGAATATGCTTGTCACGAAGGCAATTACGCCATGCCCGGCATTCTGGCTGGGGCCAGACGACAAGATTGGGAAGCCTCCCAAGCGCAGTAATTACAAGCAGCAATCGCGCACTGCCGCCTCTCAGCAGAGGCTGCAGTCGTTGATTGCTGAGTTCTCGAAGTGAAGCCCTATGAAGTTTTGTCAGCACTGCGCAGGACCTATTACTCACCACATTCCCAGTGGTGACGACAAACTTCGCTTTTGCTGCCTGCAGTGCGATGTCGTGTTTTACCAGAACCCTAATAACATTGTAGGAACCTTGCCGGTATATGGCGATAAAGTTTTGCTTTGTAAACGGGCAATTGAACCGCGACTTGGCAAATGGACCTTGCCCGCTGGCTTCATGGAAAATGGCGAGACGACCTTAGCGGGGGCAATTCGAGAAACAGCAGAAGAAGCTAAGGCGATAGTTCATGCGCAAGATTGCCGACTGTATACGCTTTTTAATCTTCCCTATATCAATCAAGTGTATTGGTTCTTCCTAACAGAGCTAAGAGAGCCTAGCTTCGCAGCCGGCATCGAGAGCCTAGAAGTTGCCCTATTCGAGGAGCACGAAGTGCCTTGGGACGAGCTCGCCTTTACTGTAGTGAAGATCACCCTTCAGCAATACTTCGAAGACCGCAAAAAAGCACTTTTCCCAGTTCGAATGTTCAATTTGGAGTATTCAACTGAGAGACAGCTATCTACACAGTTAGTTAGTCATAGCCACCAAAACTAGTGGTGAGAATCACCAAATTACCACGTTGTCGCGCTTAAAAACTTCGCAAGCCACTGTATTTAATCGTAATTAAATATTGGCATACGCATTGCTATATTCACTGTGTCTCTTACAAAGGAAACTCATAATGAACAAGAAAGCATTCGCGATAGCGGCTTTAGCGGCTAGCACTCTAAGCTTGACGGCATTGGCCTCAGAAGATGAAGTCACCCATTCCTATAGCTATTCCCTCACCGATATCAACGAGATCTACATAGAAGGCGGCATCGGCACCATGGAAGTGCTACACACCGACGGTAAGGAGTTGCGCGTTGAGTTAGAGCTTGAAGGTACGCGCCGCTATTTCGTTTTCAACAAACGCAGTGTCGAGGACATAGAGATCGAAGACCGAGTTCGCGGTGATCGCCTCAGCCTACGACTCAATGAGGATGATCTCGATCATGTGAAAGCGCATTGGCGAGTTGAGATGCCGAGCGTTGCGCGCACTCATATCGAGCTAGGAGTTGGGCAAATCACTGCGGAATTTGCCGATACTGAGCTTGAAGTTGAAGTCGGGGTGGGCGCCGGAGATATTAGCTTGGTACGCAGTTATGTTGGCCGTGTCGATGCCTCTGCAGGCGTTGGCAGTGCCGTACTCCAAGGCGCAAATGACACTGTAAGCAAACGGGCTATGGTCTCTGAGGAGAGTTATGGCTTTGGCAACGGCCATCATCGCGTGGAGCTAAGCGTGGGTGTCGGCGAGATGAAAGTGCAATTGAACGACGAGACTTAAAAGTCCTCGACTCGTATGACGTCAAAGGCAGGCTCCTCATAAGGGTGAGCTTGCCTTAGTGCGTTGATCACATCTGCAATGACTCCTTCTGCACAGACCATCTCAACGCGATACTCTGCAACAGTCTCTAACGCATCTTGCGCGCCGATGAAGGGCTTACTGCCCGCTAGTGGGCGAAACTGCCCCCGCCCTAACACCTGCCAGGCACAGTGTTCGTAATTCCCGATTCGACCAGCACCTGCTTCGAACAATGCAGTCTTGACTGCCTCTACATGACTTTCGGGGATGTAGCAGCACAGTTTATACATGGACTTTAGCCTAACCAGCGACGCGCATTGCGGAATAGACGCAAGCTTGGCGCATCTTCACTCCAATCATCTGGTCGATAGGAGTTCTGCACTGCGCGTGTGACGCGCTCGGGGTGCGGCATCATTATAGTGACGCGACCATCGCTGCTACATACGCCCGCGATTCCCATGGGAGAGCCGTTAGGGTTTTGTGGATACTGTTCTGTGACTTTGCCATAGTTGTCGACATAGTTGAGGGCAATATTGCCACTGCCTGCAAACGCCTCCAACTGGCCAGACACAGCGAATTCCGCTTTACCTTCACCGTGGGCCACCGCAATCGGGAAGCGCGAACCCACCATGCCCGAGAGGAAAGCAGACGCCGAATCACCAACTTGAACTAATGTCGTACGGCCCTCGAACTGCTCGGACTGATTGCGCGCAAAGCGCGGCCAATTCTGCGCACCGGGAATCAATTCGTGTAAGAACGAGAACATCTGACAGCCATTACAGACCCCAAGAGATAAGGTACTTTCACGCGCAAAATAGTCTGCGAAGGCAGCACGCATCTTGTCGTTGTGTAGAATCGTCTTTGCCCATCCTCCGCCGGCGCCTAGTACGTCACCATAGGAGAAGCCACCACAGGCTACCAACACATTAAACTCTTCTAGAGATACCCGCCCTGAGAGCAGGTCAGTCATATGGACATCCACTGCCTCGAAGCGTGCTCGATCGAAGGCTGCAGCCATCTCAACCTGACCATTCACTCCCTGCTCTCGCAGCACCGCGACCCGAGGCTTCGCACCTACATTGATAAAGGGCGCAGTGATGTCTTCGTTTAAATCGAAGCTCAGCGCCACGTTTAGCCCTGGATCTTCGACGTCCAAAAGATTGTCGAATTCCTGCTTCGCGCAATCGGAGTTATCTCGCATCGCTTGAATCTGATAGCTCGTCTCACTCCAGAGTCGTTGCAACTGAACTCGACTGGTTTCGAATATCAATTTGCCACCATTGAGTACACGCACTTCATCGCGCTTATTCGGGCTACCGATCAGGCGCGTACAGTCAGAAAGGCCGTGTTGCTCTACGAGTTGCAACACAGTATTGAGCTGTTCGCGGCGTACCTGAATGACGGCGCCTACTTCCTCGCTGAACAGTGCACGCACAGGATCTTTGCCGCTATCGTCTAACAGTTCCGCAACCTGAATATCGATACCGGTGTGGCCACTGAAGGCCATCTCTGCCAAGGTCGTAAACACGCCACCATCGGAGCGGTCGTGATAGGCCAGCAACATAGACTCTTTATTGAGTTGTTGAATCAGCGCGAAGAAGTTCTTAAGGTCTTGAGGATTGTCTAGGTCCGGAGGTGTGCAGCCGATCTCGCGATACACTTGCGCCAGTGCAGAACCGCCGATGCGATCTTTACCATGGCCGAGGTCGATCAAGAGCAAATCTGTCTCACCCTGATCGGTGCGCAGTTGCGGCGTCACCGTCTTGCGAATATCCGTAACTGGAGCGAAGGCGGAAATCACCAAGGACATGGGGGCAGTAATACTCTTGCTCTCTTGAGCCTCGTCCCACACCATGCGCATCGACATCGAGTCTTTACCCACTGGTACGCAAATGCCTAGGGCCGGACACAGCTCCATGCCTACGGCCTTGACCGCATTGTAGAGCTTCGCATCCTCACCGGGATGCCCTGCCGCAACCATCCAGTTCGCGGACAGTTTGATCTCTGTGATATTGGCAATCGAGGCGCTGGCAATATTAGTGACCGCTTCGGCGATGGCCATGCGCGCCGAGGCTGGGGCGTCGAGCAATGCCACTGGCGTGCGCTCCCCCATGGCCATGGCTTCGCCACAATAACCCTGTAAGGAGGCAGCAGTTACTGCCGCATCAGCAACCGGCACCTGCCAAGGACCTACCATCTGGTCGCGGGTCACCATTCCGGTGATGGAACGATCGCCGATGGTTATCAGAAAGCTCTTGCTCGCCACAGCGGGTAGACTCAGCACTCTGCTCACCGCCTCCGCTAACTCGATCTCTTCGGTGGCCAACTCCACTGCCACACCACTAATAGAGGTGGCTTCGCGGTGCATGCGCGGTGGCTTACCGAACAACACACTCATTGGCAGGTCGATAGGCTTATTATTGAAATGGGTATCTATCAACTCGATGTGGTCCTCTTTCGTAGTCTCACCGACTACTGCAAAGGGACAACGCTCGCGCGCGCATAGGCTCTTGAATAGCGCAAGATCCTCAGGGCTTACTGCAAGCACATAGCGCTCCTGCGCCTCGTTACACCAGATCTCTAATGGCGACATCTGCGGCTCTAAGTTGAGAATATCCCGCAGTGAGAAGCGCCCGCCTCTGCCGCCATCTTTAACGAGCTCTGGCAGTGCGTTGGAGAGCCCACCGGCGCCAACGTCATGAATGAATACGATCGGGTTACGCTCGCCCAGCTGCCAACATTGATCGATTACTTCCTGACAGCGGCGTTCCATCTCCGGGTTCTCGCGCTGTACAGAGGCGAAATCCAGATCCGAGCTGCTTGCACCCGCCGCCATGGAGGAGGCAGCGCCACCGCCAAGACCAATCAGCATCGCCGGCCCACCCAGTACGATGAGTTTGGCGCCTACGGGTATCTCACCCTTTTCAATATGGGGTTCGCGGATATTACCCAGCCCGCCAGCGATCATAATGGGCTTGTGGTAGCCACGCAGCTCATTGCCGTTACCACTGTCAACGCGCTCTTCATAGGTGCGGAAATAGCCGCACAGATTAGGGCGACCGAACTCGTTATTAAACGCCGCGGCGCCAACTGGCCCCTCGATCATAATGTCCAGGGCCGAGGCGATATGCGCCGGACGACCGAAGTCCTCTTCTTCCCAAGGCTGTGGCAAGCTGGGGATGCGCAGGTTCGAGACACTAAACCCCGCTAGACCAGCCTTTGGCTTAGAGCCACGCCCAGTGGCACCTTCGTCGCGTATCTCACCACCACTGCCGGTAGCTGCGCCTGGGAACGGCGCTATCGCCGTCGGGTGGTTGTGGGTCTCCACCTTCATCAAAATATGGATCGGCTCATGTGTATAGCCGTATTGCTTAGTCTGCGGATCGGGAAAGAAGCGCCCCGCTACGCTGCCGGTCATCACAGCCGCGTTGTCGCTATAGGCAGAGAGCACATTGCTGGGAGACTTCGCGTGAGTATTGCGGATCATTCCAAACAGGGAATGCTCCTGGCGTTCACCGTCTAGAGTCCATGTCGCGTTGAATATCTTGTGTCGGCAGTGCTCGGAGTTGGCCTGAGCGAACATCATCAATTCGATGTCGTTAGGATTGCGGTTGAGATGATTGAAGCTTTCATACAAATACTCGATCTCGTCTTGAGCCAACGCCAAACCCAAACTCTTGTTGGCCTCGGACAGGGCGATCTCGCCACGACCCAATATATCGACTTCCTGCATTGGCCGCGGCTGCGCTCGTTCGAACAAACTAAGCGCTGCATCAAAATCTGGCAAGACCGCTTGTGTCATGCGGTCATGCAGCAGGGTATCGAGTATAGCGATCTGTGTAATATCGAGCCGTTGCTTGGATTCAATTCGATAAGCGATGCCTCGCTCAATGCGGCGCACCTTCTTAAGGCCACAGTTATGCATGATGTCAGTCGCCTTACTCGACCAGGGAGAGATCGTCCCAGGGCGCGGCACCACAACACGCAACTGTGCATCCAAGGCGCTAGTGTCGATACTCGATTGCGTGGTCGAACCATAATCGAGCAAGGCGTTGATAAGATCCAACTCTGCAGGCTCGAGTGCTTCATCGCAATCTGCAAAATGAATAAAACGCGCGTTTAGCGCATCCACCGCGGGTATGCGGGACTGGATAGTGGCGAGGAGTTTGGCATTTTTAAAGGCAGAGAGTGCCGATACACCGGGCAAAACTAGCATCGTTAGCAAGGGCCTTGAGTAGGGTTAAGTGCGGGTTCTTAAGGCTGGCAATGATACTTGATACGAGGCAGAAAAGTCAGGCCTAATTTAGCCAAGAATGGCTTAAGGGGCCTGCTGGAAGCGCCCTTCGGCTCGACTAAGGACGATGCGTCCTTCGCTGTCTTCGATCCAGAAATCCACATAGTCGAGCGAGGTGATATCGCCCGGGCTACCGCTAAGTTTGGGTGCGGCCTTTACATTATAGATTTTGCCACGCTCGGCATTAAAGGTAAGTGTGCGGCTTACAGTCTCCCGCGAGGAGGCGTAACTAGCAATCGCAGGGGCGAGTCCCATGCGAGCACCCATATCCCAGTAATAGTACACCTCTACTTCGAGCTCGCCAGGGCTTACCAAGACCTCGTCCCAAGCACGCGAGTTCTCTATTACGTGGCCGTCAACCCTCTGAAAGCGCACTGCATCGACATAGCTATTGAGCCAATCCTTGCGATAGAAGTAGTCGCCACGCACTAGAGCGAGCTCAGAGCTAGGTCGCTCATCACCGTCATAGGCACGATATGGGGTTTCGACCACAACGCAGGAAGTCAGTAGAACAGCGGCAACAATGTATGCGATCGCGCGGAACACGATGTGTCCTTGCAACTGTGATGAAGAGAATGGATTTTTAATAAGTCTGTTCCGCATTGATTATCTTTCTAATGTCAGCCAAACAGGTTGTTTTGATAGGGACCAAATTGCGACTAAAGACGCTTTTATAAGCCCAGCAACGGTACTTCCATTAGAGCCGAAACTCAACCTTTAGTTCCACCTTAGCCTTACTATCTGCGGCCTTTGAAGAAGTCACGCATCAACTGGGAACAGCGCGGAGCGAGTATGCCCCCAAGATACTGAAGGCGGTGATTGAACCCCCCTTCATCCAAGAGGCGTCGACCACTTTCAACGGCACCGAAGCGTGGCTCTGCCGCACCATAAATCACGCGTTCGATTCGCGCGTGTACCATCGCGCCTACGCACATAGTGCAGGGCTCGATCGTGACATAGAGTTGGCAACCTGGCAGCCGATAATTGGCTATGCGTGCCGCGGCGTCTCGCAACGCCATAACTTCGGCATGGGCACTTGGGTCATGACTACGAATGGGTTGGTTGAAGCCGGAGCCGAGCAATTCACCTTGGGGAGAGACTACGATAGCCCCGACGGGCACTTCGCCCACTTGAGCAGCCTGTTCGGCCAAGGCGATGGCTTGCTCCATCCAGTACTCATGGGATTGTGTGCCGGACATGCGCGAGCTCGAAATTAGGCAAGACCAAGCCCCGCCAGTTCAGGTCGAATCTTATAGGGAGTTGCGGTTGCTAGTGACTTTCAGTACCTGACCAATCTGCAGTGCGTCGCCTGCTAGGTCATTGTCTTTACTAATCGCATCGACTGTCGTGCCATAACGCTTCGCCAGACGCCACAATGTGTCACCACGACGCACGCGATGACTGAGCTCGGCGTAAGAGGCAACCTCGTTTGCGCGTGAGGTGTTGATTGGCTTGCTTGCCGCAGCAGGGATCTGGAGTTTCTGACCGGCGATAATCATGTCATTGCGCAGACCGTTGCTGGCCTTCAACTGCGCGACTGAAACGCCAGTAATAGTAGAGATGCGGGAGAGAGAGTCGCCACGACGTACTACGTACTCATGATCGCTGGTAGAGCTATTATCGGCTAAGGCGTGTACGACTTCTGGGAAAACGGCTACATGGTAATGCGGAGGGTGACGCTCACGGGTTACGTCTAATACGTCTGCTAACTCCATAGAAAGTAACGTGCGCTCGAGCCAAGAGCGGCATTTGCCCAGTGGAGGAATACGCAAATCCACAGCCATGCCAGTTGGATGCACAGAATCGCTTGCGGCATTATTAGGCTGTTTATCTATAGGGCGGGTAAGGCTAGTAACGGTGAGCTTCTCGCCGCAATTTGCAAAGTATTGTGAGCTAATTTGTTCGATGAAATTCTTTACTGGGGGTCTAGCGTAGGGGAAGGAGACGTCGTGCAGTTCGAAATGGCGGTTGGCGTTAACGCGAACCAGATCGCCGGTGGTCACAAATTCTTTGACGTAGGATGCTGTTTGCGCGAAGCCATAGCCGTTCTGCAAGGCTACCTGATACTGGCGCTCCATCGAATTCCGAGAGCCTTTCAGTGTTTGCGCCTGAGCAATACCTGTAGATAGGGTAATAATAGACGTCAGAACGATGAGGGCGATTTTGGGCATGTCGGCCATCCTACAAGATACGGTTTTTTTGTTATCTGACCTGTTTACAGCGGATTAGTTGCAGTGCGAATCCGACCCTGTGCAAACAGAACGAAATGTAGCGTGGACCCGATTCTATTGATTTGAGTAGAATCTTGTCAAGGATTCTTCCTTATCTTCTTGTTTTTTTTGTAAATCTCGCCGCCATAGTGGGTATCCTTTCATAACAAACGGGCAAGCGCAGCCATCAAAACTGACGCTCGCCCGCTAAATCGATATTCACTACAGAGGCACGATTGCCCATAGACTTTTTATTTAGGGGCCTTGGCGTAGCGTAAATACGGCAATTTAATGTCGAGTTCGCCGAATTTAGCCTTGGCCGCAGCGTCATCTAGACTAAGAGCGACTATGACATCCTTGCCCGGTATCCAGTTAGCAGGGGTCGCAATGGGTGCACCATCTGTAATCTGTATCGCATCAAGCGCACGCAGAATCTCCGCAAAGTTGCGGCCTACAGACATCGGATAAGAGATCATTAAGCGAACCTTCTTGTCTGGTCCGATAATGAACACCGTACGGACCGTAGCACTATGGGCTGGCGTGCGACCATCGGGCAGATAGGCATCGGCGGGCAACATGTCATAGAGCTTAGCGACCTGTAAGGAGGTGTCGTCGATGATGGGGAAATTTGCGGGTGCGCCAGCGAATGCCTCTATGTCTCGCTTCCACTTCTTATGCTCTTCCACGCTGTCCACGGAAACGCCCATTACTTTCGTATTACGCTTCTCGAACTCCCCAGCCAATTGTGCAACCGCGCCGAACTCGGTCGTGCACACAGGAGTGAAATCTTTTGGGTGAGAAAACAAGATGGCATAGGAATCGCCAATCCAATCATGCAGGGTAATCTGCCCTGCAGTTGAGTCTGTCGTAAAATTCGGCGCTACATCATTAATTCTGAGTGACATCGTTCTACTCTCCGCGTTTTTGGTGAATGGAAAGTCGCTAGCTTACAACAAATGCGCGGTCGAAACAGGCTCAGAAAAAAGAGTCGCAGCGGCTACTGAACGCCGCGCCATCCGTTAAAGCTCCCTGTGTCTTTTTATCGCTCAACTGCCGTTTAAACTCATTGAAAAATATCACTCCAATCATTGGCACCTTAGGCATCTCGACAATGATCCAAGAATTTTATCGATATGCAGATGAAGCCACTTTGCACTACGGATTCTGTGTCTTTGCGAACTTTTGCACTCGCCGATTGATCACGTCTGCGATATAGGCATTGCCTTGTGCGTCGACAGTCAAGGCATGGGCCTCGCCGAACTGACCGTTGCCGGTGCCCGGGCTGCCAATAGCGCCAAGTACATTGCCCTCCATATCCACCTTGGCTAGCTCTCCGTCGAATCCGGTGGTGATGTACATATAGCCGTCTTCATGTAGATAGATTGCACAGACCATCGCATCGAACTTCCATTCACGCAGCAAATTGCCACTGGTGTCGAAACGCTGAATGCGCATGTTCTCGCGGTCTGCCACATGGAGCACATCGTTGGCATCGATCTCAATGGCATGGGCCGCCACGAACTCACCTGGCCCGTAGCCACGACTCCCCCATTGCGCGAGGAACTCCCCCGCCGAGTTGAACTTCATCACTCTTGGAGTATTACCGCCATGGCCCTGAGCAACATAAATGTTGCCCTGAGAATCCAGCGCCACGTCATTAGGCTCGTTTAACAAGCGCATGCCGGCGCCTTCGTCCCACTCCCCCGCCTCCCCTTTAGTACCCAGAGTCATCAGTACATTGGCATCTCGATCCAACTTCATCACCAGGTGATCCGCAACATCTGTTACCCACATATTGCCGGACTTATCGATGGACATACCATGGGCTCGACGCAACAGGTCGTCCGCACCAAAGCCACGTACGAAACGCCCCTCAGGATCGAATTCTAGGAAAGGGGGTGTGCTGCGGCTCAGAACAATGAGATTGCCCTGCAATGTCATCGCTACACCGGCATAGGACGCAGCTTCCATGGAGGCAGGCAAGGCCAGCGCCTCTCTGAACTCGACTGGCGCGTAGTCCTGCAAGGTATAGGCGCGTAGTGGCAACAGTGGGCGGATGGGGCGTTGTGCTTGAGCAATCGATGGGATCAGCACGAGGGCAACGCAGATCAGGCCTATTATTCTCATTATTCTTCTCCGTCTCTTGGTAATTCGAGCTAGTGTTATCAGCCCGTAGATTACAGGATTTTGCTCGCGTGCATAGCCTATGCTCGATTTCGTCAGAACACTGGCGGCCTTCTTAAAATTCTGTAACCATGCCGCAGTCGCAAAGAGAGGAGACTCAATGAACACCCGAATGATCTTTACCGTAGTCGCCAGAATAGAAGCGCTCACCTGGCTTGGATTGCTGATTGGCATGTTCTTAAAGTACGTAACAGAGACCACAGAACTAGGTGTCTGGCTGTTCGGGCGCGTGCACGGCTTCGCTTTTATTGTGTATTTCTTCGTTGCCATCTTTGCTGGCCTGCGTTTGCGCTGGCCATGGTGGGCGACCCTACTGGCAGTAATGGCGTCTATTCCGCCACTTGTAACGTTCCCGTTAGAGCTTTGGTATCGAAAGATGGGCTTGTTGGGTGCGCAAGGGTCTCGTGATGTCGAAGCGAAAACGCTGCAAAACGGCATTGGTGAGTAGATCAGGAAGGTGTTGAGCTAGCGAGGTTTTGCGTTGGTGGTCACGACTTCACGAGAAATCATGACCACCCAAAGAGTTTTCTATCACTCCCACTCGATAGTGGCAGGGGGTTTTGAAGAGATGTCGTAGGCCACGCGGGACACATCCGCAATCTCATTGATGATGCGATTACTTACGGTTTCAAGCAGCTCATAGGGCAGATGCGCCCAACGCGCCGTCATGAAATCGATGGTCTCTACAGCGCGGATAGTGATAACCCAAGAGTAGCGACGCGCGTCGCCCACTACGCCTACCGATCGAACGGGCAGGAATACAGCAAAGGCCTGACTAGTCTTGTGGTAGTAGTCGGCACGGTGCAACTCCTCGATGAAGATCGCATCGGCACGGCGCAATATGTCGCAGTACTCTTTCTTCACTTCACCCAGAATGCGCACACCTAGGCCGGGGCCTGGGAATGGATGCCGGTAGACCATGTCGTAAGGCAAACCCAGTTCGAGACCGATCTTGCGCACTTCGTCTTTGAACAATTCGCGCAAAGGCTCTACTAAGCCTAACTTCATATCTTCGGGCAAGCCGCCCACGTTGTGGTGCGACTTGATGACATGGGCCTTGCCAGTCTTGGAACCGGCCGACTCGATAACATCCGGGTAGATAGTGCCCTGCGCTAGCCACTTAACATTGTCGATCTTGCTCGCCTCGGTATCGAAAATCTCGATGAAGGTGTTGCCAATCGCTTTGCGCTTAAGCTCTGGATCGCTGACGCCTTTTAGTGCGCCGAGGAACTGATCTTCGGCATCGGCGCGGATGACCTTCACGCCCATATTCTTGGCGAAGGTGGCCATGACTTGTTCGCCCTCATTCAGGCGCAGCAAGCCATTGTCGACAAACACACAGGTCAATTGATCGCCGATCGCCTTGTGCAGCAAGGCAGCTACAACGGAGGAGTCGACGCCGCCGGAAAGACCGAGCAACACGTGATCGCTGCCCACTTGTGCACGCACCTTGGCGATTGCATCTTCGATAATATTCGCAGAAGTCCATAGCGCTGCACAGTCGCAAATCTCGCGTACGAAACGCTCTAAGATACGCAAGCCTTGAGCGGTGTGGGTCACTTCGGGGTGAAACTGTATGCCATAGAAACGACGCGATTCATCGGACATCGCGGCAATTGGAGCGCTCTCGGTGGCGGCGATTGTCGCAAAACCCTCGGGCACTTTAACTACCTTGTCGCCATGACTCATCCATACGTCGAGCTCAGCGAGGCCATCTGCGGTTATCCTGTCCTCTATGCCATCGAAAAGCGCACTCGATTTGCAAAGGCCAACCTTGGCATAACCAAACTCGGACTTACTAGAAGCCTCAACCTTGCCACCTAACTGTTCCGCCATGGTCTGCATGCCATAGCAGATGCCCAACAACGGCAATCCACCCCCTTGTAGGAGAAACTCAGGGGCCCGTGGGGAATCAGCGAGAGTGGCCGTCTCGGGCCCTCCGGAGAAGATCACGCCTTGCGGCGCAAACGCTTCGATCTCTTCCTGCGTAGACTGGTAATCCCAGATCTCACAATACACTCCCAACTCACGGACGCGACGCGCGATGAGTTGAGTGTATTGAGAACCGAAATCCAGAATGAGAATTTTCTGGCTATGAATATTCAAGGTGATCTTGCCTACTTTTGGGTTCAGCTCATCCGATAATTCGGGGCTTCTTTGGTGATACTGACGTCGTGTACGTGGCTCTCACTCATGCCAGAGGCAGTGATCTTCACGAACTGCGGCTTTGTGCGCATCTGCTCCATGTCTTCGCAACCGGTGTAGCCCATGCTCGAGCGGAGCCCGCCCATGAGTTGATGCACGATTGCCGACATGGGTCCTTTATAGGGAACACGCCCCTCGATACCCTCCGGAACCAATTTCTCAGTACCCGAACCAATATCTTGGAAGTAGCGATCACTAGAGCCTTGGCTGTGTGACATTGCACCAAGTGAGCCCATGCCTCGATAGGCCTTATAGCTGCGCCCTTGAAAGAGCTCAACTTCGCCAGGCGCCTCTTCAGAGCCAGCCAGAAGACTGCCGATCATGACCACGTGGGCCCCAGCGGCAATCACCTTCGCGATATCACCAGAGAAGCGAATACCACCATCAGAAATCACGCAGACTCCAGTGTCCTTCAAGGCTTCGGCCACATTCGACACTGCGCTGATTTGTGGTACGCCTACGCCGGTAACGATACGAGTTGTACAGATCGAGCCAGGCCCTATGCCTACTTTCACTGCATCAGCCCCGGCCGCAGCGAGATCCTTCGCCGCCTCAGCGGTAGCGATATTGCCACCGATCACAGGAATATCTGGGTAAAGGCCTTTAATGCGACGTACCTGATCGATTACGCCCTGTGAGTGACCATGGGCAGTATCAACCACGATGACATCGACTCCGGCCTCAACGATTGCGGCGACGCGCTCTGCAGTGTCTGCGCCCGTGCCCACTGCTGCGGCAACGCGCAAGCGACCGAATTGGTCTTTACAGGCGTTAGGGTAATCTTCGGATTTGCGGATATCTTTCAGGGTAACCAGACCCTTTAGCTCGAAGTCATCGTTAACCACGAGAATCTTCTCGATACGATGTCTATGAAGCAGGTCCTTCACCTCTTTATGACTGGCGTTCTCTTTTACCGTCACCAACGCTTGCTTAGGCGTCATGATGGTAGAGACGGCCGAATCATAGTTAGTCTCGAAACGAACATCGCGGCTCGTCACTATGCCAACTAGATTAGGCCCTTGGACCACGGGCATGCCAGAGATGTCATTCTCTCGCATCAGCGCTATAAGCTCGCTAATGGTAGCAGTAGGAGCAATAGTAATAGGGTCTTTAACAACCCCACTCTCATATTTCTTCACCATCCGGACTTCACGGGCCTGTTGTTCCACGCTCATGCTCTTGTGAATAACACCAAGACCGCCCTCTTGAGCCATGGCGATAGCGAGGCGAGCCTCGGTAACGGTATCCATAGCGGAGGAGATCATTGGGATATTCAAGGAGATTGACGCGGTTAACTGAGTCTTCAAGTTAACCGACTTGGGGAGCACGGTAGAGTGTGCAGGCACGAGTAGAACGTCATCGAATGTCAAAGCTTCTTCAGCAATGCGCAACATAAGATTTCCACGTATCAACAAAAACGCGATTATACAGACCTCATTTCCTCATGTACACATGCAGCTGCAGTGAGTGCAGTAATTCTGAGCGAGCAACCTTGCCCAAGGAGGTAAAACCGTGTTTGGCAAACTCGGCATCGAGCTGCGCAGCGCTAACGGGGTATTGTTTGACCGCTTTACCAGAGAACACTCGACGCAGACGCCGGCGCAGCGAGGTAAAAGAAGTAGGGGAAATACGCGACATCACCACATAACGGTCGCTAACACGGCATATTTCGGCGATAAGGCGCGCCTGCAGTGCCTCGCTTTCGAAATGATGTAGAAGGCGAAAACACAGCGTGGCATCGAAGGCCTTATCTGCATAAGTCAGGGCAAAGATGTCCTGTGACTCGAATTGCGCGTTAACGCCTGCCTTCTCTGCCAGCTCTTTGGCCAGTGCTAAGGCTGCCTCACCAAGGTCGATTCCGGTAACTTGCTTGCCCTGCTGCGCTAACCAGATACTAGCCCGCCCTACACCGCAGGGCGCATCGAGCACCTTCTTGACATCCTTTGTCTTTGCGAAAGCCTTCACTAGCATCGCCATTTCTTGTTCGTGTTTGTCGTGTTTGCGTTGGCTATAAGACTGCGCGGATTCGACATCGGATTTTACACGGGCGTAACTGATCTCATCAGTCATAGAGAAAGGCTCCAGGTTATTATTAGAAAATACGCTTCGGAAAACGTTTGCGTAGGCGGTCCAACATACGCGGCATTTTTGATTTGTGACTTTGCACAATAGCGTTGAGCGCCTCATCAGGCAACCAATCGCTGCGGCGAATAAACTGCACCAAGTCCGCATAGGCTGCCCACTGAGGACTCAAACGCTTGCGGGCACGCTCAAAATCGATGAGGCAGATATTGCCAGAGCTCAGCTCGATAAACACGTGCACGGGAAACAAGGCCCCGTGTTGCCAACCCGTCATGTGCATGGATAGCAGCTGCTCTCCCATGCGACGCAATTGGGGCAAATAAAGACTCCAATCCGATATCTTATCTTCATAATCTGCAAGAGTAGGCAGCGTTAACGCGCGGGTCAACAATAGGCCTTGCGAGGCACCGGTCTCGGTTTGAACTCGAAACCCATAGGCCACCATCTCTACGCTAGGCCAGTTCCTCTGCCGAGCCATAGTCAGGGCATCGGCTTCGTATCGAAACGTGAGTGCGCCAGTGAGATAGCGTAGCGAGTAGCGTGATTGGTTCTCTTGACGTTTTAAATAGAACGTTTCCTCTTTGCCCTGCGAATGCGCCACTTGAAGAGTAGAAACGCCACTCCAACCATTACGACGAATATTCGCGGGCTCTACGAAATCTTGAGGAAGATCCCACAGATCATCGAAGCTTGTATAACCTGCTTTCGACAGTTGCTGCGCGTTGGTATCGCATATCACAGTTAGATCATTCAATTTATTTCGCACCAACGATTAAACCTTCTAATCCGTGTTCTACTTAGTGATAAAAGCGCGAAAGCTCACGCGCAAACTTGCCCAAAGGCGTCCGATAATCCGAGTTTGTTTTGCTCAGATCAACCGGCGAATCGTTCAACAATGTCGTCACATCGTCATAGGCGGCGCCTTTCTTACTGAACACCATCTTCACCTCTGGCGTAATCAAGGTATTGCCGTGCCAATCGCTCACTACCGTATAGTCCCGTCGATATTCCGGGCTAAACAGATCGCTTCCATAACTATAATCTGCTGGATCTACGTTAACGCCTAATGCTGCCATAATAGTCGCAGGCATATCCAAATGACTAGTCATAATGCTTGTTTCACCTGGCTCGCGCCCTGGAATATGAATGAGCATTGGCACTCGAATCTGCTCCTGGCTAAACGTTGAATTGTGCCCCCAACGCCCCTTCTCCATGAACTCCTCGCCGTGATCGCCAGTGACCACCACGATCGTATTATCGAGCAAACCCTGCTCCTCTAGCATTTTGTAGACGCGCCCTAACTGACTATCCAGATGGTGAGTCGCGTTAATATAGCGATTGCGAATACGCTCTATATTCTCTTCGATATCGACGGTCAGGTAATTGAAATCATCGATGTAATCCTCACGAATAATGCTCTCTTCAGGAAAATAGTAATTGGCATGAGCCGATTCGAAAAACATGAAACTAAAAAATGGTTGCTGCGTATTCTCAACAAACTGCAGCATGTCCGTTACATTTTTGCGGTCACGCTCCCAACCAGCCCCTTCCGTATAGGATTGCAACTGTTCCTCTTGAAGACTCGCGAAAATGGTCTTATCGAACTCCGGATAAGAGAATCGGGAGCTGGTATAGGCCATCATCGAGTAATCATTTTTCTGTATCAGATCCACCAGCATAGGAGCGCGGTGCGCATAGAGAAAATCGAACCAGTAGCCTCCATATAGGCCATAGAACTGCGAGAACATTCCCATCCGCGTGCCATTGCCACCACTGTAGTGGTTGAGGAAGCGCTGTGAGTTCTTAGCAAATTCCCACGTATTAGGCATGAACTCTGGAGTCAACATATCCGCACGCAATGACTCGGACACTAGCCACACGATATTGTATGGCTTGTCGAATTTAACATCGGGAGTCTCGGGGTAGTTGATACTGCCCCCGGATTCGGACACATCGAACTCTGCGCCATCGGGCCGATTGATCGCAACACCTAAGCCCTCGAAAGTACCACGGGCCGTCACGGGTATATACCAAACGATGCGACCGGCGGTGCCGAGAATTACACGGTTATAGTTGTACTCTGAAAGTGCGTACCAACCCGATTGAAAGAGCAGTAATAGTACCGCTGCAGACCACAGATAACGCCGCTTTAGCCAGCGCGGATAAAGACGTTCAAAGGGAATAAAGCGCAGCGCCGCAATCACAAGTGCCGCCAAGACAATAACAGCGAACAATAAGGTTCGGTTTGTCGAGGCCGACACACCCATCGCTTCCACACCGCCTGGTGTAATTAGCAAGTTGACCACGAAGAAATTCACATAGAAGCCATACATGTCGCGCAGCTTATAATTTGCGAACATAAATACGATGATAGCGATGCACAGCGCCTGCATCAGGTAAATAAGCCATTGCGTGCGCATCCCACGCTTCTCAAAATACTGCTGTATTCCGTAGAGAATCAGTACAGGAGAGCTCAATATTAGAGATTGCACGAACGCCGCAGCAAATAGGAAAATGTCGGCAGATAGGCCCATTACTGGTTGCCAGGCCAAATATAGGCTGGAAATAAAAACCGCATAGAAGGTCAGAAGGACAGCCCTAAAGGCAGTGATATTCGGCATGCAATCTCCAAGATCTAACAATGACTGTAGTCGTTTTGTCACATCTTAGGGACTGTAACTTAAGCTAATCTTAAGTCTTCGAACTAGAACTCCCACTCCAGCAAAAAGCGAAAACTTTGGTCGGGAGTAGTGTCATTCAATGGTGCAATCAAGCCAGCCTCCCAATGCCATTTGTTCTTCCCGTTACCACGTATAACGCCGCTTAGAACCGGTCCAATACCGAGCGTAAATTCATCTGCGTAAAACTCGACACCGGGCTCGAAAGCCTCTCGATATCGATACCGCCATTGTGCGGAGGCGAAGCGGTCTAGCTCATCTTCGATATTAGATCCAAATTCATACTCGAGACCTAGATTAACTGTACCCACCCAATCGCCCCATTGCCTGCTGGCCACCAACACAGTCGCTAACTCTGCGATGCTCTCACTGATTTGGCGTTCGTATTCAAAGATCACGCCCCAGTCGGTGTTGTACTCGCCCTGCTCGGTAAGCTGAATTTTCGATTCGATCTCATAGCCTTCCAATTCGAAAGATTGATCTGGCAGCCGAGTGCCAATCACATAGGCCTCTAAGAACACTCGGTCGTTAAGCGAAAATCCGTAACTAACGCGCTGCCGAAGGATATTATCTTCAGTGGGACTTTCATCGGTTTGGAAAATCGTGCGCAGCTCAATCTCGCGCTCCATCGCCTGCACATAGGGATCGTTCACGCTACTGACACCGTTGTGGTGCACAGGGTTATCCGCAAAAACGTTATTCATTCCAATATTGAGCAGTAGCGCTAAACCGAAAAGCCTATAACATGCACTCCTCATCTAGCATCCCCCGTGTCGCCACTGGCTGGCTTCCTATAAAAAAACCAGGCCGCAAACATAGCTAAAAGGGATGTGAGAATTGACCCCATATAGAGCAGTACCTGAGTCAACGATGGACTTGCCTCATAGCCAATTGCGGCATGTAGTAACTCCCCAATTAGTGAGGATTCGGCAAACACATTGCTTGTATCCCACAAGGGTCCTTGCGAAGGCAGCAAGTCTGCCTGAGACAGATACAGAGCTGCTTGCCCCATCATGCCGGCGGCAAGAACAAGAGAGACTACACAGCATGTAATGAGCCGCTTGTTGCGCGGAAGCGATTTCAGCGCATAGTAGAAAAAGGTGCCTATGCTCAGGCCAATTCCCACACCGATCGCGCCACCAGAGAATACCGAGGACATATTGCCTGCCAACACCCCGTAGGAGTATCCATATAAATAGATCTCTGCCCCTTCTCGAGTCATTGCCATACTAACCGTGCTCGCGAATACGACCAGCAAGAGGCCATAAGGTATTCGGTACTTCGGGTCGTTGAGTTGCTTAATCGCCAGGAAATTGTGCGCAGCGAGCATCACGGAAATTGCGATGAGTAGAGTGGAGTTCACAATCTCTTGGCCAAAGCCTTCGAATGCCATCGAGATCTGTTCAAGACGCAGCGCATAAGCAGTTGCACCACACACACCTAATAGCAAGGCAAGTCCCATCCACCGAAACCGATACCCCATAGCAGTAGAGGAGGCCATCAGCATGCAGATCAGCAGCATCGCCTCTAAGACTTCGCGCAAAACGATTATGACGGCATCGGTCATGTCTGCCGAACTCCCTTAGCAACGCGACTACTTAACAATGATTTTCCCCAATGCGGTTTTCAGATTGAACTCGCCAAAAAAGGGATATTCGCCGGGCTTTAGCGGGCCGATAAACACTACACCCTGGCTATTACCGACAATGACCTTCTCACGATTCAATTCGTAGCTTTCAAATTCTTCAGGCGTAGGATCGCGGTTATATATGATGAGCTTTACCTTCTGATTCGCAGGAATCTCGAACTCGGCTGGGAAAAATAAGTGCTCGCGAATCTCGATCTCGAAGACAGGGGTCTGTGCCGACGCTGAAGTGGCCAAAGCAAATAGCAAAAGGAGGTGACTGGCGCGGACAAGTGAGCGCCGCAACGCCGTCAAAACATTACCCAATTTCATGAACGAATGCCCTTGTGTTCTTGTTTCGCCTCGGCCGCGTCAAATTGAATACTCACGCACAGACCTCCTAATTCCTTCGAGCTTGATAGCTCAATATCGGCCCCATGCATCTCCACAATGTGTTTCACTATGGCAAGGCCTAAGCCTGAGCCACTAACACCGGAGGCGTGCCTGTCGCCATCTAATCGGTAAAAACGATCAAAAACTCTCTCTCTGTACCCTGCCGGTATGCCGGGTCCAGAGTCTTCTACTAGCATGCTTACACGAGTGCCTCGCTGTGCGATGCGCATGCGTATCCGCGCATGGTTTGGCGAATATTTCGAGGCATTCGCAATCAAGTTCGAGACCAATGAGCGCAGCGCTGTTCCGTCACCGCGAATAATGGCACTCGAGCCTTCTAAATCAAAGGACTGCTCGCGCTCTAGTATAGCTTCGTACTCGCTGCTGATGACATCTTGGGCGAGTTTATAGAGATCGATAGGCAGAAACTGCACCATGTACTGATCGGGCGCGGTCCGGTTGAGCACCAGAATCTGTTCCACAAGATGACCCATGGCATCGATACTGAGCTGCAATTCTTGCAGTGTTGCACTGGGCGCCTCCATCTCTTCCAATAGATTGTGAATCTGCACCTTCAAAATGCTAATCGGCGTGCGTAACTCGTGTGCAGCATCCGCCGCGAAGCGTTTCTCTCGATTGAAGGAGGACTGTAGCCGCCTTAGCAAATCGTTTGTAGACAGTGTTAACGGAGTTAATTCGCGAGGGACGTTATCTAGGCGCACGGCGCTCAGATCCGAGACCTCTCGACTGCGCACTGCTTGGGCCAATTGACCGATCGGACGCAAGCCGTAACCCACAATAAACCATATCAACACCGCGGCTAAGGGGATGCTTAGCACCGTAGGTATCACTGCCTCAAGGATGACGCTCTCCGCTAACTCGTAGCGCACGTCCAGACGCTGCGCTGCTATCACCCAGCGCTGTTCCTCTGGGTTATGGATAACAAGCACTCGCCACCGGTAGCCACTAAAATTGCGATCGGAATACCCCACTTCGAGTGGACTCATGGCGGCAGAAGGCGCCATAACAGAACGTATGACGAGCACGCCCTGCTCATCGAACACCTGATAGGCAATCAGACTCTCAGCGCTCAACTCTAGATCACTTTGCTTGGGCAGCACTAATTCTTCCAAGAGCTTGGCCGCTCCAGAAGTATTGGTGTTAGGACTGATGAGGCTCAACAACTTGGCATGCTCTTGCAACTGCATGTCGAACAAGGTTTCCGCTTCGGACATGCTTTCTCGATAGCCGCGCAGTGACGACAGAAAACTCACCAGGACGATAATGGCAATCAGAGTGAGTGTTAAGAAGAGCCGAATCGAAGCCATGAACCTTTAACCAGTACCCGACTGCTTTCTGACCACATAACCTACGCCCCTGACAGTCTGAATGAAGCCGGGCGGGAGTTTCTTGCGTAGATTGTGGATATGTACCTCAACGGTATTGCTACTGACCTCTTCTCCCCAACTGTAGAGCTTGCTGTCGAGCACGTCTCTAGTCTGTATCTTATTCGCACTCTCCATCAATGCCTTTAAAAGCATATATTCGCGACGTGACATGCTAATACCCTGCCCCGCAATCGTTACTTCATGACTATTGGTATCGATCTCTACTCCCTCAATTTCGATGGAATGACTTTTCACATTGCTTAGGCGTCGCTCTAGTGCACGTAGCCGTGCTAGCAGCTCATCAATCTCGAAGGGCTTAGCCAGATAATCGTCTGCGCCAGCGTCTAGCCCTAGCACTTTATCAGAGGTGGCATCTCGCGCCGTTAGAATTAACACTGGATTGCTGAATCCGAATTTACGTGCAGACTTGAGTACCTCTAGGCCATCAATGTCCGGCAGACCCAAATCTAGGACAACGATATCGGGCTGGGATGTCTTGATGGCAGTGAGTGCTTGGTCCCCTCGATCCACGTGATTAATGCTAAAGCCAGCACTCTTCAGCGCACGAACGATTGCATTCGCCAAAAGCGTATTATCTTCGACCAGCAACACCTGCATTCGGGTTTCTCCAATTAGCTCTTGCGCTCGATCTCCTGCAGCATCGCTTCGATCTCGCCATGACGGCCTTGATCGGCCAGCTCACGCCCCGGCCGTGCTGGAGCATTAAGTGCGCGATTCAAATAGCGTGCAGACTCTGCATAAGCATCTTCTTTAAAAAGGTATTCTGCATAAAAATAGTTCGAGTCGATACCGGCAGGTGATAATTCTAAGCCTTTCTTGAGGTATTCGACGCCTTTTTCTTCATCGCCAAAGCCGACAGGCCAACCGGGAACATTTAGGTATAACACGCCTAGGCTCGTATAGGCAGAGCCTTCAAGGGCATCGGCATTGATTGCCATGCCCTGCTCGAGATCAGCTTTCGCAGCCTTAGCGGCGGATAGTGCACCTAGCCCACCTTTAGCGCCAGCATAGCTTGATCGAATGATGCCGCTCCAAATCCACGCCTCGGCGTTCGCTGCGTTGGCGTCTGTCACCTTCCGCGCGTCCTCTATCAGGGTATTGAAGGCCTCCACCTGACTCTTGCCTTTGAGCAGATAATTAACCTCGGCCCAGCGTTGCTGCAGCGCCTCGACCTCGGACGTCATCTGCGCTTGTAATGTAGAGACCGCAAACATACTGCATAAGAAGCCTATTACGATAATCAGGGTTTGTCGTTTCATGATCTGTGTCCTATGTGGGTTAGGGATTCGGTTTACTCGGGCTGCGACTTGTCGGCCGCAAAACGTCTTATTTCGGGTAGTTGTTTCTCAATAGCGCTATCCGTAAAGGCTGGATTTATTGCGTTGAGTAAGGCGTAGAAACGTTCCGGCCAGCCAAATACGGAAGCCTGCCAACGATCAGTGCGAATGCGTTTCAGCAAAGCATGCGCAACCAATTCGGGGGCATCCGTTGCTGTGCCGAGCGCGGCATTCATGGCTTGCACGTTCGAATCATTGAGCGGGGTGCGCGTCGCACGCGGAGCGAAATGCATGACCCGCACCTCACTGTCGGACAGTTCTCTTCGCAATGCTTCACTGAAGCCACGCAGGCCGAATTTACTCGCGCTGTAGACGCTGTAAGCTGGGTAGCCAATGCTGCCTAAAGCAGAACCAATGTTGATGATTGCGGCACTAGGTCGTGATTTCAAAGTTGGCAATAAGAGTCGCGTGAGCTGAATGGGCGCATTGAGATTGAGGTCTAGTAGGCTAGCGATAGCTTCACTACTACTGTGCTCCAGCAGATTGAACTCTCCCACCCCCGCGTTATTGATCAGGATATCCGCATGTGCGTCGGAACATGCCAGAGACAAACCGATTCGGTCCTGCTCAATACATAGATTCGCAACATAAATCATATGGGGTAGTCGACCGACTGGCAGAATTGCGCGTAAGCGCTCCAGCGCGCGCTGATCACGACCAACTAAAAAGAGTCGCGCACCTGCCTTAGCTAGTCCCTCAGCAAGGCATGCACCGATCCCTCCACAAGCGCCAGTCAATACTACGGTTTTGCCGAGTAGATTCATGTCTGCGCCCGCCTACGCTGCATCTTTGATGGAGTTGTCTCGCTTGCCGGGTAGTACGCTATCGAAAACGCCTTTATAGAGCATATAGAACATCTTAGTACTATGGATTATCAACTCCTGCTGGGCAGGTTCTGTGAAGCGGTTCATCAATTGTTCAAGATGTTTTATATGGGATTGATCAATACTCCCGTGAGAGCGCAAATAACTGAACGCCTGTTCTGGCAATTGTAATGTTGCTTGAATTTGGTCCGCCGCATAGTCGGCCAGATTGACACTAGTACCTTCCAATACATGTACCATGCCGAAGAAGCCTATCGGGTCAACACGGTTTACCATGTCCCAGGCATAGGCAATCATTAACTCAGTCTCAACCGCAGGCTTGCTATTACGCACAGCCTCTTTGTCGCCCCCGCAGGCTGCAATATCGTTCAACACCCATTCCTGATGCCCTAATTCCTCCTCAATATACTCTGCTACTGCGCTGCGCAACCACTCATAGCTCTCTGGCAGCCTAGCCCCCACTGCCATCAACAGTGGCACTGTGAATTTCACATGGTGATAGGCCTGTGTTAGATAGTCGATATACTCCGACAAGGTGACATTACGCGCCATGCAGCGCACGATTATCTCGCTGTTAATCAGTTGCTGACGATCAGACTCTGTTGCTGCCTTCAATTGCTCATAAAACATTTTTCATGCCTCCGTCTATTTCACTGCTATCGATGCTTCGTTGGTAGGGATTACGCTATACAACAGAGCCAATTCGCCCTGAAAGTGTGCTTCGATCTGGGCACGTCGCGGCCTGCCATTACTAGTCATTAAATCTGACTCTAGCCCCGTGCCTCGGGACAGAGGTCGTGGTAAACGATGCCATTGTTCTACTCTGGCATAGCTCGGTAACTTGGCGTTCACACGTGCCAGAGCTTCGTCGATCATCGTATCGGTCAGAGCAGGCGTTCGTGGTGCGATTAGAGCAACGCAATAGGGCTGTGAATCACCGAACACAAAGCACTGTCCAATCTCGGCCTCTGCCCCCAGTTCAGCCTCTACCCATTCTGGTGAAATATTGCGACCGAAACTGGACACGAGCACGTTCTTGCGTCGGCCTTGAAAATGTAGGAAGCCTTCTTCATCGAAATACCCTAAGTCCCCCGTTGCGATACGTCTGCTAATGCCATCGTGAGACCACGACGCTGCATCTCCGACATAGCCAAGGAATCCAGGGCCATTGACAATAATCTCGCCATCTTCAATCTCAACACGGGTGTGCCTGAGCACTAGCCCCAGACTCCCATTCTTGCGAGCGAGTGGAGAGTTCAAGGTCACAACAGAGGCACATTCAGACAAACCGTAACCTTCGTAGACCGGTAGCCCATGGGCCCACGCACGCTCCAACAGGCTTGGGCTGACGGTTGCCCCGCCCACAGCGATGAACTGCAAACTCTCAGGTAGCTGCCAACCGGCATCACAACTCATCACTAAGGCTTCCAACAATTGTGGAATGAGAATCATGCTATTAGGACGGCAGCGCGAGAGCACATCCAGAAACGCATGTAGTGCGAAACCAGATGCACCGTTGAAGCCTAAGCTCTCTTCATCCGCGACTACTATCTGCGCTCCGCGACGCAGTGGCGCATGAACCCCTGCAATATTCTCCAACAGCGTTGCCAGCGGCAAGACACAAAGATGGCGCTCTATAGCACAGGACTCCGTTACCTCTAGCAATGAGCTTGTTACCGCTTGCTGATTATCGGCGCTGAGGCAAACACCCTTAGGGTTACCGGTAGAGCCAGATGTGAAGGTGATCTTTTGCGTATAGGGTGGTATCAATGCAAGCTTGCTATTGCCGAGGTCCGCGGCGTCGTTCGCTATCAGATAGTGCAAACCAGCCAGTTGCTCCTTAGCACTGAATTGCGCACCACTACTGCTAAGCAAAGACTCTGGTTGATCGCTCAAAACGGCATCTACACTTAGACTATTCAAGACGTGCTCGATTTGCCCAGACGAGAAGAAACTAGGTAAGGGCAAGGCCACTATGCCCAAATACGAGCATGCAATATCGGCGACTATCCAAGCGGGCGAGTTCTGCGCCTGTATTGCCAATATTTTGACCTTGTCAGCGCGCAGGCGCATAGCCAACTCCTGAGCCTGATCGTGTAGTTGCCGCCAAGTAAGTGCACTTTCCAATTGCTTATTGAAAGTCAGAATTGCTGCTTCGTTAGGTTTGCTTTGGCTATGCTGGCAAATACTCGACCAAAGCTTATTCATCACTATCACCATTGGGCGCAATGCTCAGGGTAGATACTATCGCGACCACTCTCTCGCGATATTCTTCCAGCATCTTCAGCGCTAACTCATTCCGCTGCAAAGTCTGATGGGCTTGTTCGATATTGCCGATCACTACTGATGGCTTACTGTCGTAGTAACAGCCCCAGTCTTTCGCATTCACCCCTAAGCGTGTCACGTCGGCCTCACATACAACCTGCGGAGCAAAACCTAAACGATGCAGAAGATTTGTTACCATAGGAGTAGCGGTAAAGGTGATCCAACGAAACCCCGCCCTATAGAGAACCTCAGTCAATACGACAAACAGTAATTGGCTGCTTCCGCGACTACCTGCAAGATTGCCAGTTTCGATGATCTGCTCGCGTGGCACGTGTTCGCCTTGCTGCAGGGCAACGATATTCTCGATACTTGTGTCCAAATAGTTTTCAACAAAAAAGGCACCGGTGGCTCCAGGCCGCAACCCTAGCGCGCCTTGTAATTGTGGACCTTGCCAGCTGGACAGAATGAAAGGTAGAAAGTGTTGAATATTGGCTTGGTAGATAGAGGCATATCGAGCATGAATGAACGCTTCTAACTCGTTGCGAGCCGGCGCATTTGCATCGTGAAGACAAAGCATTTGATTAGCAGTATTGGGACTGCTCGCACAAAGAGTAGCGGACATGATGGACTCCGAAGGTCTGGTACATGTCGCTACCCTAGCGCTCTAATCTTAATTCAATATTAAGAAAGCCTAAATTCGGGATTAATCTTTAGGTTTGTCTCGAAATACTTTATAGCCACTAAACATTGCAGAGATAAGGCCGTCACGCTCTTTAACTTCACTGATCACGACAGCGGTAAT
The DNA here is from genome assembly GCA_963977405.1 of uncultured Gammaproteobacteria bacterium. Classification (GTDB taxonomy): domain Bacteria; phylum Pseudomonadota; class Gammaproteobacteria; order Pseudomonadales; family Pseudohongiellaceae; genus UBA5078. The sequence continues at coordinate 40,101 of CAXBOY010000008.1, forward strand.
GTGTCCAAATATAGCCAACAGCATCACCCAGAATCCAATCTCATGTATTTCTATGAAGGGGGCTCTAAAGCGGCGCATAGCGGCATAGCCTTCCGGATCTAACATCTCCTTAGCACCGGGAACAAGACCTTCGAGCTTGCTATGGTCCTCGCCTGCTGCAGTGGCCCATTCGGCGAATTCGTGCCCGAATGGTGGAAAGTACAGATCAGTTCCTGCCAACACGAGACCCGTCACCATTTGGGTGGCAAGAACAAAGAACAATACCGCTAACATCAATCTAGCAGCGGGGTTGTGCCCCCTATAGCTCGGGGCCTTACCTGCTTTTACCCCAGTTAACCATTCTTTCAGCCGTCCACCATAACCAGCTCCACCAGGCAATATAGCACTCCAGCGTGCATATGGACTGCCAATGAAGCCCCATATTATTCGCCATAACAGATTCAGGGCAAAGGCATAGCCAATCCATGCATGGAGTATCTTGAGATCTACCTTGCCCTCACTACTCACACCTAGACTTGTGGCATTCAGAATAACAATACCTACTGCGATCAAGCCCAGCACTGCAATCACGTTAATCCAATGAAACCAGCGTACACCGCGGTCCCATACGTAATAGCGCCTCAAGCTGCCCTCTTGATCTTCTTGTGATGACTTCTCTTGTTCTATATTTGAATTTTTCACTTTGTATTTTCTCTCCATGACTAAACAATGTGCTTTTCACGAGTCTTTTGTAGCACATCTCCATTGAATAACTATTACACATATATCAAGGTTTTAGCTTTTGCGTGGTGAATACCGCATATTCACACTCTTTAGGGTCTGATTAGAGCAAGAGTTTGTGCGGCCTCGGTCGCTGCTCTATCATGGCGCCATGTCTTATACGCCCACAGCCTCCACCCCTCGCGACGTGATCTCCGTCACCAGCCTCAATCGCATGGCGCGCTCTTTGCTCGAGAACCATTTCGGCAATGTCACGGTGGAGGGCGAGATCTCGAATCTGTCGACACCGGGTTCCGGGCATTGGTATTTCACGCTCAAGGACGAGGGTTCACAGATTCGCTGCGCAATGTTTCGCAATAGCAATATGAGCGTGCGTTTCCGGCCCCGCGACGGCATGCAGATCATCGTGCGCGGTCGCCTCAGCATCTACGAAGGCCGAGGCGACTACCAGCTTATTGCAAGTAGCCTAGAGGAAGCAGGCGATGGCGCCTTGCGCCGGCGCTTCGAGATGCTCAAGCAGAAACTGTCCGAAGAGGGGCTATTCGCCAGCGAACGCAAGCGCGCAATGCCAGAGCACGTGCGCCATATCGGTGTGGTGACCTCCGCCACAGGCGCTGTTATACGGGATATCGTCAGTGTACTCGGGCGTCGTTTTCCCGCTATCAAGATCACCTTATTGCCAGTGCCTGTACAGGGCGTCGAGGCCATCCCCGCCATCGTCAAAGCCATTGCTTTGGCCAATAAGCGAGCAAGCGAACTCGCTATAGATGTGCTCATTGTGGGACGTGGTGGCGGTTCGCTAGAGGATCTACAGGCTTTCAATGAGGAAGCCGTGGCGAGGGCGATTTTCGAAAGTAGATTGCCCATAGTCAGCGCGGTAGGTCACGAGACCGATTTCACCATCGCCGATCTCGTGGCGGACTTACGCGCACCTACCCCTTCCGCCGCAGCTGAATTACTTAGCCCCGATCAAGAGGAGATGCTCTCGTTATTCGACGGCTATCAGCAGTTATTCGGCAAAATAATTAAGGAACGCCTGCAACGCTCTTCCCAGCAGTTACTGTGGCTGCTAAAACAACTCAAACACCCCGGTAGACGATTACAGGAGCACGCTCAGACCCTCGATATGTTGGAAGGACGCATGTTGCGAGCCACGCGCCAGCAATTAAGCACGGCCAATCGCGATGTACAGGAGTTGCAACGACGTCTGCATACGCGCTCGCCGGTGCACACGCTGCAGCAACAAAGCGATCGCCTCGACTCCACCCTGCAACGCCTGCATAGGGGAGTATTGCAAAGACTGGCAAGCCAGAAAGCACAACTCGCGCAGCTTGCTCGCAGCCTCGATGGTGTTAGCCCGCTCAATACATTGCAACGTGGCTATAGCATTAGTTTCGATGCCGCAGGACATGTAGTACGTGATTTACAGTCCGTGCAAGTCGGAGACACCTTGACAACTCGCCTGACGGACGGCTCAATCAGCAGTGTGGTCACGGGCCAGAAACCGGGCAAAATCGGTAGCAGCGCTAACGAATAGGAACTAGGTTTATGCAAAAACTATTATTATATTGTGCAACTTTGCTCTGCCCACTCTTTGTGCATGCCGTCGAAGTGACGAGTCTTCCTGTTGCTTCGAACGTTCCAGGCGGGGTTGCCATCGTCAATACCGCCATGACAGCAACCGAAGGCAGCTACCGCGGCGATAAGATCATGCTCGTGGAATTCGAAGGCGCACAGTATGCCGTAATTGGCATCCCATTGAATGCCGCAATCGGAGAACACTCACTAACACTCGAGTCTGCCGATGGCACACAAGTAACACGCTTATTCACTGTTCAAGACAAACTCTATGTCGAGCAGCGACTCACTATTACGAATGAACGTCAGGTAAATCCAAACAACGATGATATGGTGCGCATCAATCGCGAAAGCGCGGAAATGAACGAGGCCTTCTCTAGCTGGGATGAGACTCTACAGCCCGTGTTTGCCATGCGTGCGCCGGTTGAAGGGGTGCGCAGCAGCTCTTTCGGCCTTAAACGTTTTTTCAATGAGCAACCCCGCGCACCGCATTCGGGAATGGACATTGCCGCGCCCGAGGGCACCCCTATCTACGCCCCTGCCCCCGGCGTTGTGCGCTCTACTGGAGAATACTTCTTCAATGGCAACACTATTATTTTAGATCATGGCCATGGCTTGATCAGCTTGTATTGCCACATGAACACAATCGACGTAGTTCCGGGTACCCGCGTAGAGGCTGGTGAGCAGATTGGCAAAGTTGGGCAGACAGGTCGCGTCACCGGCCCACATCTACACTGGAGCATCAATCTCAATAATGTCCGTGTCGATCCTGCTCTGTTTATTAAAGACTAAACTAGCCCCGAAACATCCCCTACTTTGGCTGTTGTTCTAGTCGATCCTCCCGTACATTACTTGGTTTGTGATTCGCCTAATACGACAATTGCAAGACCGGCCAGAACTGTGAGTCTATACGCAAAACGCTCATAAAAATCAGTGCCGCTAGGCCAAAAAACGTCCAATCGAAGACGATTAATGCTATAGATGATCAGATGCTATGCACTCTAAGCGCGGCATTGTCATTCAGAGGGATCACTGATGCCAGGTTTCGAATTATTCTTCCAACTACTCGCTGGCCATGCTTTAGCAGACTTCGTATTGCAGTCAGAGGCGATGGGGCGCGGTAAGAATCGCCACAGCGATATCCACCACAACAAGGCGAGTACCTTTCCCCGCTGGTACTATTGGCTCGCAGCGCACTCCCTCGTTCACGGCGGCATCGTTTACCTAATCACCAATTCTCTATTATTGGGTCTTATCGAAACCGCATCCCATTGCGTTATCGACTTCTGTAAATGCGAAGGCAAAATCGGCATGAACACCGACCAAGCTCTACATGTCGGCTTCAAGATCGGCTACGTATTCGCCGTATAGTCCTTTCCGCATTGGTTTACTACGAGTTTTCTTTTATAGTGTCGGGTCACTTACATCTTTAGAAAGGCACTGACCAAACCCTTGCGTCTGCGCCGAGGCTCCTGGCAATGAACAAGCGTGAAGAACAGCGTAAAATCCGTGAAGAGAAGCAAAAAGCGGCACAAAACCGTAAATCAAGACAGAAGCTGATCGCCAAAGTCGCCACTATTTTATTGGTGCCACTGCTACTCATTACTATCGTCTATGCCCTTTTAGGCCAAGGCCCCGTTTACGCACCCGACGAGATAGCCGACGTCGACCATGTTCGCGGCAACCCCGAAGGCGTAAAGATGGTGATCTATGCCGATTTTCAATGTCCCGCTTGCGGTACAGAGCACTCGGTAGTAGCCCAGGCGTGGAACGCCATCAGCAATCGCACGCAAATGGTCTTCCGCCACTATCCGCTTACAGGCACCCATCCCCATGCATGGGAAGCAGCTACCTATGCGGAGGCCGCAGGACGTCAAGGCAAGTTCTGGGAGATGTACGATCTATTGTTTATCAATCAGGCTTATTGGGCAGGCATGAGCACTATCGAGTCCGAGTTTGATGGCTACTTGACTCAGCTAGGTCTGGATGTAGAACAAGCCCATCAAGATATCGAGTCGGATGAGCTCATTCAGAAGATACGCAACGATCAGCGTAGCGGCACTCGTGCTGGTGTACGCTCGACCCCAACCATGTTCATTGATGGACGCATAGTGCCTACTCCGCGCACCGCGGTAGAACTAGTCACCATGATCAACGAGGCGGCGGCCGACTAGGTCACGCCCGTTAACAAGGCAAACTCGCGCAGTAGATGGGTGGCTTCAGGCGTTTCGAAGACACCCTCTATGAGCGCATCGATGTCATAGCCTTCTGCAATTAAAACCTCACGACGCTCCCCCACGTAACCCTTCATGATCTGGGCGTCGAACTCCGGATGAAACTGTACCCCCCAGGCATTGTCACCGATGCGAAAGGCCTGATGGCCATCATGCGCACTCCTCGCCAGAAGTACAGCGCCCTCAGGCAAGCGCAGCACAGACTGAGAGTGGGTGGTATGGCCTAGAAAACGCTCAGGCATGGCGCCGAACAAGGAGTCTTGTTGTGCCGCCGCAGTATTGTCAATTGCAACTGTCCCCATCTCCCGGCCCTGTGGATGATAATCGACCGCTCCTCCACAGGCGTGGGCGAGGAGTTGGTGCCCATAGCAAATCCCCAAAATTGGCACCGACAATGCTACCGCCTCTCCAATGTACGCGGCGCAGCGTTCGCTCCATGGCTCACGATCGGTGACCATGGCTGGCGAGCCAGTGACAACCATGCCTGCAATAGCATCGAGTTCCGGCAGGGACTCATCGGCATAGGCATTCACGATGAGCACACGCCCTCTATCGAGGGCCAAGCCGCGCATTATCCAATCCTCGAAGTCTTCCCCGGACTCGCGCAATGCGGGCAGTGTCTGACCGGTCTTCACAATCAACAACGGTTTCATGGTAATTTTATTCCTCGATCTCTCTTACCTAAGACTTATGTATTAATAGTATGATCCCATCAGTTTAGTCCTAAAATTATTCATCCCTCCCGGAGCAACAGCATGAATGCTATCAACAAGCTAATCAACGCGATCGCCTCTAAATGCCACACACTTTCCTGGACCTTGCTACGAGTGCTGAGCTCTGCGATGTTCATGACCCATGGCTATGGCAAAATACTAGGAGACCGCGCACAACCATTCTTGGGAGGCGCGGACTTTTTCGGTATCGATTTAGGTATCAATATGTTGTGGGTGGCTGGCGTTATTGAACTGTTCGGCGGCGCCTTAATACTGCTTGGCCTATTCACGCGCATCTCTGCGTTCTTCGCGGCCACTCTCATGGTCATGGCCTATCTCACTGCGCATCCAGCGTGGTTCCCCACACTCAACAATGGCGAACTAGCCACCATGTACTTCCTGGTATATTTTGCGATTTTCGCAAAAGGCGCTGGACCTATTAGCCTCGACTCAATGTGGTTAGGCAAACGCTAAAGCGCAATTAGTCAAGTTTTGCGATGCGTATCTGGCCCCACGCAAACAACATCGTCATGAACGGGCTTATCAGGCAGAACAGGGCCCAAGGTGCATAAGACAGAGTTGCCACGCCGAGGACACCGGCGTGGAAAGCACCACAGGTATTCCAAGGCACTAGCACTGAAGTAACCGTGCCACAGTCCTCTAGAGTTCTGCTCAGATTCTGCGGTGCTAAGCCACGGTCTCTATAGGCACTTATAAACATACGTCCCGGCACTACAACCGAAAGGTATTGATCTGAGGCGGAGACATTCGTTAGCAGACACGTGCCACCTGTAGCTGTTATCAAGCCCCCGATACTGCGTACACGGCTAATCAAGACATGGGTAATCTTTTGTAGGAACCCAGAGGCCTCCATCACCCCGCCGAAGGTCATCGCCGCGATGATTAACCATATCGTATTCAACATGCCCGCCATACCGCCAGACTGCAGCAACTCATCGAGCACAACATTGTCCGTCGGCAGAGCGATGTCGCCATAGATCGCCTGCATGATGACTTGATAGGAGCCGCCGTACTGCTCACTCAACTCGATCAGTAAAGGATACTGCAAGACAACCGCCGCAATAGCACCTAAGACCGTTCCGACGAAAAGTGCTGGCAACGCCGCCACACGTTTCACTATCAGAAAAATGACCACGGCTGGGACAAATAGCAGCATTGGACTGAGATTGAAACGCTGCATTAGCACTGCCTGAGTCTGCGCGGTGGTAGTGTCCTCGACACTAGGTGTGCCGAAATAGAAGCCAATACACAGGTATAAGACCAGTGTTAGCAGAAAGGAAGGAACGCTGGTCATGCTCAGGTATCGAATATGGGTAAACAGATCCACCCCGGTAACACCCGAGGCGAGGTTCGTGGTGTCGGACAGTGGCGACATTTTGTCACCAAAATAGGCACCCGAGACTATCGCACCTGCCACTAAACCGGGATTGAATCCGAGTGTATAACCTATGCTCATCATCGCAACCCCGAGGGTAGCGGAAGTAGACCACGAGCTACCGATTACGATAGAGGCAATCGCCGTAAGGATGCAGCAACTAACGATGAAGATTGAGGGATTAAATATCTGCAGGCCATAGTAAATCATCGTAGGCACGATGCCGCCGATCAACCATGTGCCAACGAGTGCGCCTACCATCAGCAAGATTAGAATTGCAGGGGTAGCCGCACGAATGTTTTCCAGCATCTTCTCTTGAATATCGACCCAAGGCACGCCGAGAAAGAGGCTGATGCCGGCGGCTAGCGCAGCGGCGATTATCAAGGCAGTCTGATTCGCACCGGAGAGCGAGTCATCGCCATACAAGGCGACATTCAGTCCAAGTAGAGCAAACAAAGCAAATAGTGGCACTAGGGCTAAAAGCAAGGAGCGATCTGCATGCTCGGGCTTTTCTAGCGGACCTGGCTCTAGGTCCTGTGTCACATTCTCATGCATGTTCACTCTCCGCTCTTAATATTAGTGCCGGCGCCATGGCGACGAATAGCGCCTGATACTAACCCGATACAGGCCCCAAGAAAACGCCTGTTTAGCGTAAAAACAGTTGGGGCATTACTTTGTTCACGCTATCATGGCGCCATTCCAGAATACGACCCCAACTCAGGAGCCTGCAATGCGAACGCTATTGTCAACGCGCAAGTTATCTATCGCGCTTTTAGTCGCCATCCTTACCCCTTTAAGCGTTAGCGGCGATACAGTTAAACAAACTAAGGGCGATTTCGAAGACAAGTTCCGCCAATTAGACGAGGCACTGCCTACGCCCAATACTTGGCGCAATGCGGGCGGCATGCCAGGGCATGAGTACTGGCAGCAAAAAGTAGATTATGAAATTTCCGCAGTACTAGATGAGACCAACCGACGCCTAACGGGACAGGAGAGTATTCGCTATCAGAATAACTCCCCCGACACACTGAGCTATCTCTGGCTGCAACTCGATCAGAACATCTTCCGTAAGGATTCGATGTCAGAGCTAAGTGAGGACTTCGGTGGTGCAGGCCGACGCGGCCCCGTGGTACAGGCTGGCAACGGTGACAGCCCCGCTCGCTTGAGCCTCGGCGAATTACGCCGCCAGCAAGCTATGGCCGACATCGAATTCGGGTATGAAATCAGCGCCGTCGAAGATGGCCGTGGCAATCCCCTAAATTACACAGTCGTCGGCACACTCATGCGTGTGGACCTAGCCTCCCCACTGCGCAGCGGTCAGAGCACGGAGTTCAGTATCGACTTCGCTTTCAATATCACCGATGACGACGCCGTTTCCGGCCGCAGCGGCTATGAGCACTTCCCCGACGACGAGCGCGAAGGGGGCAATGACATTTTCTTGATGGCACAGTGGTTCCCGCGCCTAGCCGCCTATACCGACTACGAGGGCTGGACGAACAAGGAGTTCCTTGGTCGTGGCGAGTTCACTCTTGAGTTTGGCGACTACGAAGTCGAAATGACAGTACCCGCCGATCACATCGTCTCTTCTACCGGTGTGTTACAAAACCCTGCACAAGTGCTCACCGCCGAACAACGCTCGCGCCTGCGCGAGGCCGAAAATGCGCAGCGTCCTGTGTTTATCGTTACTGCGGAAGAAGCCTTAGAGAACGAAAAAGAAGGCACGACAGAGACTAAGACCTGGCGCTTCACTGCCGAGAACGTCCGTGACTTTGCTTGGGCATCTTCGCGTAAATTCATATGGGACGCCAAGGGTTATCAGCAAGGCGGCGAAGTGCGCCCCTTCGTATTGGCGCAGTCCTTCTATCCGAAGGAAGGCGAACCACTGTGGTCGACTTACTCCACCGAGTCAGTAATTCACACACTGGAGGTATACTCACGTGTCTCCTTCGACTACCCCTACCCCACCGCGCAATCGGTGAACGGCCCAGTCGGCGGTATGGAATACCCCATGATCAGCTTCAACGGGCCGCGCACTACCCTGCAAGACGATGGTTCGCGCACTTATTCTCTAGCGGTTAAGCAAGGCCTAATCGGGGTGGTCATCCACGAGGTCGGACACAACTATTTCCCCATGATCATCAACTCCGACGAACGCCAATGGACTTGGATGGACGAGGGCTTAAACAGCTATATGGACGGGGTTGCTGGACGCGAGTGGGACCCAGAAATGCCTTGGGGGGTTGAGCCAGCGGACATCACTGGCTACATGCGCTCACAGAGCCAAGTGCCAATCATGACCCAGTCCGACAGCGTCTTAAACCTAGGCCCTAATGCCTACTCCAAGCCAGCAGTTGCGCTCAACATCCTACGCGAGACGATCATGGGCCGTGAGCTATTCGATTTCGCGTTCAAGCAATATGCAAACCTGTGGATGTTCAAACGCCCCACACCTGCTGACTTCTTCCGCACTATGGAAGAGGCCTCCGGCGTCGACCTAGACTGGTTCTGGCGCGGCTGGTTTTACACAACAGATCACGTCGATATCTCCCTAGACCGCATCTATGAAATGCGACTGGACACAGAGAACCCCGACATCGATAACGCGCGCTCTAGAGAAGAATGGCTAGACAAGCCTAGCTCCTTATTCGTCGAGCGTAATGCCGCCGAGGGTCGCCGCACTTGGGTAGAGCGCAATCCCGATGTTCGCGACTTCCACGATGACAACGACATGTTTACGGTCACCAATAAGGAGCGCAATTCGTATAACTCCTTCTTAGAAGGTCTGGACGACTGGGAGCGCAAAGCACTGGATCGCGCCATCTCCGAGGACAAGAACTATTACGTCTTGGAATTCTCCAATCTCGGCGGACTTGTGATGCCTATCATTCTTGACATTAGTTATGCCGATGGCAGCAGTGAAGAGATGCGACTGCCCGCCGAGATCTGGCGCCGCGACTCTAAGATGGTGCGTAAACTAATCGTGACAGACAAAGACGTGAGCGAGATTGTGCTAGATCCTCACTGGGAAACTGCCGATGTGGATATAGAGAACAACTACTATCCGCGTCGACTTATCCCTTCACGCGTAGAGTCTTATAAGTCCGAGCCACGCAATGGCTTCTCTTCCCGCGACTTGATGCAAGACATCAAGACCGAGCTCAAGAGCGAAGATGATGAAGACGAAGACGGCGAGGATGATCAGTGAGATTAGTCTCTGGATTCTTGCGCGTTTTAGTACTAGGGAGCCTGCTCGTAGCGGGCAACCCTGGTGCCTTCGCGCATCAGAAGAAAGAGGCACTGACCGAGATTCTCTTTAACTCACGCAGCGGCAATCTCGAAGTGATGCACCGTTATCTCATACACGATGCGGAGCACGCGGTCCGACAGCTTGTCGATCGACAAGCAGACCTGATTGCCTCTGAGGAGACTCGCGAGACCTTCGCCAAGTATGCCGTGGAGCGCTTCGCGCTTTTAGGGGATGATGGCGCTCCCTTAGAGTTGCAATATGTTGGGCAGGAGATCGACAGCGCCTTTCTCTGGGTCTATCAGGAAATGGCTCTACCGGAGTCACTCAAGGGCTTAGGAGTAATCGACAACGCATTGCGGGACATCTGGCCTGAGCAGAATAATCTGGTGAATATAGAACGCAATGGCCAAGTCCAGTCGCTCAACTTCAATGGCAGCACCGAGTGGCTGAGCATTCAATTCGAGCAATAAGTTCACTCGATCATTGGCTAGTGCGTGGACTAAAGGTCTGGCTAATGACTACTTGCGAGGCACTCTCGATAGCCGCTAAACGCGCCTCATAGGCCGCCAATAATTCGGTCTCCAAACCTTCGCGCAAGTCCAGTAACCCAGCCTCCATGTGCCGCAATAACTCTTCTCTGTTCCACGCCTCATCCAATTGTAGAAGCAACCAGTCTGTCGCCAACCAGGTCACTACGCCAGCACCCGCGGCACAGGCCACTGCTAAGGGTCCACCCGGCGCACACAGCATGGCACCCGCTGCGGCGCCGCCAAGCCGTGAACCGCCTCGCGCACTGCCCGCCGCAACCACTCTTGCCGATGCCAGCGCGTTGCGAGCGGCGACCGCTCGCCACAAAGCAGGGCCTGCTAAACCGGCGGCTCCAAGGCTGCTCACGGCCACACGATTGCGCAGTGGCGACAAGGCGTCCAATTCGTCTAACTCAATCAACAAGGGATCTAGTGGTTTGAACTGAGCACGCAGCCGTGAATCTTCCAATCCAGCGATTGGTGCTGGTACACGCTGAGCGGCCAGAAGCCCCTGCACTCCGCGAAGCCAAGCTGCGCGAGTTTGCGCCTGCTGCGCAAGTATCAATCCATTGCTATCGTTCTCGAGCCGCGTCAGACCGCCTTGCCATACTGGCTCCGGGAACAACACCTCCGCTGCCTTGCGCGCAACAAAGTCCCCTTCAACTAACTTACTACTGCTAAGGACCGCCATCGCCATGCGGCTATACTCGCCAGAGAGGGAATAATACCAATCCGCGAACAGAGGAAGACGTTCACTCACGCGTGCAAACAGACTATCCAACTGGGCAGCTATTTGCATCTCGAGCGCTTCCTTACTGCCTAACTGTGCTGCACTGAAATGCTCCGAGGTATAACTCGCCAGAGACGCCAGTTGCGCTTGATTCAGTTGATAATATTGCTCGTCCAAGGCCACTGTCTGCACTGGGTCGCCAGTCCAGTGTCGTGGACTCTGACTCATAAATTGCATAAGCAATAGCGTACAAGCCAGCATTACGAATAGCGCTAGAAAAGCTTGCAGCAAGCGTGGGTGCTGCGTACTCGGTGGGACTATAGCGGGTTCAACGTAGGCCATGAGGCTCCTCGGTACTAGTTGCAGGCTTGCGCTGCAGAAGTAAGGGCAGCGCGAGCGCACCTCGACACAATAGCAGATAAGACCAGACAAACAGCGCTTCCCGTGCAAGGACGATGCACCAGCCGGCCGCCTGCCAAACCGAACTACCAGGTGTAGGCAATAGACGCTGAGCTAACCAGGCCTGCAAAGCATCGCTCGCTGCCGCCATCTCGAGCAGCATCAACAAGACGGGACTGCGGGCCTGCTCCCCAGAGACGGCATACCATACTGCCTGATCTATACTCGCCTCTCGGAAATCGGAATACTGGGCATTCAAAGCCTGCCACACGAAAAAGAGTAAAAGCACCCCAGAGAGCAGATTGAGCGCTAAGCGCAGGCCAAGCTCCTCGCGAAAACCCGCTTGTACCTGAGCCTGTAAAAGACGGGCGAGGAATAGCGCCACAATTGGCAACGCCACGGCCGCGCAGAGCAATGCAGACCATTGCCAACTGGCCTCTAGGCGCAAAACAGCCAGCAGTAGATAGAGGGACATGACGATCGCGACAAGCCCCTGCCCTAAGGCCATCAGCACACCGCCGCGTAGTAGGCGAAAAGCGCTACTCTCAGGTTGCAGATAGGCAGCCAACCACACGCGTCGCCGTATCTTGGCGCGTTGCCACAAGCCCATGCCTAATAGCACACTGGCAGTGAACCAGGCCACGAATAACATGGGACTAGTGAGTACACGCCCATACAGAAACACTAGCCATAGCGCCCCCGTAAGCGCCACTAGGCCTAGCATCTGCTTGAGCATTCGACTTATTCGCATACACAATGCCTCGTGAAACAGGGCTAACTGGCCAAATCAGGCTATAATCTCGCTCCGCTAGCATCACTAGCGCTTCGACAACTTTCAAGGAACCCTCATTGCCATCTGCGCCGCACATCAACTCGATAATGGCACTTCGTGCCCGAGAACTGCTAAAGACTAGGAAACCATTCATGGCGCGTGGGAGCAAGGTAAAGCGCTGTGCGTTGTGCCTGCTGCCACTTACGGGTTGTATTTGTGGGGAGAGGCCAGCGCCAGTGCGTGGCAGCGCCTTCTGCTTCATCATGTATTGGGGCGAGGCCTTCAAGCCTAGCAATACAGGCCGCTTGATCGCCGATGTTATTCATGACAATCACGCCTTCCTTTGGGAGCGAACTAAGGTAGACCCAGCCCTATTGGAGTTGTTGGCAGACCCGCAATATACCCCAGTTATAGTGTTCCCACATCAATACGCGGAGCCCGAGCGATGCATCGATACCTTAGCTGATATAAAGGCAGGCACAAGCGATAAGACTCCACTGTACATCATGCTAGATGGCACTTGGCGCGAAGCCAAAAAGATGTTTAAGAGCCCTTACCTCGCACACATCCCTGTCCTTGGCATAGAGCCCGAGCATGGGTCCTTGTATCAGTTACGCGAAGCCGCGCACAAGCATCAGCTATGCACCGCTGAAGTCGCCGGCATGGTCTTGGCACTCGGGGGAGATGTAGTAGCTGCAGAGTCGCTAAACGGCTATTTCGAAGTGTTTCGGCGCCGCTATATTGCCGGCAAGCCGCACATGGTACTGCGCGAGCAAGAAATATCAGCCTCTCCCGACGTAGAACAGCCTCTTTAATCATCAAGAGTTAATAGAGATTCGGTTGCGTCCTTCTGCTTTGGCGTTGTAAAGAGCACGATCGGCCCGCTCCATTAATGAATCCGCGGTGTCACCCTCGACAAACTCGGCAAGCCCAGCACTTAACTCTATAGTAAAGAAACCTTTGCTACCCTCTAGACGCAAGTTCGAAACGCCGCGCAAGATACGTTGCAGAATGGTCAAAGCGCCCTCGACGTTTGTGTCCGTCATCAGCAACACAAATTCTTCGCCGCCAATGCGCGCAAACACGTCCGTGCTGCGCGCTTCTCGTTCGCAATATTGCGAGAACAGCCGCAAGGCCTCGTCCCCCACTTGATGGCCGTGCAGATCATTAACGTTTTTAAAGTGATCTAAGTCGAGCATGGCGACACACATCTGCACCTTGTGGCGTGTTGAGCGCTGCAGGGCTAAGGAGAACAGACCATCAAAGGAGCGTCGGTTCAAGACACCTGTAAGTGGATCGGTTGTCGCCAAACGTTTTAGTTCATCTTCCAATGTACGCCGATGACTGACATCACGTATCTCGGCTATATAGTCTCCACTGTCGCCTAGCAATGGAAGTACACGCAACTCCGTGTTGAGAATACTGCCATCTCCGCGCTTTACATCAATATCGACGAGCGTACCGTCCGCAGCTTGCACAGATTTCGCAAGGAGGTCTCGCTCTCGTTTCTTGAAATAAAGTGCAAACTCGCTGTCCAGAATTTGCGCCCTCGCTTGGCCTAGGAGAGATTCCAATTGAAGATTCGAATCGCATATTCTGCCGTCGCGCAGTACTGCGATACCGGCACTGGAAACGTTAAGGAGTCGCTCGAAACGGAGGGCGTTCTCTTTGGCACTATCAGCATTTATATGGCTTTGCGCGAGGATGCGTTGCATAGTCATGAGTGTCATGCCAATAAAGCCCATGACCAGCGCCGGAAGGGCGAAGTTATAGGGCAAAAGATAGCTAAAAGACTCGTAGGGCTGCACATAGGGTTGCCCCGATGCATAAGCGTCCCAAGCAAACCATGCACGCGCGAAGGTCACCGCGCTGTAGATAGCAAGGCAAACCCCCACCAACACTCGCGCAGGTCTGGTACTGGGATCGTCGCGCAGGCGCAGCAATAAGATCACCGCCTGCACCGGGAGCAGAGCCGCCACTAGTGAATAAACCGTCATGAGTAGATCGGAGTTGCCACTAGTCACCCAATAATGCACGTTCACACTACCGACGATCGCGATACTCACAGGTAGTATCCAGTAGGGAATTGGACGCCCAATGAAGCGGAATATGCCAAGAATGAAAATGGCTTCGCCACTTAGTTGCAGCATATTGCTGACGACGTTAACAATAGGGTTGCGGGTCAGAACGAAGACACCAAAAAGCACCACCCCAAGCACTAAGGACCATGCCCCTGCCATCCAGAATACAGGCGCAGGCATGGGGCGCGACATTCTCCATAGTGCTGTAGCAGCTACGGCAAGTGCGAAGATTAGATTGACGCCCAAGAGCATCGGAGAAAAATAGAACGCCTCCATCAATTAAGGCTCTCAATAAAGCGCTCGATGTGCTCGATCATCTGCGCATAATGGGGATTAAAACTGCCACGACGAATCAACTTGCCCTCAAATCGACCTTCGCTGCCAAGGCCACTCTCGCCATAGACGGTTTGCCCATCATCATTCACGCACGCAGAGTAGTCGCTAGTTCCATCGCCGTATTGCAAGCAAATACTGTAATCACCATCCAAACCGTAATGAGGGTTGTCTGGCGCCATTGAGATACTAGTGTGGGATAGATTGACCACCCGGTGCACTGGGGATTGTGCCGGCAAGACCAGCAGTCCGTCACATGTTTCCTGCGGTGGCGCGTCTAAACCCGTGGCCTGATACCAGAGCATGGAGCGCGCATTGCGAGGCGTCTTCGTACAGAAAAATTCTCTAGCGGCCTCCATATTGACCGTCGTATCGGCACTACTGCCCGCCATGAAAACAGGCACAGAGATTGGTCTAAACGACGGGCTACTCAGCTCGCTCGTTAGCTCATAAAATTCTGCACCAGCATTCATCGAGAAGGATTCGTAACGCCCTGCATCGCGCTCGTCATTCTCCGAAAGCCAGTCGCTAAACCAACGCACGTAGGGCGACAGGAACGCTAACCGACTGCGTGCGGCGATCGCAGGTGAGAGCATGATGAGCCCCTTGATCAATTCGTCGTCACGATGCGCATCGACATAGCGCACTGACAAAGAAGTGCCTGTGGAGAAACCCACCATGAACAGGGCATCGACCTCTGTGCGAAAGCTGTTGACCCCATACTCGGTCACTGTTATCCAGTCTTCGAAACGCATATCGAGCGTATCGCCAGGCACTGTACTGTGCCCGGGCAGGAGCAGTCCACGCTGCAGCGCACATGGGTAACGCTCACGCAATGACGCGGCGACATCGCTCAATAGATAGGGAGAGTCTGTAAGGCCATGGATCAGGAGGAAACCCATGCGGGGTTGCGCGTCTGCACACGCTACTTCTGAGGGTTGCCACTGAAAGGGAGCACGCATGGCAACGGCTTTGTCGATTTCGTAATCTGCACCGAAAGGCTCATCGCGCAGCGCGTAGTAATCGCGGGCGAGTACCTGTCGAATGCGGTCACTGTTGTGATCGACGTATTCTTGAAACGGGAGGTCGGGGCTCGGGACAATTGCTTCGAGCCCTGAGGGCTTATGCAAAACTGAATCTGCCGCTAACAGCAAGTGTGCGTGTGTCATCAGCAATGCGACTATCGCGAACTTTCTCAAACGACTGCGAAACATCTTCCCTCACTTAGTACCTTTGCTGCGAAGACCGTTTCGGGAAAAAAGCCCCTTAGTCTTTCGAGAACTTGCGATTCTTTTTAATTTGTCGCTTTCGTGCAATTAGCTGCGGTGTCAGGTCTTGCTCATGACGAACATAGGGGTTGTCATCACTACGATACTGAATGCGCACGGGCGTGCCCTCGAGCTTCAAAATCTTCCGGAACGTCTTCTCTAGATAGCGGCTATAGCTATCTGGAACTTTATCTGTCTGCTTACCATGAATCACTATTATGGGTGGATTATGTCCTCCAGCGTGGGCATAACGCAACTTGATCCGTCGCCCATCTATCATGGGGGGCGCGTGTTCTTCCACAGCAGCCTGCAGAACTTGCGTCAATATACTGGTTGTTAGTGTTTTCTGCGCGGCGGCATAAGCAGCATGGATCGATTCGTACAGATCTCCAACTCCGGTGCCATGTCGGGCGGAGATGAAATGGATCTTAGCGAAATCCACAAACGCGAAACGGCGCTTGATATCAGATTTAACTTTATCCTTTTCCTCGAAATCCATGCCATCCCATTTATTGATGGCGATAACCAATGCACGCCCTGCGTCCAAGACGTAGCCGAGTAAATGTAGGTCTTGTTCGACAATGCCGGTGCGAGCATCCACGATTAAGATCACTACATTGGCGTCTTCGATCGCTTGCAAGGCCTTAACGACTGAAAACTTCTCTACCGTTTCGGTTGTCTTGCCACGACGGCGAATACCGGCGGTATCGATAAGAGTGTAACGCTCGCCGTGCCGCTCGAATGGAATATAGACACTGTCTCGCGTGGTACCGGGCATGTCGTAAACCACGACTCGCTCCTCGCCCAACATACGATTGACCAGAGTAGATTTACCCACATTCGGACGACCGGAGACTGCAATCTTAATACCGTTCTGCGTAGCGGGGGTTAGCTCTTCTTCCTCTGGGAAAGTGGCTAGCACATCGTCAATCAGCTTGCGTACACCACGTCCCTGACTTGCAGTAACAGGGAAGACACGGGAGATACCGAGACCATAGAAGTCGCCCATAGCGACATCCTCGTCTATACCATCGACCTTGTTTACCACTAGTACAACATTCTTCTCGTTCTTGCGTAGATGCTCGACGATCGCCGTATCACCAGGAGTTAGACCGGCACGCCCATCCACGAGCAACAACACGCAGTCTGCCTCATCAATCGCTAATAGGGACTGGGAAGCCATCTCGAAATCGATGCCCTCCTCCTCGCCCGCTAGACCGCCGGTATCGATTACGATAAACGGACGGTCCGCAATGCGACCTTCGCCATACTGACGATCGCGGGTAAGACCAGGCAGATTAGCAACAAGTGCATCGCGACTGCGGGTCAGGCGATTGAACAGTGTGGATTTGCCAACGTTGGGTCGACCAACAAGGGCTAGGACTGGCCTCATACGGATTCCATAGATAAAGTGATTCGCGACCGCAACTGCCCTCTTTTAAGAGAGGGCAATAACGATCTAACGGAAAGAGTAGGCGGCCAAACGACCGCTATTGCCGAAGACATAAATGGTGTCGCTGTCCGCTACCATATTGCCACGTACGCCATCGTTATCGACGCGCGTGCGCCCAACGAAATGGCCATCGATCTGTGAGAGCAAATGCAAATAGCCCTCAAAGTCTGCGACCGCAACATAGTTGCCAATAGTGCGTGGTGCAGTGATGCGACGCAGGCGTAAGCCTTTGTTTTCCCAAACGACGTCTTCGGAATTATTGCGAATGGCAAAGATTTGGCTCTTGTCATCCACGTAATAAGTATTACCAAAACCCTGTGCCA
>CAXBOY010000009.1:0-55690 GCA_963977405.1 uncultured Gammaproteobacteria bacterium
AAGTGGCAGATTGGCATGTCATAGCCATAAATCATAATCTCGGTGACGATCTAGAGGAGCATCTGCGTCAGGCAAATAAGCTTTTCAAATTAAGACTCGCCTATGCAGAGCAAGATGAGAGGGTGGAGCAACAAGTGATCGATGTGCTTCGTCATAACGTCCAATACACTGCCTATCACTTACGACGTCAGGAATCGACCTTAAAAACCGAACGTGTTTATACCCGCCTCGAATCACGCTACCGTGATGACGAACGAACAGGCAGCCTCGCCTCTGTTGATTAAAGCACTTGAGTTGATCTTAAAGATTTAGTCTTAGGAACTGGACTTAGTAAAACGCGGAAGAGGACAGGAATGTCCTCTGAAAGTTTTATGGCGCTAAGGCTCAGGACTAGAAAGCAACTCAGTGTTTAGAAAAGGGGGGGAACAAAGAATGTCTCAAAAGCCCTTTGCCTTAGCTCTTTGCGATTAGTTGGTCCCTATCCTTAGTGACCGGTCAACCGAAAGTGAAATGATGGTATCACAGCAATTTCTGCTTTTACTTCGCCAGTTACAAATTGTCACATTCCCACGCGAATTCGCGTCCAAGCATTCTAAAATTATTTCAAAACGAGAAATAAAACGGGCGCTCGATTATAGGTCGTGATTTTAAGCGTATTTCTTTGCGGTGGAGTTAGCGCGAAGGTTTTCTAAAGTGGGAGACAAGGCCACATTCCGTGTGGCCGAGCTCTAATATCGAACGCTCGTTCATATAGTGCCTGTCGCTGAGGCGCTCACCTTATGTGCCAAAGCCGGGCTCGATGCGTGAGTCTGTATCTTTGCGCTTGCCTAATACCCATGTTTTGACAGTAGCAAAGTGGGCGCGTACTTTGGCTGGCAGGGCTAGCATCGATGGCGTCACTATAAGCGTAAGAATAGTGCCAAAGGAGAGGCCGTAAACAATTGCGCTAGCGAGACTTACCCATTGCGAGGTGATTGGTCCGCCCACTTCTACCTCGGCGCCAATCAAGTCAATAGAGACGTGCATTGCTAGTGGCAGCAAGCCACAACCAGTAGTGAATGTCGTCAGGAACACTGGGCGTAAACGCTGCACGCCGGTTTGCACAATAATCTCCTGAAGACTCCAATCCTTGCGGGTGTCGCGCAGGAAGTTAAACGTATCAATCAGAATAATGTTGTTATTCACGATGATGCCCGCCAGTGCGACGATGCCCACTCCGGTAAGAATTACGCTGAAGGTTTGACCGGTAATCAACAGTCCGAGCAATACCCCGGTAGTGGAGAGCAGTACCGAGGATAGGATCAGCAAAGCCTGATAGTAGCTGTTGAATTGGGTCACCAAGAGGATCGCCATCAGCGCTAGCGAAAGGACAAAGGCCTGCATCAAGAACGCGAAGGATTGCTCCTGCTCCTCGTTGGCGCCGCGGAATTGGTATTCCACGCCGGGCAATAGTGGGTTGGCGTTGAGCCACTGGCGAAGTTCCTGAAGCTTCGTATCCATCACCACACCGGGTGCCGGATTGGCGCGTACATAGATCACCTTGCTGCCATCTACGCGTTGAATCGAGCTTACTTTTGGACCTGGTTCGCGAGTTATAAAGCTACTTACCGGTGCCATTCCAGACGCTGTAGTGACTTGAATCTGCTCGATCTGCTCTAAACCTCGATAGGATTCGGGGTAGCGCACGCGAATGTCTACTTCCTCTTCGGTGTCATCTGGTCTGTAGTCGCCCATGAACACGCCATTAGTTAATAGTTGAACGGCGGTGCCTACTTCGTTGATGTTGGCGCCAAACATCGCTGCGCGTGCGCGATCGACGTTAATTCGCCACTCAATGCCAGGAATCGGGGTGGTATCGTCGACATCGATCAATCCGGTCATCTCGTTCTGCAGATAATTACGGACGCGTGTTGCCTCGTTGATCAAATCTGTGAGGTTTTCGCCAAATATCTCCAGCTGTAGCTCCTTACCTACCGGAGGACCTTGCTCGATAATCGAAATCTCCGCTTTCACGCCGGGGATGTCCGCGACGGCCTCGCGATAGAGATTCTCGATCTCGAAGCCATCGACATCGCGAATTCGGCGATCGGTGAACTCGACGAAGATAGTGCCAACAAGATCCGGTGCGGAACTCTGTCCGCCGCCAAGGCTTTGTCCAGAGCCAGACTGCGTGACGACGCTCTTGTAGTGGCCAACCTCCATAATGCGCTTCTCAACATCAACGACGATATCTCGAATCTCGACGGGCGAGAAATTGCCACGAGCGAATATCTGCACACGCGTCTGCGAAGGCTCAACAGAGGTAAAGAACTCCACACCCGCACCGAAATTGAAATAGGCGAAAGCAATGGATACCAGTGTGAAAATGCTGCCGATGAATACGAGAATCGGTGAGTTCACCGCACCACGCAGCACTCCAGCATAAGCACGACTAAATCCACTTAGTTTGGTGGAGTCTACTTCGTCATGATGGCTGGCTTGGGATACAAGCCCTTTCGCGGGCATGCTGACTTTGCCGAAGAGTGAGCCAAGCACTGGTGCGAACAATAGCGCATACATCAAGGAGCCAATAAGTACTGCGAACACTGTGATTGGTAGATAGCGCATGAACTCACCGGCGACACCAGGCCAAAACATCATCGGCAGGAAGGCTGCTAATGTTGTCATGGTCGAAGCAATGATTGGCCAGAACATGCGGTTCACTGCCTCTTGGTAGGCATCCTCTTTGGTATAACCCTCCGACATTTTAGTGTCCGCAAACTCCACCATCACGATGGCGCCATCGATTAGCATCCCTAGCCCTAGCAATAGACCGAAGATCACCATGAAGTTATAGGTAAAGCCGAGGGCTGAGATCACGATAAAAGCGAATAGGAAAGAGAACGGAACAGCCAGAGTTACGAGGATCCCCGAGCGAATTCCCACAGCCGCGATGACCACGATCAATACCAAGACCATGGATGTGACCATGTTGCCCTGTAGTCCGAGGTTCTGTTCAATCACCATTGGGGCAGTATTGTTTAGATAAGATATCGTCACTGCCGGCGGTAGTGTTGGCAGCATGTTCTCGACGATTTGATCGATCTTGTCCATGGCGGCAATAAGGTTCGCGCCTTTACGCTTCTCCACATTGATGGAGATGGAGCGCTGACCGTTCGCAAAGGAGTAGCGCTCCGCATCCTTAAAGGTGCGGCGGATCTCGGCGATGTCACTGAGGGTCAACACGCCCTGCGCATTTGCAGCGATCGGCAGGTCGAAAAGGTCTTGCTGAGTCTCGATCAGGCCTGGCAATTTTACCGAGAAACTGCCTTGCCCGGTGTTGAGTGTGCCTGCGGGGATGAGACGATTGTTATTAGTAACAGCTTGGATAATTTGTTGATTGGTGATGCCATAAGTCTCGAGTTGCGTAGGGTCGATCAAAGCCTCTAGAAGCTCCTCTCTATCGCCCACCATGTCGGCAGAAAGCACTTCGGGTAGGGTTTCTACTGCGCGCTGCAGGTCCTGTGCAACCTGCAGTAAGACACGCTCTGGAACACCTTCACCAGCGATGGCTAGTTGCACAATTGGCACGCCCGCTGCAGATATTTCCTGCACTATGGGCTCCTCTGTGGACTGCGGGAACTTGGCCTTCGCTCGGTCTATAGCGGTACGCACGTCATTCAAAGCTTGCGAGGAGTCGAAACTCACATCGAATTCGCTCACTACTGTGGCCGCGCCTTCACTGCTGAAAGAGCTTACCTGAGTGATCCCCTCCAAAGTCTTCAGTTCAACCTCTAGGGGCTTAGTAAGAAGCCTCTCGGCATCCTCCGGTGAAATGCCCTCGTGAATGATAGTGGTCACAATTACGGGAACGGACACATCTGGATTGAGTTCGACGGGAATAGATATATAGGAGACTAAACCCATCAACATGATCGCCACGAATATACTCAGGGAGGTTCGCGCGCGTGATACTGATGCTTTTATATAACGCATGGGGTTTCCTACCTACAGTGATGATTCAGGAATTGATGACCAACTACTGTCGATGTTAACTACCTGATCTGGGAAGACGATCTCTTGGCCGTGGGTAATCACCACACTGCTGTCGGGTAAGCCGGTTACCCACATGCCTGGGTCAACAGTAGTGTTCTCACCAATGATCGAAACGGAAGCGAATCGGACAATATTGTTCTGGTCTACTATCTTCACGCCGACTAGTCCTTCGTCGTTAAGGGTCAGCGCAGAGGCGGGGACTAGGTGTGCTTGAGTTTCATTGGAGGCAATGAAGATCTCCGCGGACACACCTTGCCGTATCGCGAAATCCGTACTCTCTAACTCAATCTCGATTGCGTAGCTACGCGCGCTGGAGTTCGCCGCACGAGAGATATAAGTCACCTCGCCTTGCACGGTTTCGCCAGTTAGCAGTTTTGCAGTGACAGGTGCTCCAAGAAACAACTTGCCCACTTCTTGCTCTGGCACTACTCCAGTCAAAAGCATCGGGGTGTCATCCAACAACGAGGCGCACTGCCCTCCCATATCCATTAGGTCGCCAACTTCGACTGCACGAGTCTCCATGACTCCAGCGAATGGGGCCGTAATCTGTGTTTTCTGTAAGGCTAGCTCGGCGCGCTTTACAGCGGCTGCGGTAGAATCTAGCGCTGCTTTGAGTTGGGCGGTGCCTACTCGGGACGAAAGACCGCGCTCTTGTAAATCGAGTGCCCCTTGATATTCCATTTGTGCTTGCTCTTGGCGCGAACGCGCTTCTTGTAGATCGACCGCTCGGCTATCGACAGCGATCTCGCAAAGGACATCCCCCGCCTTTACGCGTGCGCCGCGAATAACCGGTGTTGCAATTACTCGTCCTGAGACTTCTGAACGGATATCCACTAAGCGGAAGGCTTTAGTCTGTCCACGTACGCGGATATTTTGCACGAAGTTTTGCGAATTGACTCGCGCGACGCGCACAGTGAAGTTCTGATTATCATTGTTGATAGCTGCATTGCCAGAGACCGCGCTCACTACGCCATCTCTCTCCGGTAGCGGATAGCCGTCGTCTAGCGCACCGCGTTCCCGAGGATAGGCCATCCATATGACAACGATCACAATCAGTCCGATGGCTACAAAATGCTTAATTTTCACTTCTTTCTCCAAATGAGTGCCCGGCTGTTTATGCGCCGCTGCGTATAGAATCCGTCTTCACGCGGTAATAATTTAGTTTGTACGATCCCACTTCCGCCTTGGATTTTGCGATGCGCGCTCGTCGATAGTGGTGTCTAATACATGAATAGATAATGCTGTTGGGTTCGCTTTATGCGCGGGTTGATCGGCGATTGCATGATGGGGACATCCAGCAGACCAGGATGTCCAACTTCGGCACTTCAGTCGACAATCTTACCGCACTAAAAAAACTGGGTGATAGTCTACAGCTAGGGGCTTTTTGACCAGTTTTTTAGTGTTACGTATTGTAACCAAGTATCATTGTAATGCAATGTGATTGGGGGGCTTATTTTGTTTGTTTTTGCGTTAAATAGAGTAAAAATTCGGTTCAGTTGAAATGGGGGGAAAGGGAATGAAAAATATTGCGGGAAAGGTGGCCATTATCACAGGCTCTGCCTCAGGTGTTGGGGCGGCTACGGCTCGGTTGCTCGCATCACAATCATGTCATGTAGTGATCAACTATTCGCGCAGTTCCAAGGCTGCAGAGCAAGTCGCGAAAGAGTGTGAGGCGCTAGGTGCGCAGGTGCTCGTTTGCAAGGCAGATGTGGCAGATGATGAGGCATGTAGAGCGATGGTGGACGCGGCCTTGAAGAAGTGGGGGCGCATAGACATTCTGGTAAACAATGCAGGGACCACGAAGTTCTGCGAACACGATAATCTCGAAGGCCTCGATGCAGCGGATTTCTTGAGTATCTATAGCGTCAACGTTATTGGCCCTTATCAGATGATTCGCGCTGTTACCCCGGCAATGAACGCGAACGAGGAGGGCGGAGTTGTCGTCAATGTTGCCTCGACAGCTGCAGTGACTGGGATTGGCAGTAGTGTTGCTTATGCGGCCTCGAAAGGGGCTTTGGTAACCATGACCCTATCGCTGGCGCGTGCTTTAGGCCCAGCGCTGCGAATTAATGCGGTGTGCCCCGGTTTCATTCAGGGCGAATGGCTGCGCGAGGGCTTAGGGCATCAGCAATACGAAGCGGCTAAGGCACACCACGAACGCAATGCACCTTTGGGACTTACCGCCGATGCTGATACAGTTGCCGATGCTATTCTCTTCTTTATAACTGGGCCACAAATCGTCACTGGGGAAACTCTCATCGTTGACGGCGGGCGTCATCTAAACTCAGTGCCAATGGCACGTCGTTAGTGCTGGAGATTGTTCATGAACCCAATAATGCGTGTTTTGCCCTCTGCGTTTCTCTATCTCAATGGGGCGATCTACACCTATGTTGCGTGGTTATTCTTGAGTGATCCGCAGACTTGGTTCGACGCTCTAGGCGTAAGCGTACGGAGTGGCGTTGGCCTTACAGAGTTGCGGACTACCTACGCTGGCCTATTCGGTGGGCTTTCCTTGTTTCTGTTGCTCTGTGCTTGGAAGAAGGAGTGGGTAGAGCCTGGTATTGTATTGCTGGTGTTTTCCTACGCTGGCCTTGTGGCAGTGCGCAGCTGGGGGATACTCATCGACAATGCCTACAATGATTTTCTGTTACAGATCTACATCACAGAATGGCTGTCTTTGGTGCTCGCGCTATTGGCGTGGTTTAGTCTAAAGAAGCGCTAGAGGCGTTTAAGTACTTTAGCGTGCGACAGGACGCTTTTGTAGTTTGCGCTGGAGAGTGCGACGATGCATCTTAAGCTGCCTTGCGGTTTCCGAGATATTGCCGTCGTTCTCCATAAGTACCTTCTGGATATGTTCCCACTCTAGGCGTTTAACAGACATCGGTTCGCCAATGTTGTTGTGCTCTTCTTGCGTAGTGGTGTCGTCGGCCAATAATGCCGTCAAAATCTCATCCGCGTCGGCAGGTTTGGCGAGGTAATTATCCGCACCCATTTTGATAGCCTCCACTGCCGTTGCGATACTGGCATAGCCGGTGAGCACGAGTATGCGCATTTGCGGATTGTGCCGCTTGAGTGTCGGAATTAGAGGCAGGGATGAGTGCCCGCCAAGGTTAAGGTCAAGCACTGCGAGATCGAAACCCTGTGTGCTCACGCTACCATTGGCTGCATCTAGACTTAGAGCGTGTACGACTTCGTAACCACGCTGTTGCAGGGCGCGTGATACAACTCGTCCGAAGATCTCATCGTCTTCTACCAATAGTATTTTTCTCGTTTCCATTTAGTCTTGCTCCGAGTGGTCGCTAGCCGCCTGTGCGTTGGTCTTGCTCAACGGTAAGCGAATGATGCTCATCGCCCCGCCATTCTTTAAGTTGAACATCTCGATCTTTCCCGAGGCTCGCTGAATGGCCGCATTGGCTAGGAAGATGCCAAGCCCCATGCTGTCCTTGCGCGTGGAAATAAACGGCACGCCCATATTCTCCATCACACTGGCGGGAATGCCAGGGCCGTCGTCTTGAATGATGATCTCGATCAATGGATCGGGTTTCGCTGCGACAAGACAGGTGACGATTACCTGCGAGTCGGCCGCCTTGATCGCATTTTCGACAAGATTGATAACGGCGTGACGCAGGCTGAGATCGTAGGGTATGTTTGCCGATTGTGCGGAGTCTTGTAGCTCGAAACGCACATTCGCGCGGGGGTGGATGTTCACTATGTAGTCTTGAATCTCATCCATAAAAGTAGTGATGGCGCCATCGTAAGGGGTTTGACGGTCAGCCTTGTTGTAGAAGCGAGTGAGCTGGTTTAGGGAGTCCTTGCAGCGCACGACCTGTTGGCGCAGCAGGCTGATGTCTTCCTTTATGGACATCTTTTTGAGTTCTTCGTCACTGTATTTATCGAGATCGGTAAGTAATACGGACATGGTCGATAGCGGTGTGCCCAACGCATGTGCAGTACCCGCGGCGAGGGTGCCGATTGCGACTAACTGTTCGTTACGCATTTCATTTTCGCGGGCACGTGCAAGAGTAAGTTCGCGGCTGCGAATTGCCTCAGCCATCCTTGTGACGAACAAGGTAATGAGGATGGCGCTGACGACGAAGGTGACCCACATGCCTACCAAATGCAATTGAAAGTTCTCAACCATATGATCACTGTGTTCCACTTGCAACTCACTCAAAAGAAAGGTGGTGTAGACCGCGATATTGGCGATGGCAAATACATTGACATAGCGTTGATGAAGGATGGTTGCCCCTACAGCCAGTAATACTAGTAGGTAAGAGATTAGTGGGTTGCTGGCGCCGCCAGTGGAGAGCAGAATGAGAATGAGAATTACGGCGTCAGCGACTAGCTGTGCAAACAATTCTAGCTCTGAAATTGGCACTTCTTTGCGCAGGCGCCAGACACCAAACGAAAATGTTAGCCCAACGCCAACAGCTGCGATAATCAGGCGAGAAACTGGCAGTTCGAGTGGTGAAATACTATGAAATACAAAGGTACCTAAAATACTCAGTACCGCCACCAGTAGCCTCAGTAGAAGCAGGCGTTGCAGAGAAAGCCGCGAAGAGCTATTGCCAGAGGTCTCTGGCCGAAGCACTTGGAGTATACGGTCACTCAGGGATATTTTTCTGTTCATTGTAGTCATGCTCGCTATTCTACCCTACAGAGTGTACTTGAAGCGCTCTACGCGTCAATTTGCCGCACTGCGGATCGGTTTTACTCGTCCTTAGTGAACGGGTTATAGTGCGCCTCTTTAGCGCCTTACTGGGAAAACCCTCCGTCCCTATGAATCCGACCCTTTTGCCATTCCCTTTAAACGTCTATGGCCTGACTCTCGAATTGGAGTTCGGCACGGCAAAGCACCTGCATTTCGGGATCTATGGCGAGAGCGGCACGAAGGGTAGCCCTTATCCCGACGCGCAGGAGAGAGCACAGGAAAGCTTGCAGACCCTCTTACCGCCCACCCCCGCACGCATTCTCGAGTACGGCTTCGGGACCGGCAGTCTAGCCGCAGAGCTTGGCGCCAGTGGTTACGAGCTTACTGCTCTGTCGCCTCTAATTGAAGAGTATCGAGCCGCTCAGGAAAGTGGCGCCAAAGGAGTGAACTATCTGCAGGGCGAATTGGCGGATTTCGAGCCCGAAGAAGTCTTCGATGTCATGCTTCTACAGCAGTCCGCTCAATATATTGATCCGTTGCAATTGCTCGTCTGTGCGCATAGATGCTTGAAGGAGGGCGGTCAGCTACTCATCGCCGAAGAGTTTTTGCTCGATGACAGTACTCGAAAGCCGCAGCCACGGCCGCTTCTAGCTAATTTTCTGCGCTTTGCCCAGCGTTGTGGCTTTAGTGCGGAGCGCCAGCGCGACTTGGGTCGTCAAGTTGCCCCAGGCTTGGTCGAGTTTGCGGGTCTACTAGACAAGCACTCCACTACTCTCTGTGAGCGTCTCGGTATCGATGCTGCCGCGCTAAAGCAATTGCACAGACAGCTTGAAGAGATGGCCACGCAATATCAGCATGCGCTGCTAGGCTACACCTTACTAGACCTTCGCGCAGGTCCAAAACTAGCGGGCCAGGCAGAATTTGGCAGCATCGACTCCTTCTCATTACAGGAGATAGAGCCGCTTTTTGAGAGCAGTTTCGAGACGAGTTTCGATGAGTCTGTGTGGACATGGAAGTATGCGGCGGGGCGAGGCCGCGCTGTGTGTGCTAGGGCCGATGGCGAACTGGTCGCTCATTATGGCGGAGCGCCAAGAGATATCCTGTATTTCGGAGAACCCAGCAAAGCCATTCAAATTTGCGATGTCATGGTGCTGCCGGAGTATCGTAGTTTCGTGAGTCGCGACACGCTTTTTTTCAAGACTGCGGCTACCTTTTTAGAACAACAGGTAGGAAATTGCGCCGAACATCTACTTGGCTTTGGATTTCCGAATCAGCGCGTGCTGCGTATGGCTAGGCGCCTAGGGCTATACGATGTCACTGACAGCTTTATTGAGATTCACTATCCGCTGAGGGTGGCGGGGGCACACAGTGAATATCAGATAGTGCCATTCGATTTGTTAGCGCAAGACGCCCCGGCAACCGTAGACAGGCTATGGGCTAAGATGCAGGAAGACTTGCAAAAGCAGATTGTAGGAAAGCGCGACTGGGATTATTGCTACTATCGCTATTGTACACACCCTGCGTGGGCGCGCGGCCTCTACAAGTGCGTAGCGCTGCAAAGTAAACTTGATGGGCAGGCCAAGGCCATATACTTCCTTAAACAGCAGGATGAGGGGCGACTTCTTATGGACATCGTGGGCGCCGTGGAGCAGTTCCCGATATACGTGGAAGTGCTCAGAGATGCACTAGCACTCGATGATATTCCCCTGCTGTGTCGGACGACGCGAGCGCAGGCGCTGAAATTGAATCTACCGGAAGCCCATTGGCAAGAGCTTGAAATTGAAATACCTTGTAATATCTGGACGAGGGGTCCAAGCGCCGAACAACTGCAAGGCGCATGGTGGCTAACCGCGGGGGATATGGATTTTCTCTGATAGGCGATCCATATAAGGGGCACGTTGACTCAAAATAAGAATAAGGGACCCTATCATGCACGAGAACAATATCTATGAGATCGGGCTGGACAAGAATGCAGCCAATTATGCGCCACTCACGCCCATTAATTTCCTCGAGCGAGCGGCGACTGTATACCCTGACCGCTTGTCCCTCATACACGGCGAACGGCGCTATACCTGGAGGCAGACGCAGCGGCGTAGCCGCCTTCTAGCCGCCGCGCTACGCAAGCATGGTATAGGCCGCGGCCATACAGTTTCCGTGATGGGAGCAAATACTCCAGAGTTGTTCGAAGCCCATTTCGGCGTACCCATGACCGGTGCCGTGCTCAATGCGTTGAATATCCGCCTCGACGCCAAAGCGATCGCGTTTATCCTTCAACATGCCGAGACGCGTGTTCTGATTACTGATACGGAGTTCAGTGCGACAATCGCTGCTGCGCTCGAATTGCTGCCTAACAAACCTCTCGTCATCGATATCGACGATCGCCTTTTCGCTGGCGGAGTCTGTCTAGGCGACATGAACTACGAGCGCTTTCTAAGCACCGCGGAGAAAGACTTCGTTGAAGTGGATGTCAGTGATGAGTGGCAGGGCATCGCCCTAAACTACACCTCTGGAACCACTGGCGATCCCAAAGGTGTTGTCTACCATCATCGTGGCGCCTACCTCAACGCCGTCTCTAATGCCCTGTGTTGGAACCTACCCGCGCATCCTATTTATCTTTGGACCCTGCCGATGTTCCACTGTAACGGTTGGTGTTTTCCATGGACCCTAGCCGCCGTAGCAGGGACGAGTGTATGCCTTCGACAAGTCCGCGACGCCGCAATATTCGACGCGATACGTCGTCATCATGTCACTCATCTATGTGGCGCCCCAGTAGTACTAAATCTACTTGCTAATGCAGATCCAGAGTTACGGAAGGGGATTGAGCACGAGGTGCAGGCTATGACCGCTGGTGCCGCACCGCCGGCAGCAGTGATTGCCGCGATGGAGCGCATGAACTTCCATGTAACGCATGTCTATGGCCTTACTGAGACTTATGGACCAAGCGTCGTGTGTGCCCCGCAAACGCAATGGGAGGCATTGCCAGAGCAGGAGCGGGCAGAGTTGACTGCGCGACAAGGGGTCAGGGCGCCTATGTTGGAGGAGTTGATGGTTGCGGACCCCGAGACTCTGCAGGCTGTGCCTAAAGATGGCAAGACTATAGGCGAGGTGTTCATGCGCGGTAACCTCGTAATGAAGGGCTATCTTAAGAATCCAAACACGACTAAAGCAGCCTTTGCTGGAGGATGGTTTCACTCTGGGGACCTAGCCGTTTGGCACGAAGACGCCTATATCGAAATCAAAGACCGCTCCAAAGACATTATTATCTCCGGGGGTGAGAACATCTCGTCCATCGAGATTGAGTCTGTTTTGTTTCAACACCCGCTCATCCTAGAGGCAGCTGTTGTGGCCTGCCCAGATGATAAATGGGGGGAGGTGCCATGTGCCTTCGTGAGCCTGAAACAAGGGGTTACTCTTAGCCGCGACGAAGTGCTCGACTATTGTCGGTCAGAGTTGGCAGGCTTTAAAATTCCTAAGAAAATAGTGTTTGGTCCTATCGAAAAGACCTCGACGGGTAAAGTGCAGAAATACCTGCTGCGAGAGCGAGCGATGACAAGCGATTAAATCGCTGTGTCATCGCCCCTGGAGAGCTAGTTCTCAGAAATGCGCTCGAAGTGTTAGGCGAACGCTGCGTGGTTCAGCTGGATGGAAGTGCATGTCTTCCACTGGACTCGACTCCGTCGCGAGTTGCGACTCGTAGAAGTAGCTGATGTCATTATCTTGCTGATCCAGCAGGTTCATCACCTCTAGGCCTAGAGACCAATAAGGATTGAATTGATAGAGGGCTTGGGCATTGAGTAAAAGCGTAGCGTCCGAGCGCACGGATCCGTCTTCAATAAGGGGAGCGTCGGCGAGGTAACGTATTCGCAGCCCTCCACTGAATTTGTGCAAGTCGTTGACTATAAAACCAATTGAGGCCGTTTTGTCCACTGCGTTAGGAATTTGATCGGCGCTACCGACATCTAGCAACCTAGCCTTAGTTAAGGTGAGGTCAGCGTCGATCAACAACCATGGGTTTGGCGCATAGAGCGCCCCAATCTCGATGCCGCGACGCTTACTCTGTCCCAGCGCTTCGGTCGCACCGGCATCCCCGACATAGACGAGCTCGGAGTCTAACTTCATAGAGAATAAAGAGGCAGCCAGTTGCGTATTGGCGATTGCTGCGCTGCGTAGGCCAATTTCCACGCTGCGTGCTTTCGCCAATGGATCGACAGATTCCGCGGGTCCGCCACTGACCGGGTCTACTGTGATCGTGGTGCCGCGTGCGTCGTTACTATGAAACCCTTGTCCCGCGCTGAAAAATACTTCGGTTTTATCGCTTTGGGCGTAGATTAGGCTGAATTTAGGGCTCAGTAAATTATCGCTGCCATCACCCGAGTTTGCCACTAAGTCGGCATCCACATCGAAGGAAAAGTGATCCGCACGCAGTCCGCCAACTGCGCGCAAGCGCTGACTGATCGAGACATCCATCGAGGCATACGCACTACTCAAGGACTGTTTCACATCGTCCTCCCTAGTGCTAGCGAAGCGACTGCGTCGTTCAGTTTTATAGAGACCAAGATCGATATCGTCAGTCCTATTTTGTAGCCCTACGGTAAAGCGTGCATCGCGATTTCCTAAAGTCATACGCCGCGCGTATGAAGTATCGAAACCATATACTCGGCGCTGTTCAGCCTGCTCAAACTGATCACCACGGACGGGGTCTTCAAGGAAATAAGTGAAGTTGGAGAATAGGTTTAGGCCGTAGTCGATCGTATAGGCATTAAAGGTGACGGCGACATCATCACTCAGTGTCTGCCATTGTCCCGCCAAGCTGTTGCGATGTGTGTCCCCACCATCACTGTTGTCGATGGTGCCGAAACGGTTTAAGTTGCCGCTGAGAACTGCGCGCTCCGGAATCTGATCTGTTGAGTTCCAAGAGTTGTCATAAGCTGCGGCGCTGACACTCCATTGGCCAGTAGCAGTTTCTTGGTGGTACTTTAATAGCGCGTTGGTCTTGTCTAGATCTTGGTCGAGTTGCCAAGGTCCTGAGTAATTCGTTACCGCGCCAGCGAAGGTTAGTTTTCCTCGGGCAAGATCTACGGTATTGCCTGCGTATGCGCGGCGGTAATTGTCCTGGCCGGCGGTGAGTGTAAGGCTGCCCTGTTCCAATGCATCGGCATATACGAACTCAGAGGAGGCGGCCGTGCCGAAATCCCCGATCTCGACATAATAGGGACCTTTGCGATACTGCATATGGTCGACCAGTTCGGGGATCAGGAAGTTGAGATCGGCATAGCCCTGACCATGTGCGTGAGATGGCATGTTGACGGGCAAGCCGTCTACCTTGATTGCGAGATCCGTGCCATGGTCCAAATTGAAGCCACGCAAGAAGTATTGGTTTCCCTTGCCTTCTCCACTGTGCTGGGTTGCGATCAAGCCAGGTACAAACTCGAGCAGCTCGGCAGGGCGAGACAGGGGGCGAAGTGCCAGTTGGCTGCCATAAATATAGCCTTCGGTAGCGGTTAAGGGGTCACCTATTAACACATTCCCGGAGCCGAAAACGGTGATCTCGTCAATGCTATTGCCACTAATGCCGGCGGCTTGAATCGAACTGCTGAGTGTGGCGCAAACTGCGACAATTAAAACCCTCATATCTTCTGCCCTTTACTTGTAGAGTATTGTTCTTGTGGTATCTTGGTACGTAATATCGCGATTTTGAAAGCGTGTACGCGCAATCGGGGCCGAGTCTAGAGTAGGGACAGCTAGCGCAGAAATTTATCGTTATCGAGACTTTCTGTGTATCTTGTAATGTATTGATATTTATAGAGAATAAAAAGGAGTGAAAAACCGCTTATCAGTCGGTTTTTTGCAGCAAAATGACTAAACGACGTTCTTCATCCAATGTATTGCCCAACACACTGGGCGAGCTTGAACTCGGGGTAATGGAAGCCCTTTGGGATGCCCCTCACTTAGATGCGAAATCAATCTGTGATCGCATGCCTGCGTTTCGTAAACCCAATTTGAGTACAATGCAGTCGACTTTGGAGCGCCTGTACCGTAAGGGTTTGGTGGATCGAGAAAAACGGGGACACGCCTATCATTATTTCGCTTGTGTCTCCCGCTCAAATTTACTTGGCCGCATGATGGGCGAAGTGATCCATCTCTTACACGATGGCCGCCTTGAGACAATCCTCAGCAGCTTTGTCAGTGTCGCAGCAGATATGGATGAGACTTCCTTAGCAGAGTTGGAAGCATTGATCGCGATGAAGAAACAAGAGTTGGAGGGGCGCAATGATTAATACGCTCGGTTCTTTCTCTGCCATTGTAATTGTTCTATGGTTGTTGCTAAGCATTCTTTTTGCGATAGTCTACCCACTGATCAAGAGCCTGTTCTTTACACTCCATCCCCGCTTTGGCAGTGCGCTACTGCTTGCCTATTGGATGGGACCTTTCATCCTTAGTGTTCTCAGCACAAGTTTTCTGTTTGTACCGGAACTCGAGCGAGTTTTGGTAGATCCGCATTGTCACGAGGCCTGCGCGAACCACGTGCCGCTCATACAATCTCTCGGCCTAGCCTCCTTTGGTCTGGCTGTGGGCGGGTTCGTGTTACTTTTTCTAATTGTTCGTTGTGTGCAAACGCTGCAACAATCGCGTCAGCTCAAGACTCAGTTTCGTGCCTTCGCACGTCATTGTGGCGCGTATCATTTGCTCGGTTCTACGACGCCGTTAGTGTTTACTTTAGGTTGGTGGAAGCCCAAAATTTATCTTAGTGAAGGATTATCGAGGGCGTGTAGCGATGCGGACTTATCGATTATTTTACTTCATGAGCAAGCGCATCAAGAACGCCGTGATAACTTGCGTCTTTTATTAGCGCGTCTGAGTAGTGCAATACTTAGCAATATTTTCGCGACTCGTATTATGTCCGACTTACAATTGCTGACAGAACAGGCTTGTGATTTTCGCGCGGCGGAGCGTTTCGGTCACGTCGCCGTTGCTCAGACTCTACTTAAGGTCAGGCGCTTGATGAGCCTACCTAGCGCAGCAGTTGCCGGTGTTAGTACAGCTTTTGCTGAGCGCGATGTGGAGATGCGCATCAAAGCCTTGCTTAAGGCTCAGCACAGAGTCGCACTCCGTCCTTGGCAGGTGATAGCTATTGCTTGCGTCTTAATGCTGTCATTGTCCCTGTTGATTAGCCCACTTCATCATGGTTCGGAGTGGGTGATTACCAAACTCTCTAGTGAGAGTGTTCATCTCCATTGATGGAACATTCCACACTATTTCGACTCTAAGACTTAAGAAATATGCTTTTGTAAAAGCCGCCGTATTCAGGAGTAACATGCTAGAGAATTGCTACCAGCCAAGCCGGAGTTCAATACGCACGCAAGTCGTGGGTGGTCTAATTTGGACCTTTGCTTCCTTGGCCAGTCCCATCACTCTGGCACAAGACACCGATGCGAATAGCTCCCGTTTACGTCTTCCAGAATTGCCCACTATGCAAAGTATTGTTGATACGACAGCGTGGAGTTGGCTAGAAACAAAGCGCGACAATATGTCCAAAAACGTTTCGGGTGTCGGGCGCTACCTCGATGATTGGCTCGCCGGTGATGCGGTGGGGGAGCACAGTAACCAGAGCTATTTACGGGTTAAACTCAATCAACAGATTAGCGAGACAGGAGCATATTACTCGAATGTTCGTATTAGCGGCCGGGTGGATTTGCCTCGCGCTACAGAGCGTTGGAAACTTATTTTCGAGTCCGAACAATCCGAACAAAACTCTATTCAGAATCAACGTCTAAGCAATATCCGCCCCTCAGAGTTCTCTGGTGGCTTCAGTTATGAATTACCCGAGCGCGACGACGGTTTCCGGTTTACACATGACGTTGGAGTAAAAGGGCGTATCCCGCTAGATCCTTTCTATCGTTTCAAGACGCGTTATGGCCATGACATCAACTCGCAGTGGGGGCTAGGCGTCGATCATAAGATTTGGTACTACCATACGGAGGGTTGGGGGCAGGACGCACGTTTATATTTTACCCGCAGTATTCGCGACGATATGTTTCTACGCTTTGATACCGAGGCAAATTTCCGCGACCGTTACAATGAGTTCGAGTATGCCCAAACAGTCGCACTGCACCGTACTCTTGGCGAACGCGAGACTCTCACCTATGAAGCCGGTGTCATCGGTACTAGCCAGCCGACAAATCGCGTAGAGAGTTACTACGCACAGAGTGTTTACCGTAAAGCAATCCACGAGGACTGGCTAGTCATGGAGTTGGTGCCACAATTAGTCATGGAGCGCGACAACGACTGGAACCCAGATCCTCGTGTGCAATTTAACTTAGAAGTGTACTTCTTCGACTTCTAGTGGTTATTCCACTTAAAGAGGAAGACGTAAGAAAGTCCCTCCGATAGGCACTTGACCGGGGCCGGCTATAGAATAGTCGCAGACGCCCTGCGCGAATGTGCCGAGTAAGTCCTGCCATTGTTCATCCGTGAACGTAACGTTGTATTGCGACCTTACAGGCGTTTGCAGTGCACATTTGATCGCGTCATCTTCTAGCGGAGCTCCCGCTGCAAGACGAGGGTTGCGATGGGACGGATAGAATTCGTTGCAAAGCCCTGGCGCCATAAATTCGAAGGGCTCTTCAATACGACTACCCTGAGGGTCCCAGCAGGTATCCACTGCGGCGGCAGGTTTGGCATTCACTATTCGCGTCAAGAGCGGCTCCTGCGAAGTATCCGCGAGCATCGAGTCTAGCCACTGCGTCATAGTCTCCAACGCGAGCGCGCTAACCTCACTGCCCATTGCACGGTCTGCATAGATCCAGATGACTTGATTATCTGCGCTGCCATTCGCCTTGCGGAGTCGGGCGCGAATCTGGAAGTCGCGGAAGCGATCATGGATGTCGCCAAGCGGGTCGTTGTAGGGGCGAAAATGCAGAATTGGCACATCGGCTAAACCACCAGAGCCTTGATTGACTCGGCCCGTGCGATAGGCGGCCTCTACCCCTGGTAGTTGGCCATGGGTACGAACGTCCACCGGCTTGCCATCGCGATCATAACCGCCAATATTAGCATTGAGGTCGATAAACTCTCGTACGCTGATCATGCCATCTTCCAGCGCTGTGAGACCATATTGAATGCCCACATTGTCCAGTGCCTGATAGGCGAAACCAGTGTTTGGGTCGCGACCTATGCTGGCAACATTCGTGTCATAGATAGTGCAACGTGCACCCGTAGGGTTCGTTTGTGCGTTATAGACTAGTTCCTGGGCAATACCGCATCCGGTATCGGCTACTATCACATCGATATAGGAACGCTCCCAGGCGGCGCAGGTGCCTTTGGAGAAGCCTTCCACAGCCAGCTGTTTCTCCTCGGTCCAGTCGAGTTCACTAGCATCGAAGTAGTGCTTCAAGAGCCGGCAGTCTGTAACCCCAGGGCGTACGCTGAAGGAGTCTGCGAAGCTCATGCTTGGCATCAGACCGTTGAGTAGGCCAGGATAGTTTTGGGTGATTAGCAACTGTTGGATAGCGCCTCCAGAGGCACCGCTGCCGACAGTCCAAGCAGGCAGGCCATAGTTCTCGATGAAATGCTCCTTGAGCATCATGAGCGTCTCGGCTGAAAGATTATCGTTGCATTGGTGGCCCATAACATTGAAGGAGGACAGCATGTGAGCGAAACCCTTCGCTAACACGGATGCGTCAAGCACACTCGCAAGAGGTCGCGAACCCTGATTGTAGTTGGTGCCACAGCCGCCGCCGAAAGAGAAAAGTAGGCGCTCGTTCCAACTCGATTCTGGGTCCCACTGGCCATAGGTCTTCTGCGGATTGTCGAGTACCGCCAAATGGTAAATCGAGCGGTTAATGGTGCCCGATTCAACCCGAACTAAGAAGGGAATAGGTGCAGCGCCTGACAACTGTACAGTGCTCATGTCTGGGGGATAGGGGGCAGTGATATCGGCAATCTCGCTGAACTGGCCTTCAACATTATTATAGAAGTAACGCACTTGGGTGACGGCAGTACAGGCATCGTCCAAAGCTTCGCCGAGTCCGTTGTCTTGAGTTGTGCACACGAAAGGTTCGATAGGCGGGCCGGAGATTATGGGGCCGGTAATTGGGTGATTTAGTAGTGTAATTTGGGAGCGAGCGCTGCCAGCACCATCCATCGCTTCGAGAGTATTGGGACCATCATCTAGCCCTTCGACTAAGCCTTGCAGACTATGGGAGTCGACGCTCGGGGCGAACTCGGCACTGATATCTCGATCATTGAGAACGATCTGCACATTCGCAAGATCGATTCCGCTGCTGTCGATGCGTACCAATGCATCGCCGCCGCTAACCATGTCCGGTCTAGTAGATAAGACGCTAATGGCAAGAGACTGCGCCGCTTCATGTTGTGGGTCGGTGTCGCGACTACAGCCACTTAGAATGAGCGTGAAGGCGCAAATAATTAGAGGTGCTGATAGTTGATGGGGGGTAAGTAGTTGGCTGTTCAGCATGAAAGGCTCCACGGGGTACTTCGCAGTTTTTTATTTGCTACGAGTATAGAGCAGTTTCATGTGCAGCTGAAACAAGCCTGCGCCGAGAAGGTTCGGCGCAGGCAATCGATTGCTTAGGTGTAACCTTTCTCGTCGTGATCAGAGATGTCTAGACCTATCTGTTCTTCGTCTTCGCTCACGCGTACGCCTGAGGTCATTACGCCAACGAGTTTAAACAGAATAATGGTGACCACTGCAGTATAGACGCCAGTGGCGAGGATTCCGACGACCTGTACGCCGAGCTGCGAGGCCATGTCCATGCCCTCTGCGTAGCCATTGCCACTGAAGACACCTAGCTCCTGTGATACGAAAACCCCCGCTAGCAGAGTGCCTAGTATGCCGCCTACCCCATGGACGGGAAAGACATCCAGTGAGTCGTCGATCTTGATTTTTTGCTTCAGGTAGTAAGTAGCTGTAAAGCAGAGTAGACCGCCCATAATACCTAGTATCAGTGCGCCGCCTGGACCAACCGAGCCCGAGGCTGGGGTGATGGTGGCCAGACCTGCAACCATACCTGTTACTGCGCCTAAGCCGCTTGGCTTGCCATGGCGCACCCACTCAATCGTCATCCAAGTCAAGGCGCCAGCCGAGGCCGATAGGTGAGTGGCAAGTAGTGCCATGCCTGCACTGCCGTTTGCGGCCAGCGCACTACCAGCATTGAAGCCAAACCAACCGACCCAAAGCATGCCGGCACCGGTGATAGTCATAGTGAGGTTGTGGGGCATCATGGGAGTAACAAGAAAGCCTTTGCGTGCGCCAAGCATGACGGCGGTGATTACTGCTGCGACACCTGCGGTGACGTGCACCACTGTGCCGCCCGCATAGTCGAGTAAACCCATCTGATATAACCAGCCTTCCTCAGCCCATACCCAATGACAGACGGGGAAATAAACGAATATCGACCACAGTCCGCTGAAAAGCAGCATCGAGGAGAACTTTATGCGTTCGGCAAAGGCGCCGACAATCAACGCCGGAGTGATGATGGCAAATGTCATTTGGAACGCGATAAAGAGAGATTCGGGAATATCTCCCCACACAGAGTCTTTGTTAACGCCGTTCAAAAAAGCCTTGCTCAAGCCACCCCAGAAAGGATTTTCGGCCGGGCCAAAGGCCATGCTATAGCCGAATACTAACCAGATCACAGAGATGAGTGCGGTGATGGCGAAGCACTGCATAAGGATAGACAGGACGTTCTTACTGCGCACCAGTCCTGCGTAAAACAAGGACAGGCCTGGTACTGTCATGAACAATACCAGTGCGGTGGCGGTTAGTATCCAAGCGGTGTTGGCGCCATCGACTTCCCCTTGTGCGGCGAAGCTGGTGGCGGGCAGAAGGGTCAAGCAGAGTAATAGAGTCTTTTTCCAGTTTTTATTTTTCTTGTGCATGCTATGGTTCCTTACAAAGCGTCGTTGCCGATTTCACCGGTTCTTATACGTACAGTTTGTTCGAGCGCGGTTACGAATATTTTGCCGTCGCCGATTTGCCCTGTGTTGGCAGCTCGACAGATTGCCTCGATAGCTTGCTCGACGATCTCGTCTGCAACAGCGATCTCGATCTTCGCTTTAGGTAGAAAATCGATTACATACTCCGCGCCACGATATAGCTCCGTATGACCTTTCTGGCGACCAAAGCCTTTGACTTCTGTCATCGTCATGCCATTGATGCCGAGCTCCTGTAAGGATTCGCGCACATCGTCGGATTTAAACGGTTTAATGATTGCAGTAATCAGTTTCATGGGTCTTTCTCCAGCATCGTTGATTGGCATGTGACAGTGAACATCGCAGCACCTTATGCATCACTACAGTGCACATATGTCTAAAACAAGATTAAGAATAAAACCTCTTAATTAATAACAGCTTGTTAAAAATATAGGTGTGAAGAGTGAGCGCTGGCGTGCTCGAATTGCGGGCAAACTTTAGCATGAGCGCAACAAAAGCACCAACAGTGTGCGGGCTGCTCACTATGAAAAGAGAGTGCACAATTATAGTGCACTCTCTCTGGTCTTAGACTAGTGCCAAGGATTGCTGCTGCATCGTGCGCACCGAACGTATCAGTGGCAGCATAATGAGCGTGAACATGGCAATTGACGCGATACCTAACAGATTGAGAGCAGTGCTCAAGCCATGGGTTTGCGCGATATAACCAACGACAGGTCCGGTAAAGATGAACCCGAATCTGAAGGTGAGGCTGGTTAGTGAGTTCACTGTGGCGCGTACCTGCGCAGGTACGCGCTTATTCAATGCATTCACTAATACCACCTGATAGAGGCCGCGGCAGAAGAATAGGAGGAAGCAGATTCCTATACCGTACCAGCCATCAAACCAGGCCATGCCGAAATGGCCGACAATGGGAAGGATGCCTATTACCAGCAGTGCAAAAGCTGCGCCCTTGCGTTTCTCTATCGCGTGGCCGCAGTGGCTGGCGACCCCAGCTGTAACGCTCTGTGCGAACCAAAGCACGCCGAACATTAGCATCGTTAAACCCTGATCCTGCCAGTAAGGCTGCACTAGCCAAACCACCTGGAAGGTAAAAAGGTTATACAAAGGTATCGCTATAAAGACCTGTCGCAAGACTATGTCGCCTTTAAGTAGATGTTTGTATAGCGCCTTGAAGTTCAGTGAGGTCACGGGAACTGCGGTCTGTTCCACGGGCGGCTCTACCAGCATCAGCGCGAGTACGAGACACACCCAAGAGACAGCCGCCTGAGCCACAACTATTGCATCGAAAGACCATAACGCCATGGCGCCGCCTAGTAGCGCACCAGCGCCATTGGCGAAAGCCTTAGTGGACGTTAAGTTCGCGATACTATGGCTGTGTTCATCCTCAGCCTTGCTTATGATCCGCTCTGTGTCGTAAAGCAGCGCGAGATCTGCTCCTGACATCATGCTCATTGCGATGCCTAGAATTATCTCGAACACTGCAAGCTGCCAGAATCCGTCGGCGAAAACTAAAAACAGATAGCCTGCGCCATGAGCCACACTTCCGACTACGAGTACTGCGCGTCTCCCAATTCTGTCGGCGAGGTAACCAGAAGGTGCCTCGAGCAACACTATAGAGATTGCGAATATAGCCTGCAGGTAGAATATCTCACTCAGGCTCAAGCCCTTCGATTCGAAGAATGGGACCAGAACCGGTGAGATCAACATGAAGGTATGAAAAAAGGCCATGGCATACACGATGCGAATGTTGCGCTTCAATCCCTGGATGGCAATGGTATCTATGTTGTCATTATTATTTACATTTATTGCGGACATAAGTCCCCCTGTGCAGCTTCCTTTTGAGACAGCACTTTTTTCAGGCCCAAAGAAAAAGGCCTCTAAATTCTTATGGAACTTAGAGGCCTTTTATATTTTCAATAATTATTGAATTAAAAATCTACTCTAAGTAGCCCTCCTGGGACTTCACCACGGGCGTGCACGCACGAACAGGTGCAGACGAATCTGTGCCTTGTGCATAGGTGCTTTGATGGTTGATTAGAGTAAACATTTTAAATACAACTTTTCCGAATTGGTTTTCGATTGCGCGAATTTTAGGCTTTTTTCTCTTCAAGTCAAGAAATAAAAACGCCCGGTCTAAAAAATTGTCTTGGTGCCCGCGACCATAAAGATATAAGCGGCGGTGAGTAGTGCTAATGCAAAAGCTATGATACGCAATTGCTGTGTCTTTGCTGTGCGCATTACAACTACACCGAGTCCAATATATAGCACTAGGCCTGCGATCTTAGCGCCCACCCACGGAGCAACCCAAGGATACTGCCCGGACATGACAACCAATGTGATCGCACTCACAAGCAAGACGGTGTCGATTACATGAGGAAGGATTTTGATAAGTTTCTTCTCAACGATGGCCGAGCCCTGGATCTTCAATATGCCACGGCCGAGAAAACCGAGTACTGAGAGCATGGCGCAGGTCATATGGACGATTTTGATAAAGGTATACATTTAGGTCGAACTCCTGTTGAGCGTTGGGATGCGAATTGCTATTGGCGCAAAGGATAATAGAGGAAAAGGCGGGCAATGGGAAAATTATTAGCTGCCCGGTTTGAGTTCAGTTTCGATTCAGCTGCTGTCCTTATCATGGTTCTGGCAAGGGCGCTATCCGGTGTCTCTGCGTAAAATCCAACAATAATGACAACGAGGTTAGGGCGATGCTGATTAGAATTTTTATGTTTGTGGGGATGCTTTCGATGACAGGGTGTTTGTTTACAGTGGATTCGGACAGTCACTCACGTAGTGCTAGTTGGAGTGATCAAGAGGTCTCTAGAATCGTGAGGGGGCAGACAAGCGCGAATTGGGTGCGCAGTAGTTTCGGCACACCCATTCGTAGTACGGAGTTCGAGGATGGCACTGCGATATGGCATTACAGCAATAAGAGTAAGGTGGAAACTGAGGTCGGCTTATTTCTTCTCTTTCACATCGATGTGGAGAAGGAAGTGGAGCAACAGCTGAGCATCGAGATTAAAGACGGAGTGGTAAGCGATTATTGGGTAGAGGAGAACCGCTATTAAGGTTTTTCAGTGTGAGCCGCTGCGGCATCTTGGCGCGCGGCTTCGCGCACAGAGTCTAACCAAGGTTGTAGCTCGTCCCAATTGATCGGAAACACATGGTTGGCGCCAAGTTCCAGTTTAGCGTTAACTCGCGCGCCCGCCTCGGAGAGTTGCTGCTCCAGCTGCGGTAGCTGTCTGTTCCAGCCGAGAAAATCGTTCTCACCGATGCGCACAAATACAGGAAGGTCTTGGAAATTACCAATAGTCCCAACATCCTTAATGATGCCGGGCACTGCGACTACGCCGTAATAGTCCTGAGGGTCATGACTCGCTATTTGGAGGGCAGAGCTGCCGCCATTAGACACGCCTACTAGAAGCGATTTCCCAGTCTCGATATTCGGTGCTTCTTGCAAATGTTTGATGACTTGGGGAATACGGTCGCCGCTCTTGCCGAAAAAGGCATTGGCATCCGGCGAGACTGGCACGGCTATAACCCAGCCGCGATTGGCGAGTTCATGCCCCAGCCAGAACTGTGCACGTACTATATATTCGCTCGCAGTGCCGCCCGACATCAAGACGCTCAATGGCCAAGGGCCCTCGCCATCATTCTTCGGGTAGAAGAGGAAAACTTTAATAGTGCTGCCGTCATCGACAGTGACATATTCCTCTTCGGCATAGATAAACCCGGGAATAAGGCAAAGCAAGAAGACGAACTTTCGGATCAAGTGCATGGCGATCAACGTGTGTTTTAGGGATAGATTGAGTCTATCAGTTCGGATTGCGTCGCGAATAGAAATTCGACAAAACGAGAGCCTATGTAGGGCAGTGACATTGGGGTTCACGATTAATCGACTTCCGCCTTAATTCTGACGGTCACGGCTTTGAACGCTGGGGTCCGGCTACGAGGGTCACTGGTAAGCGGTATGAGTACATTCGCCTCGGGGAAGTAAGTCATCAGATTCCCCTGCCGAATATCGAAGGGCTTGACCCGCAGAGCAGTCAATCTACCCGTCATGTTACTAAGACTCACCTGCATATCCTCAGTGAGTCCCTCGGCGCGCATATCGATTGGGTTCATCAAGACGACCTGACGGCTAGTCTGGCCGCGATAGACATCGTTGTCGTTGTAAACGATGGTGTTGAACTGGCCTTCGCTGCGCACGGTGGTGAGAGTGTATTCGCTATTGCCGTTAGCGGCAGCCTCGAGCTTGGCTTGCGTAGGTATGCGAAACTTGGCGCGTTGGTCGGCGGTGGCAAAAAGCGGAGTGCTAAGATGGCGGCCCGCAACGTGAAACTCCTGTTTACTTTGGTCGATACGTTCCAAGTCTTGGTAGCCAGGAATCACTTTGGCGATGGTCTTGCGAATCTCCTGATGTTGTCCGAAGGCCGCGAAGTCGAGCGTGCTCTTCGGAATGAGCCTTGCTGCAATTGAGCTGATCAGCTCAATCTCTGAGCGCAAGCCTTCGATACGCTCAAAGCCTCCATCGCTAAGCCTGACATAGTTGAACATCGACTCTTGCGTGGTGCCTTGGGTCTCCTCGTCCCGCACTCGAATCGGTAGCACTATGCTCTCTTCACCGATGCCGTGAACGTGGCTGAGGTTGAGGGTTGAACTGATCTGGAGTTTGAAGGGAATAGCCGCAAGTGCGGTGTCTGCGAACGCGGAATCGGGGTTGGCCGCATAGAGATTGCCGCCCAGTAAGAAAGCGAAATCGATGTTGCCGGCATGGGCGGCGCGCATACATGCCAAGGTATCCATGCCGGTTGCGGTGGGGAGTGATACGCCGAGGTGTCTCTCAATACTAGCGAAGACCTTCTCTTTCAACTCTGGGGTTACGCCCATCGAACCGACACCCTGTACATTGCTGTGCCCACGCAACGGTAATAAGCCGCTGCCAGGGCGGCCGATCATGCCACATAACAGCGCTAGATTACTGATGGCCTCAACATTCTCGACGCCGTGGGTATGGTGAGTAATGCCCATGCCCCAGCTCAATACCGAGTTTTTCGCGGCACTACTAAGCTGCGCAATCTCGCGAATCTGGGTCTCTTCTACGCCCGATTCGGCGCAGAGTTGCTCCCACTCTAGCGAGTGCAGGTGAGCTTTGTAGGCATCGAAATCATTTACGTGGGCGGCGATGTAAGCTTCGTCTTGCCCGTTCATCTCCACCACGGCCTTCGCAATGCCTTGCAACAGGGCGAGGTCGCCGCCTACATGGGGCTGCACATAGTGAGACGCGATAGCCGCGCCGCCGGCAATCATGGAGCGGAAATTACTCGGTGAGGCGAAGCGTAATAGTCCCGGCTCGCGCGCTGGGTTGATAATGACAACATTACCCCCGCGTCGCCGACA
Source organism: uncultured Gammaproteobacteria bacterium (assembly GCA_963977405.1). GTDB lineage: Bacteria > Pseudomonadota > Gammaproteobacteria > Pseudomonadales > Pseudohongiellaceae > UBA5078. Next base: position 26,042 of record CAXBOY010000009.1, read on the forward strand.
CTCTATGAGCACTTTAAGGAAGCGCGGATGATTTGAAGCGGGGTTCGCGCCAATGACGAAAATGGTGTCGGCGAGCTCTAAATCCTTGTATTGCACTGTGGCCGTTCCAGTGCCGATGCTAGCCTGTAGGCCGACGCCTGAGGCCTGATGACAATAATAGGAACAGTTGTTGACGTGATTGCTGCCAAACAGGCGCGCGAACAATTGCAGTATAAAGGCCGCCTCGTTGGAAGAGCGGCCAGAGCTATAGAAGAAACTTCGCTGGGGGTCTGCTTTCGCCAAGCGAGCCGTGATGATCTCGATGGCGGCATCGTAGGTGATTATCGCATAGCGGTCGGCGCCGGGAGCCTTATAAAGGGGCTGGGCGAGCCTGCCTAGAGCCTCCAGTTCGCGGCCATTGAGTTGGCGCAATTCGGCGAGGCTATTGTCCGTAAAAATCGCGCTTGGGATTGCGGCGCGCATGTCGCCGGATTGGGCTTGGATATTCTTGTTGCAGATCTCGATGCCGGGATTGTGCTCATTGTGGAGTCCGCCACGCTGTCCGCCGGTTCCGAAGGCGCAGGCCTTGCAAGTATTTTTGGAGCGCACGGTCTCGGCGAGTCGCCGAGGTCCGATGTCACCGGCGATCGACATGACGTATTGCACAGCCTTGAGGCCACCACCTATCGGGAGTTTTGTCGGTTTAGCTTTGTCTAGACTCATCTGTGCCCCTAGAGTCCGATGACTTCCATGCGTTCGCTCGACGCAACAGTGACGCGCACCCCATCGATGGTAGTAAAAGCGCGATCGCCTAGCTCGCTCTTGAGAACCTGATAGGTGACTGGGCTTTGCTCGCCATCGCGGTGCAAGATAACGGTGATGAGGCTGTTGTCGTCCTCCCAGCGTACATAGTAGAGATAAGTACCCGAGCCAATCATCAGAGCCAGGAAAAGGTAAGCTGCAAAACGGAAGTCATTGAGTGGCTCCGCCACTTTCTCGGGTGGTGGAACCGCCTTGGATGACTGTCTAGCCTCTCGCCTTTCCTGTTCCCGGTGTTTGCGTATCCAGACTATGGCTAGCAGCACGACGGTAATGGTCAGTAAAATCTTGCCTAACATGCGCTTCGCTCTATTTTCGGGGTAACTATTTCGACAGTCCGCATCATAGCAGTCCCTTTCGCGCCATTGCCAGCGAGGGGCGGCGGGTTGGATGCTAAGATTGTCGCCCCCTGCTTGGGGTGCGATAATGTTTCCACTTAGCTTTATGGGTTCAGTAATCAGCCCAGCGATACTCACCTTTACAATAATAAAAATTGAGGAACACCATGAAAGCAGTCGGAGTCCATAATTCCCTTCCCGTGACCGATATCAATGCACTGCAGGATGTCGAGTTGCCAACGCCTGCGGCGTCAGGCCGCCAATTGCTCGTGCGTGTGCGCGCAGTTTCGGTAAATCCCGTCGATACCAAGATTAGAATGGCTGCCGGAAGCCGTTTGGAGTTTCCTCGCATCTTAGGTTGGGACTGCGCCGGAGTGGTCGAGTCGCTTGGCAGCGAGTGCAGTCTTTTTAAGGAGGGCGACGAGGTCTTCTATGCCGGAGATGTGACTCAGGCGGGCTGCGACAGTGAATTTCACCTAATCGACGAGCGACTGGTTGGCCACAAGCCCAAGAAGCTGTCTTTCGATGATGCCGCCGCGATGCCGCTGACGTCTATCACCGCATGGGAGGCCATGTTCGAGCGCATGAACATCGCACGGGATTCCAAGCAGAACCAAGGGCGCTCGATTCTCATTATCGGAGGCGCAGGAGGCGTGGGCTCTATCGCTATTCAGTTGGCGAAACAACTTGCAGGGCTGCGGGTGATCGCTACCGCGTCTCGCCCCGAGACAGAGCAGTGGTGCAAGGAGTTGGGGGCCGATGTTGTCATAAATCACCGCGAAGAGATTGCGGAAGAGTTTCAGCGCGTAGGCGAAGTGGCGGTGGACTATATTCTTTGCCTAGTGGGCACGGCTCAGCATTGGCGTAGTATGGCCGATGTAATCAAACCGCAAGGCAAGCTCTGTCTTATTGTCGACACAGAGTCTAATCAGCCGGTTAACATCAATTTATTCAAACCCAAGAGTGTCGCAATTACCTGGGAGTTCATGTTTACCCGTGCTCGTTTCCAAACTCCGGATATGGGTGAACAGGGGCAGTTGCTCAATGAGGTCTCTGAACTGCTAGACAAGGGCGTGTTGCGCCATACTCGCACCGAACACTTTGGTGTATTGAATGCCGCGAATCTACTCAAGGCACATGCTAAACTCGAGTCAGGCACGATGCTCGGCAAGTTGGTTTTAAACCTGCCCTGAACCTTGCGAACGAGCGATTTTGGAGAAGATTATGGATAGATTGTTTGGCATTTTTCAGCTGCTATTTGCCGGTGTTTTCGCCGCCACTGCCATTGGTACGCTCATCAATATGGCCTTTATCGCCACCCGTCCGGAGACCATCTCGGTGGTCAACGTCATTATAGGGCAGACTCTAATGATCGTCTGTCTGCTCGCACTCTCGCGCATTTTGTTTAAGAAAGGCACTGTTCGTATTCGCCCCAAAGAATAGTTTTTGGGGCTCGCCCTGCGAACAGGGTATAATCGCGCGCTTTTATTCCTCATAAGAATGCGCTCCCGTTGGAGCGCTTAGCCTATGCAGGGCCTTCGGATTGCTTTGACCTATGGCCCTACCTAGGCCGTTGCTGGGCATATAGATGCAAGTTATAGAGAAAACAGACGGCTTCCGTGATCTGCAGCCTGGCTGTGTCGCCACTATCGGCAAGTTTGATGGGGTGCATACTGGGCATCAGCTGATACTACAGCAGTTGCGCAGTAAGGCGACGGAGCTAGGCCTGCCGTCGATGGTGATTCTCATCGAACCCCATCCTGAGGAGTTCTTCGCAAAGCAGCCTCAGGATTGTCCGGCACGGCTGAGTGAGCTGGAAGAGAAATTAGCGTTACTTGAAGAGCAGGGTGTGGACTTTGTATTCAAGCTGCGCTTCGATGAGCATCTACAAAAGCAAAGCGCTCAGGACTATATCGAGAGCATGCTGATCAAAGGCCTAGGCGTGGCCTGTCTGATCATTGGCAATGACTTTCGTTTCGGTAATCAGCGCAAGGGCGATTTCGCCCTGCTCAAAGAGTATGGTGAGCGCTTTGGTTTCGAATTGATCGAGTCAGCCAGCTGTATTCACAATGGCATACGCATCAGCAGTACCTATGTGAGGGAGCAGCTACAGAAGGGCGATTTCGAGCTGGTAGAGCTACTCTTGAATCGCCCCTATGCTATCTCAGGGACGGTTGTGAAAGGGCAGCAATTGGGACGCGACCTCGGCTTTCCGACCTGCAATGTAAGATTGAATAGAAAGAATTTACCCTTACATGGGGTATACGCCTGCGACGTAAAGGTAGACAACATCGACATGGCGGAGCGCTTGCTTAAGGGAGCGGCTAATATCGGTTATCGCCCAACGGTTTCGGAAGGCAGTAAGGCGATCCTAGAGGTGCACCTACTTGATTTCGACAGCGACATATATGGAGAAAGGATTACAGTGATTTTTCGCCACAAAATTCGGGAGGAACGTAAGTTTGAGTCTTTACAAGCACTACAAACTTGCATCGCTATTGACGTGCAAACCGTCAGAGAATTTTTTGCTAAAGACATGCCTCTCTAGCAACCAGCATCAATCACTGCATCGGCAGTACACAGAATATAGGGTAGCACCATGACAGATTATAAAAGCACGCTCAATTTGCCTCAAACGGCATTCCCCATGAAGGCAAGTCTTGCCCAGCGCGAACCACAGATGTTGGCGCGTTGGCAGGAAATGGACCTCTACGCTCAGATCCGCGAGACGAGTGTGGGGCGACCAAAGTTTATTCTTCACGATGGCCCGCCCTACGCGAACGGTCCATTGCACCTTGGACACACCGTCAACAAGTCTTTGAAAGATATGATCGTCAAGTCGAAAACATTGGCGGGTTTCGACGCGCCATACGTGCCCGGATGGGACTGCCATGGTCTGCCAATCGAACACAATGTTGAGAAGAAGCTCGGCAAGGCTGGTAAGAAAGTTTCCTTCGCGCAGTTCCGCAGCGCCTGTAGGGAATATGCGGCCAAGCAAGTCGAGATACAAAAGGCCGACTTCGTGCGCCTTGGTGTGCTGGGCGAGTGGGACAATCCCTATTTGACCATGGATTTTAAAACCGAGGCCGACACCGTTCGTGCCCTCGGTAAAATCGCCGAGAACGGGCATCTAGTCAAAGGCTTCAAACCGGTGTATTGGAGCGTGGTTGGTGGCTCGGCACTGGCAGAGGCGGAGGTCGAGTATCAGGACAAGACCTCCTTCGCAATCGATGTGCGTTTCCCCGTGGTCGATAAAGAAAAATTCCTGGCACCTTTCGGTAAGGTGGCGGCGGATATTGGCGAGCGGAAACTGTCTGTGGTGATCTGGACTACCACTCCTTGGACTCTGCCTTCGAATCAAGCGGTCAGCCTGAACGCAGAGCTAGACTACGCGTTGGTCAATTGCGAATTCGAAAACGGCCCCGAAACGATAGTCGTTGCCGCCGATATGGTGGAAGGCATCATGTCGCGCTACGGCAAAGAGAGTTTCGAAGTATTAGGCCGTTGTAAAGGCGCTGCACTTGAGTTGCTCTCATTGGAGCATCCCTTCGTGGCTCGTCATGTGCCTATCATCCTCGGTGACCATGTCACTACAGATGCCGGTACCGGTGCTGTGCACACGGCGCCCGACCATGGCGTGGACGACTTCAATGTTGGTCGCGCCTACGGTCTTGCCACGCTGAATTTAATAGACGACGACGGCCTTTTCACCGCTGCGGCAGGTGAGTTCGCGGGTGAACATGTCTATAAGGCAGACGAGAAGGTCATCGAGATATTGAAACAGCGCCACGCCTTAGTGGCCTTGAATAAGATCGTGCACAGCTACGCGCATTGCTGGCGCACAAAGACTCCTTTGATCTACCGTGCCACGCCGCAATGGTTCATCAGCATGACAGAGAAGGGGCTGTTGAACTCGGCGCTAGATGCCGTGGCGAACGTGCAATGGATCCCGGATTGGGGCCAGGCGCGTATAGAGCTAATGCTAAAGGGTAGCCCAGACTGGTGTGTGTCTAGGCAGCGCACATGGGGCGTGCCTATCACGCTATTCGTGCATAAAGAGACCCATGCTTTGCACCCGCGTACCGCCGAATTGATCGAAGAGGTTGCGCTGCGCATCGAGCAGAAGGGCATCGACGCATGGTTCGAGATGACGGCAGAAGAACTTCTAGGAGACGAGGCCGCACAATACAGCAAGGTCACCGATACGCTGGACGTGTGGTTCGATTCCGGCGTTACTCATTATTCGGTGCTGCAACAGCGCGATAACTTAGATTTTCCTGCCGATTTATATTTAGAAGGTTCCGACCAACACCGTGGCTGGTTCCAGTCGTCCTTGAAGACTGCTGTAGCCATGTACGGTAAGGCACCTTACAAGCAAGTGCTTACCCATGGTTTTACCGTGGACGCACAGGGCCGCAAGATGTCCAAGTCTATCGGCAACACCATCTCTCCACAGGAGGTATTCAAAGAATACGGCGCGGACATACTTCGTCTCTGGGTGGCTTCGACGGACTATCGCGGCGAGATGACAGCCTCGAGCGAGGTGCTCAAGCGCGTAGCCGACTCCTATAGACGCATACGCAATACGGCGCGCTTCCTATTGTCGAACTTAAGCGGTTTTGACCCGGCATTAAACTTGGTGGCGCCGCAGGACATGGTGGCGATGGACTATTGGATCACTAGGCAGGCGCAGTTGCTGCAAGCCGAAGTTGAGGCCGACTATAAAGACTATCATTTCCTTGGGGTCTACCAGAAAGTGCACAACTTCTGTGTGATCGAGTTGGGTAGTTTCTACCTCGACGTGATCAAAGACCGTCAGTACACCACCAGCGAAGAGTCCTTGGCGCGCCGTTCGACACAGAGTGCTATGTACCATATCGTCGAGATACTGAGTAAATTAGTCGCGCCGATCTTGAGCTTCACGGCAGAAGAGATATGGGAGAGCATTCCCGGTGAGCGCGCGAAATCGGTCTTGCTTACGACCTTCTCGGAGGGGCTCGAACTTTTACCCGAGGCACAGGAACTAGATGACGCCTTCTGGGCTCGTGTCATGGCGGTCAAGAATGCCGTGAACAAGGAGCTGGAGAAGGAGCGTAGCGAAAAACGCATAGGCTCTGGTCTTGGCGCCGAAGTAACACTGTATTGTGACGCTCAGCTCAATAGCATATTGCAGCGTTTGCAAGACGAATTGCGTTTCGTGCTAATCGTCTCGCAAGCTAAGTTGTTACCCTTAGATGAGGGTGATGCGGCCGCTGCCACAGAGGTCACTGGGCTGCGCGTGCAGATCACGCCATCGAGCAACACTAAGTGCGTGCGTTGCTGGCATCACCGCCCAGACATCGGCGGCAATAGTGAGCATCCAGAACTATGCGCGCGCTGTGTCGAGAATATCGCTGGCGAAGGTGAGAAGCGCCTGTATGCCTGATGCAAGCAATACAAATGCGGTAGTTGGAGCAGGGAGTCGTGTGACTTTGCACTTCTCCCTGACACTAACAGATGGCACCTTGATCGATAGTAATTTCGATAAACCCGCGGCCACCTTTGTAATGGGCGACGGAAGTCTGTTGCCAGGCTTCGAGGCAGCGTTGCTCAATCATAGCGCTGGCGCTACGATTGATGTGCTCTTGCCCGTGGAGGAGAGTTTCGGTGCTGTAAACCCGGCCAACGTGCAGGTGTTGCCGCGTCGCAAGTTCGCGGGCTTGCTCGCCAATTCAACCGATCCGGTGGTGGAGGGGACTATGCTCTCTTTTGCCGACGCCGGTGGATTTGAAATTCCGGGCGTAGTGAAGTCTATCGACGAGGATACCTTAGTTGTAGACTTCAACCACCCGTTGGCAGGGCGCGAGATTCAATTCAAGGCGCAGATCATTTCGGTAATTCCTGCAGACGTACAGGTGATGGAGATTCGTTAATGGCAGTGCAGCAGGTAGACCCTAGAATAGAGATAGGACAGGCACAAGTTAAACTCGCCAATCCTCGAGGTTTTTGCGCAGGTGTTGATAGGGCTATCGACATCGTCAATCGCGCATTGGATATCTATGGCGCTCCTATCTACGTACGACATGAGGTCGTGCACAATAAGTTCGTTGTCGACACACTGCGCCGTCGTGGCGCTATCTTTGTCGACGAGCTCAACGATATCCCCTCTATTGACACGGTAGGCCGCTCGTCCATTGTGGTCTTTAGTGCCCATGGTGTGGCGCAAGCGGTGAAAGAGGATGCGGAACTACGCGGCTTCAAGGTGTTCGATGCCACCTGTCCACTCGTTACCAAGGTGCATCTTGAGGTGATCGGCTTTAGTCGCGCCGGTCGCGAGTGTGTATTGATTGGTCACGAGTTTCACCCCGAAGTCGAAGGCACTATGGGCCAGTACGACGATAGTGCTGGTGGCAAAATATATTTGGTCGAATCCGTGGACGATGTTCAGAAACTACAAGTGCGTGATCCCTCACAGCTTTCCTATGTCACACAGACGACACTCTCGATGGACGATACGTCGCGAATTATCGACGCATTGCGCATGCGCTTTCCTCTGATTGAGGGGCCCCGCAAGAAGGATATCTGTTATGCCACACAGAACCGCCAAGACGCCGTGAAACAATTGGCACTCGAGTGCGAGCTTCTTTTGGTGGTGGGTTCGCCGAATAGCTCAAACTCGAATCGTCTGAAAGAGCTCGCGGAGCGTCTGGGCTGTGAGTCCTATCTTATCGATAGTGTCGACGACGTACAGCCGCAGTGGTTTGAGAACAAGACGCGCTTCGGTGTTACTGCCGGCGCATCCGCACCGGAGGTGTTAGTACAGCAAGTAGTGCAGCGTCTCCGTCAAATCTGCAAGCAAGATCCAGAAGAGCTAAAGGGTGTTGAGGAAAACATCGTTTTTAGTATGCCCAAGGAACTGCGTCGCTGAAATTGTAGGCGCTAGTTCCGATGCCGACGCAAGCTCTTACTTGCTGCGGCGCTTCTTAGCAGTGCCGCGCACTGCTGCGTCCCAAGATCTTCGCGCCCATATAGCGGCTTCATCTTGGTCATCAAACAGCTGGTCTGGCGCTTGGAAATAGGCGATGGAAAAGCTTTTCCCCTGTTTCTGGTAGCTGAATTTCTCAAGTCCTTCGGACTCGAAAAAGTGCTGATTCTCGGCGTCAGCCTTTAGGTAGAGCGTATCTTGAGCTACCAGAGCGAACATGAGTCCATCGTAGTAGAGCCCATGGCCGCCAAACATTCGACGCGAGTTGACCGGGCCGAATGTTGCGAATACTTCTTTTAGAAAATCGATGTAATCACTCATGCCTTGCTGCCTTGTTCTTTTACACTGCGGGTGCTTGTAGGGTGCGCTAATGCCGTTCATTATGGCATCTGACACCTACACTGGGCTCGGATATACTGCCATACATGCTCACCCATAATAAGAAGGAAATCCTATGGTAATTTACGGAGTTGCCCTATTGGCGGCTTGTCTAGTCTCCGGCCTCTATATAGGAGAACTGCTCGGGCAGCTCCTCGGCGTGCAGGCGAACGTGGGAGGGGTCGGAATCGCGATGGTCCTACTAGTACTGGCTTCGGGCTCTAAACGGCTGCAGTCACTGGTAACGGGCCCATCGGGCGAGGGCATTAAGTTTTGGAGTGCGATGTACATTCCTATCGTTGTTGCTATGGCAGCGAGTCAGAACGTGGTGGCAGCAGTTGATGGAGGCTTGCTTGCCCTTATCGTTGGGGTGCTCGCCGTGGTGGTTAGTTTCGCGCTGGTGCCATTGATTAGCCGCATTGGTCCACAGAGCGAACCTTTGCCTCCTTTAGACGAGCCGACTGCCAGTGCCGCTAAGCGGGGTGTGTGATGGAGATGCTTAGCGATGTTCTTCGCGCCAATGGACTCATCGTTGCCTTCACTGTTGTGGGCATCACAGTATGGCTGTCCTATGTAGTGTCTAATCGCTTTACTCGCGGCCGCATTCACGGCTCAGCGATTGCGATTCTGCTAGGTTTGGTTGCCGCCTATTTCGCTGGTCTGGAGACGGAAGGGCGACGGGGTGTAGCCGATATTGGCGTGCTGGCCGGAATAGGCATTATGGGCGGCGGCATGATGCGCGACTTCGGCATTGTTTCTACTGCATTCGGTGTTCATCTAAGCGAGCTGCGCAGGGCTGGAGTAGTCGGCATCATCTCGATTTTCGCTGGGGTCATCGTCTCGTTTATCGTAGGCGCTGTCGTTGCTATTTTATTCGGTTACAGTGATGCCGAGAGCATTACCACTATCGGCGCGGGTGCGGTAACCTATATTGTTGGTCCAGTGACAGGAACTGCAATTGGGGCGAGCTCCGACGTTATAGCCCTTAGTGTTGCTGCGGGGGTAGTGAAGTCGATCCTCGTGATGATCGGAACCCCGATGGTGGCGCGTCATATAGGTCTTAATAATCCGCAGTCGGCCATGGTCTTCGGTGGCCTGATGGGCACCACCAGTGGAGTCGCTGGTGGATTAGCCGCGACGGACCCTCGTCTTGTGCCCTATGGAGCCATGACGGCTACTTTCTACACTGGTATTGGCTGCCTTCTTGGCCCGTCTATTCTTTATTTTATCGTGCGAGCACTTGTGTGACGCTCAACGTTTGATGGATCTACTCTATGAACACAACAACCAATCTGCGCCCATTTCCCGCAATCAACTATAGTAACAATGCAGTTGCGCTGAATGAAGGTGCGGCACAATGGACTTACAGTGAGTTGCGACAGCATATTGATCGCTTGGCAAGCGGTCTGTTGGGAAAATCCCGTGACCTTAAAGAGGAGCGGATTGCTTTTTTTATGCCTGCAAGCGTCAATTATGTTGCCACGTTGCTGGGTATCTGGCGTGCAGGTGGTATTGCGGTGCCTTTGAACATAGCCGCCGCACTGCCCGAGATTGAACATGCACTGAGCTGTGCAAAAGTCACACGTCTTGTCGTCGGGATTAGTTCGCCAGCGGAATCTTTGACCCCTTTGTTTAGTTTATGTAGAGCTCTAAACATTGAGGTTCTTAACTTCTCTGATGTTTTGAGCGAAAAAATATTGGTGATGCCGGAGCTCGATATCGAGCGGCGTGCACTGATGCTTTTCACAAGTGGCACTACCAATAAACCGAAAGGAGTAGTGAGTACCCATAAGAACATAAGGGCGCAGATTACTACTCTATTGGAGGCTTGGAACTGGCAGGTAGAGGATTCCATTCCTTTGTTCCTTCCATTGCATCATATTCACGGCATTATCAACGTGCTTTGTTGTGCGCTCTGGATCGGGGCGCGAGTAACTCTATTCGCACGTTTTGACATGGGGATAATACTCTCGCGCGTTGAGGAAGGACATTACAGTGTCTTTATGGCGGTCCCGACAATTTATGTGAAAATTATCGGCGAGTTGGAAAAGCTCCCCGAGCCTAGGCGCAAACGAATCTGTGCGGCTTTTAAAGATATGCGCTTGAACATTAGCGGTTCCGCAGCCTGTCCCGTGAAACTTTACAATCAATGGAAAGAGCTCACGGGACAGACTCTTTTGGAACGCTATGGGATGACCGAAATCGGCATGGGTATTTCAAACCCCTATTTCGGTGAGCGCCGTGCGGGTGCAGTTGGAGTGCCATTACCCGGTGTAGAAGCAGCGCTGTTTGATGACGCAGGAAATATTATCGAAGGAGACGATATTCCTGGGGAAATTCGCATCCGTGGCGACAATGTGTTCCTCGAATATTGGGAGAATAAGAAGGCAACAGAAGATAGCTTTATCGATGGCTGGTTCTGCACAGGTGATGTGGCGGTACGAGAGACAGGTTACTACCGCATCATGGGTCGTTCGTCGGTCGATATCATCAAGTCGGGTGGTTATAAATTGTCTGCCCTCGAGATCGAAGGCACGCTGCTAACTCACGAGAGTGTTGCAGAATGTGCGGTAATAGGAGTCGAGGATGAGACTTGGGGCGAGGCGGTCACGGCATTTGTCGTTCTCAAGCCCGAGCAAAGTTTAGAGTATGCAGCACTGAAGAAGTGGTGTGAGACTCGCATGTCTCCCTACAAAATACCTAAGCATCTGCGTGTAGTGGAATCGTTGCCGCGCAATGCCATGGGCAAAGTCATGAAGCCGGAGTTGAAGAAACTGTAAGTGGGAAAGAGGAGGCAATAAATTGAAAAGTTTCATAAATATTCTGAAGGATAACCGTGGTTTTTTCGTATTCCTACTGTTGATGTCGGTGTTCAGGAGCGGTATCGCCGATTGGAATGTGGTGCCCAGTGGCTCGATGAAACCGACCATAGTGGAAGGCGATCGTATACTCGTGAATAAGCTCGCCTACGATGTGCAGGTGCCTTTTCTGTACCACTCCCTCAAAAAATTAAACGATCCGCAACGTGGCGACATTATCGTTTTCGATTCGGAGGTGGCGCAGCTACGCCTTGTGAAGCGTGTCATAGGGCTGCCGGGAGACGTTGTTGAGATGGTCGATAACCAGCTCTACATCAACGGACAAGCGCTGCAATACGACATGCTCGAGTCCTATCAGAACCAAGTCGATGAGAAGGAAGACTTGCTAGGTGTCGTGCACACAGTGCGGCTTAATCGAGAAGGCTCACGTCTGTCTTCGTTCGAGCCAACAAAAGTGCCAGAGAACTTCTACCTCGCATTGGGGGACAATCGTGACAACAGTTCCGATTCTCGCGTGATTGGTTTCGTCCCTCGCGATGAGATTATCGGCCGTGCAAGGAAGGTAGTGATGTCGGTGGACTATGACCGCTATTACATGCCGCGCAGTGACCGTTTTTGGAAAACGCTTTAGTTATTTAAGCTCAACGGGGACGACCCCGGTGAATCTATTTCTAATGCGGGACGGCTCGCGCTTGCAAGGTCTTGATTATGGTTTGGCTTATTGTAGTTTTCGCGGGTGTATTGGAGATTGTCTGGGCCGTTGGCCTGCGTTATACCGATGGTTTTACACGCCTGTGGCCTAGCGTCGGAACCATGTTGGTGATGGGCGTCAGCTTCTTCTTACTCAGTCTTGCCATGCGTACTCTCCCTACTGGCACAGTCTACGCTGTGTGGGTGGGTATAGGAGCTGTGGGCACGGCGATGGTTGGTGTTCTCTTCCTAGGAGAGCCCGCTAGTCTTCCAAGAATTGCAAGTATCTTATTGATTATATTGGGTATTATAGGTCTTAAACTAAGCTCTTAATACTCTGTGTTTCCGCCTGCTATTCTATTTGACTAGGCACGGTGGGCAATGAGACCATCTGGCCACGCTCATCTAAAACTGTGAGCGCCTTTACCGTAAAACTCCCCGCAAACGATGAATCCCATTCAAGCATTTAACAACACGAGAAGAGGAATGAAGACAAAAGCTAAAGTAGTAATTTCGTCACTGGACGCAGAAAGACTGGAGCGCATCATCGATGCCTTACCGACGAGCGCGTATGCCGTAGGTGAGAAATTAGAGGAGGAGCTCGCCCGCGCAAAAATTGTCGAACCGAAGCAGATACCGCCTACAGTGGTGACGATGAACTCTACTGTTCGCTTTAAGGTGGACTCGTCCAACGAGGAATTTACAATGACTTTGGTTTATCCCAAGGATGTTGATGTTGCTCAGAATAAGATCTCTATACTCGCTCCCGTGGGCAGCGCAATGCTCGGGCTCGCGCAAGGCGCAGAGCTCGAATGGCCGAAGCCGGGGGTCGGCATGTTGAAAGTCCAGATCGAAGAGGTGACCTATCAACCCGAACGCGCGGGGGATTATCATCGCTAAGAAATTGTTAGACTGGCCTTACGCTACTCAAAGCTAATTGTCTCGATGAGCGCGCGGTGTTCGTAGGAGGGCTCGCGCTGCTTTTTAGTGAACATTTTTGGCGCACTAATCTCACCTGTATACCCTATACGGGGCACGACTGATTCATTAAGTGTTGACCGTGATCGATACCGCTTGTGTCAGAGTCAGTGCCATCCCTATAGGCAGGGCTCTAGAGACCTCTGCCGGCTATTTGGCATAGAAGATGCTGCTTTTTGTTTTCCCCAATCACCGCTGTAAGGCTGTCGGAGGCAAGAATGCATAATAATACTCTCGATAAACAACTCATTAGCCGGCGTAAGGTTTTGGCAGGGGCAGGCGCTGCCTTAGGCGCGGGTCTGCTACCTGGTTCAATTACGAACGCGCAACAAGTGAGCGCGACGCGCAATGCGAATACTGCTGCGAGTGCCCAAGTACTATTCACCCACACCACCGTAGTCACAAACGATGCGCAAAGGCGAACCTTGCTCGACGTGGCACTCGCCGTCAGCGACGGCGTGATTCAGGCCATTGGGAATAGTGATGAACTCCTAGCACAATTTCCGAATGCTGAAGTCATCGATGGGAGCCGCAAGGCTCTATTGCCTGGGCTTATTAACTGTCACGCTCATTTAGCGGCCTCTTTAGAGCGCGGTTTCAATGAAGACTTTGGTTTTCCCAATTCTTTGAATTTGCCGGTTAGTCCAGGAAGTCTCATCTCAGAGGAAGAGGCAACTATCATGTCGGTAGTGGCTGCGTTGGAAGGTATTCGTAGTGGCACAACTACGATGGTGCAGAATACCGGGGGTATCGCGCGGGATGCCTCGGCACTTGCGGAGACAGGGCTGCGTTGGGTTTTCGCCGAGTCGGTGCGCGACATCGAGACAGTGGATGGCCCTATGTCGCCTCCACGTCTTGCGGCCAGCGTGCCGCCGACGTTCTCCGATAGATTGCGCGTGGAGGGGATGCAACGTATTGCAGACCTACATAGTGCCTGGCATGGCAAGCAAAATGGCAAGATCAGTGTATTTCCAGCCGCGGCACTAACCGAGTTGTCGTCCCCTCAGTTGCTGCGTGATGTGCGTGAATTCGCGGAACGCAACGACTTAGGCTATACCATCCACATGACTCAGTCAGTGGCTGAGGTGGATTTCATGTTGCGCTACCACGGTGTGCGGCCTGCACTATTTCTCGACCAACATGATTTCCTCGGCCCAAGGCTATTCGCGGCCCACGCTCGCTACTGCGATGTCACAGAAATTGCGGCATTGGGCCGTAGTAAGACTATTATTACCCATCAAGCCGCGATGGCTGCTAACCGCGGTGTTAACCCTCCAATTACTGCTTTGAGAGCCGCAGGCTGCACGATTGCGAATGGAACGGATAACAACAATAACGACATGCTGCATGTTATGAAAACGGCGATCTCTCTCGAGCGTATACAGCGCAACGATGAGATTGCCGGCACTCTGCCTCAGCCGGAGGATATGCTTGCCGATGCGGCTGGCGGTGGCTCCCATGCGGTGAATCAGGCGAGTAGTCTTGGGTCACTAGAGGTAGGAAAGAAAGCCGATCTGTTAGTACTCGATCGCATGAAACCACACCTTACCCCTTCGGGTCGTGTGCTGTCCGTGTGGATTCACAATGGTCAACCTTCGGACATAGAGAGTGTCATGATCGATGGCGAGTTTGTGATGCGCGATCACAAGATACTAACGGTAGACGAGGCAGCAATCGTGGAAGAGGCTTTTAAGATTTCCGAGAGAGTATGGGGCACACTTCTGCGTGATGGTGCACTACCTTTACCTCGACTTTAGCTCGAGCATCGCTAAGTTGGTTTATGGGCTCGTGGTGTAGCGTCTCGTTCTATGTTGAAATTGCACTATAGCAATGTAATTTCAAACCCAAGTGACGGAGATAGGCTAAGTGGCAGAGATAAAATTCAGCGCTGAAGAAAAGCTAGCGATTGGTCAGAAAGTACAGCGCTATGTCGCAGATGAGCTCGATTTAGAGATAGGGCAATTTGACGCGGAGTTCTTACTGGATTTCTTTGCGCAGGAGATCGGCGAGTATTTCTATAATCGCGGTCTCTACGATGCTCAAGCAGTACTCGAGAAAAAAATTGAGGAGATTGGAGAATCGATCTTACAACTAGAGAAGGCGACTCAAATCAAGCGTTAAGCAGTCGCCTCTCCAACGAGCTTGGAACTTAGCGTGCAGTAAATTTGTATACGAATTTTGAAGTTCGGCCCTGAATCTGTGCGTCGAACACGCTCAAGCTTAGGTCATCTTCAGGATTCTTTAGCACTTGGGATTCCGCCACGAATTCGAAGCCATGGGCTGCAAAATCCTCCTTGGTAAACACAGGGTCGATTCGGTGTAGAGTGTTGCCGAGGCTTGAGCCTGTACCTACCTCGCCTAGATGATCGAGGATGAGCACTGTGCCACCAGGTCTTAGCAGTCGTTGCAGGGCGGGGTAGAAAGTTTCTGGGGTCACAGTCCAACCGTCTGCGCTGTAATAAACATCGTGATAGGCCATGCTCAGAATTATGAAATCGACAGAATTTTCAGGTACATCCATCGCGTCCAATTCTGCGTCTAGACGCTGAACATTCGGCAATCTATTCCCCGCTAGACGCGCTTCTATCGCATCGCTCGAAAAGCTGAGATAGGCACCATTATTCTGCATATAGACTTTGCCTGAGTCGCCTACCACAGAGCTAAGTAACTCCGAGAAATAGCCTCCTCCTGCAAACATGTCTAATGCTGTGTCGCCAGGTTTAATGCCCGAAAAGCGCAGTACAGCAGCGGGCTTGAAGCTTTCATCACGGGCATGGTCTGGCATAGGACGTGAGGCCTTGTTGACGGCGTCATCAAAGATATCGGCGCTCGCCATGGAGGTGCAAGACAGAGCCAAGGTGGCGAACAATATTTTTATAATTCGTGTGTTCATGATATTCCCTTAGTGAAATTTTGAGGGGAGCGTAATTATTATGAGTGCAAGCTTCACTCTCTGGCAATGTTCAATTGGATGAAGTGTCCTTTTCCCGTTAAACTCCTAGGCTAGGGTCTGGATTCGACCCCCCAATAATTAGAAGAGATAAAGATGAATTATCGACGCCCATTATTGCTTTGTGCCTGTCTTGCCTTCGTGATCGCCATTTCCTCATGGCTGTATTTTAAGGCGCCTCCTGCCACATCGATGCAGATAGGAGAGGCGGGGAATCTCGAGCCTACAGTTGAGGATACTCAAACTCTAGTATCTGCAGCTGAGCAAGTCGCATCTAGTTCGCGGCTCCAAGCAACCGATTCGCTCGTCTCTGCAGGCGATGATGAAGCTGAAGATGAGACTCTTGCTACCTCCAGCAGCAGTGCACAAACTGCGCAGGGTCCAAATAGTCTCAATAGGTCTAGCGCAGAGGGGCGCGCGCAGAATGCCGATTCATCGGAAGAGGAGGGGCCTCTTGTATTGAGCGATTCGGTATTTGCATCGATAGAGAATGTACAACAGTTACAGTTAGATGGGCAGTGGGAGGGCTCGTTAGATATACTCAACGCACTTTATGAAGATTTCGACGAACTCAATAGTTTCGAGCAGGTCACGCTGCTGAATTATTATACTAATACATTGCTGCGATTTGAGATGTGGCCAGAGTCCATCGGCGCTTTTTCCCGTATGCTGACAATACCGGATTTGCGACCCGACATAGGGGCTAGGGCGCTCATGGCACTAGGTCAATTACATGCTGAGGTTGGACAGTACGCAGCGTCGATCTCTTATCTTAGGAGCTGGCAGGACGTGACGGTGGGCATGGAGAATATGGAGCGCAGCAACGCAAGAGTGAATGAGTTACTCGAGCAATCCCGTCTTGGCTTACAGCAAGCGAACAGCGAGGCGCAGTAAGAATGAAGACGATCGGTATGTTGGGCGGCATGAGCTGGGAGTCTACCCTGAGCTATTATCGTGCGCTAAATCTCGGTGTAAAGAACGCCTTGGGTGGACTGCACTCGGCGAAGATTCTTCTTAATAGCGTCGACTTTGCCGAGATCGAAGCGCTGCAACACGCAGAGCGCTGGGATGAGACTGCATTGATCCTCGCAGATGCTGCTGTAGCATTAGAGGCAGCGGGTGCGGATTTTCTCATGATCTGTACTAACACCATGCACAAGGTCGCTCCACAGGTTCAAGCGCGCATCAATATCCCCTTGCTTCATATCGCCGATGCGACAGCGAGTGTATTGCGTAAAGATGGCGTAAAGAAAGTTGGCCTTCTAGGAACGCGATTTACGATGGAGCAAGATTTCTATCGTGAGCGAATTCAGGGGCAGGGAATTGAAGTGCTTGTGCCAAACTCAGATGCACGCGATTTAGTACACGAAGTGATCTACGAAGAGCTTTGCCTGGGGAAAATAAATGCAGAGTCGAAAGCTCAGTTTCTCAATATCGTTGATGCGCTCGCAGGAGCGGGAGCCGAGGCCGTGATACTGGGTTGTACCGAGATAGCGTTGCTCATACAACAAGAAGATACGCATGTCCCGCTCTACGATACGACGGCAATACACGCGGAGCAGGCGGTACTTTTCGCTCTGAGTTAGTCAGATTCTGCTTTTGTCCGGATCAGGGCAACCGTCAAGAACAAACCAACTCCCCAAAGTATATAGGCAGCCCCTAGGCGGACGTGCAGATCGTTATCTCCATACAATGAACTTAGCCAGGTGAGGGCGAGGCCATCGCAGAGCGACGCGGCACCTACAGCGATGCATATGCCTGTAAGGATTTGATGAGGGGCTAATTTGGCGAGTCGGCAGAGTAGGCTCACCAGCAACCACACTACAGGAATCGACGCGACAAAAAGCGTGGCATGAGTAGTGCTCTGGTTGAAAAGTATGGGTGTGTATTTAATAGCGATTGCGAAAGCGAGCCAGAAGAACACGCCTAAGGCGATCAAGGTAGATTTTTGCTTAGTGCTTAGCATCTTGTTGCTCCTATAATGGGTCGCAATTCATCATACGATACAAATGTAGCGACTGCTACAAAAAATTATGAGTAAGACTTTAGACAAAAGACAAATGATCGTGGGCTTATTGGAAGCCTATATCCTCGCCAATGGTTTGACTGGGATAGGAATTCGTGAGCTCGCGAAGGCTGCCGGCACGAGTGATCGAATGTTGCTCTATTATTTCGAGACTCGAGACGAACTCATTGACGCCATCTTTATGAGTATCGCGAATAATATGGAAGTTCAGTTAAGTCTTTTGTTGGGTGAGCATAAACGCACCGCGAGTGTGCTTCTCGAAGAGCTCACAATGATGGGCCGCTCACAAGAGTTCATGCCGAGTATTAGGCTATGGTTCGAGCTACTTGGTCTAGCTGCGCGGGGACAAGAGCCCTATCGGAGCAATGCTACTCGTATTGGACGCAACTGGCTGCGCTGGATCGAGGGTAAACTGGAGAAGCGACAGGTTCATCAAGCAGAGGAATTGTTCGCAACATTAGAGGGGCGTTTTCTATTGCATCTAATTGGAGTGAAAACGAATGAATGAACAGCTCTTGTTAGAGGCGATAAACCAGACCATGCCCTTCGGTAAGTATCGTGGTCGTAAGTTATTAGAGTTGCCGGAACCCTATCTGGTTTGGTTTCACAATCAAGGCTTTCCCTCGGGTAAGCTTGGTGAGCAGCTTGCATTGATGCACGAGGTCAAAGTGAATGGCCTAGAAACGCTGCTATATCCCTTATTAAAGAACGCCACTCCCCATAGATGAACTATGGCGTTGGCTCTTCAAAAACCTCCGCATTCTCTTTCGCTATATTCATGTAGTTAGTCTTGAACTCTGGCAGCAGGTAACCCTGCTGGATAAGCGACTCAGTGGCCATTTCGTATTCTCTTAAATACTCTTGAGGGCCGGAGTAGCGCTTGCTCAATGCGGGGCGTGGATCCTCATTGGCCTGGGCCTGCGTAGGTGTTGCGGCAAAGGGAATATAGCCTCCGGATAGACGGGCCAATTCTGTCTCTGCTCCCGATACGGGGTTGCGCAAGTTCCAAGGCACAAAAGTGCCAAGTGGCACTGCTGTAAGCGGGGGCAGAATAGTACTCTGTGCTAAGTCGTTGTTATCGCGATTCACCTTCGGCACTTTAGCACCGTACCAATCGTTGCTGAACATAGGATGCATGTCAATAATGCCCTGTTCTAGAAAGCGTTCGCCGAAATTTGCAGAGCCGATCTGATACATCGCTTTGGGGTGTTCATAGCCCGGAAGGGCACGCCAAGCTTCCGGGTTGATTGCGCCGTTGTCGAGATGAGATGACACTAAAGTACCATTGGCAATCTTTGGGTAACGACTAGGCGGTGGAGTGCTGTCGCTTCTAACCCAGTCGACCATCGCGACTAAGAGCGTATTGGCGATCGGGGTCCAATGATTATGATTGCTAGGCAATTGTCCGAAGCCACGCCCGCTGCTGGGGATTCCGCTCCCTGAGCCGTGTTGCGAGCCACCAATAGTATAGAAGCGCACGTCGTCGGGAATCTGCGCGTCTTGCGTGCCTAAGGGATTGGTATGCGCTAGCGAACCTGCGCGTACCCAGTACTCATTCGAGGTCTGGATATGCATTACTTTAGGTTCTGTATTGCTTAATCTTGACAGTCTCAAGATGCCGTCAACCCGACCGGAAAATGGGTCGGTGCTTTCGCCATAGGTAAAAGGAAAATAGTCATTCGGATATAACAGGTTCTCATGCTGGCCGTTAGTGCGCGTGGGCATAGCGAAACGCGTGTTAAACATGCCGAAACCGGCGCCTGCGATGATGGGAACGATGCCGTCGAACACCTTGCGGCCGGCTAAGTCTTCATTGAAACCGTGGTGAACGAATTGGCGTAATAGGCGACCGCTCTGGGATATGCCCCATGCTACGGTGTGCTCTATGTTGGGCACGGCAAGATTCGACAACTGGGTCTGAAGGGCTGAGTCGTCGGTGCCGTTGTGAAGCAAAGACACAATGTCACGAATACCCGCTAAACCCGCGCCACTTAAAACAGGGTCTTTAGCCTCATAGATGAGCTCGTAAATAACTCCTGGCTCTAGGCCTCCATCGAGAACGAGGCTGACCATTGGTTGATTGGACTCGGGCGTAGGAACAATCGCAAAACTATATTGTTCACGAGGGATCGAGGTGCGCGGATCCTGCTGATTGACTCTCTTAGTGAGAGTGGCCTCGTTCATACCGCGGTCGCTAGGGGCATAGGCGAGATGATTATCCCCCGCGATATTGATGTTATTGCCTGGGCGATTACTAATGATTTCATAACGAACTAAGCCGGTTACGGGCTCTGCACCATTGCTAACGATTGGGGCATGTAGTCGTAATCGATCGGCACCTGGGGTGAGCTCGTTAATCCATCCTGTGACCAAGTACGTGTAGCCCATGCGAGTTAAGGGGTAGTCGAGACCGATCTCCGGGGGTAGTAGGCTGCCACCACGATTATTAACGCTATACAAAAGTGTATCGCTTACAGTGCCTCCTTTTGGGACATAGAGGAGGAAGTCCGTTGAGAACTCCACCAGCCCAGCTGTATTGCGTGGTGCTAAACCGATATCCACTATGCGCTGATTGCCCATAGCCAATGGGTTTAAAGTATAGAAAATCTCTCCTCTAATTGCCTCGTACTGTATGGCTGCGCTCGAATCTCCAAGTGTCTCGCGGCTCCGAATCTCTATGCGGGAGACCTCTGCCTGAGCGAGTGCAGTGAGGGTGAGGCAGGCCAGAAGGGAGATGGCGCGAACAAGACGGCTGGTGACTATCATCAATATCCTCGAGGAGTTGGCAGGCCCCGGAAACAGGGGCTGTTCACACTAGTACAACACGTCTAGCCCCTTGGTGAAAAGCTCCTCTTTACTTGCAAATGTGAATAAGAATAATTATCATTAGTCTTCGCTCACTAGATTAGAAGATTTTTGGCAATGATTAGAAAGGGAATTTTTTGGCTTCACCTGATTTGCGGCATTGCGGCAGGCGCTGTGATTTTGATCATGTCCGTTACTGGAGTAATCCTCACTTACGAACGTCAAATCCTAGCATGGGAAGATCGTGCATATTTCGCGGAGCCGGCCCCTGGGCAGGCAAAACTGCCCGTCGAAACCTTAGTAGCAAGCGCGAACAGCGAAGACTTCACTCCGGAAAGCGTAGTGGTCTCTAGCGACCCGCGCGCTCCTGTGGTGCTTAGGCAGGGTCGCTCGCAGAGTGTCTATCTCAATCCCTACACCGGGCAAGAGTACGCACCCCATAGTCCTGCTCTGGACAATTTTTTCTCCGCAGTTACTGGTTGGCATCGCTGGTTCAATATCAGTGGCGAGGGGCGAGCGAATGCACGTGTCATCACAGGTGCAGCGAACTTGATGTTTTTATTTCTTATTATTAGTGGCATCTATCTATGGCTACCGGCAGTGTATCGCTGGAGTACGATGCGCCTGCGCCTATGGTTCCACCCGAATGCACGCTCTGGGCAGGCACGTGATTTCAACTGGCATCATGTATTCGGTTTCTGGAGCGCTATTCCATTGGCGGTGGTCGTAGCCACAGCAACGGTGTTTAACTATTCTTGGGCAAATAATCTTGTGTATCGCTTAGCTGGGGAAGAGCCGCCCCAGCGTGGCCAAAGCGCTCCAGTTGAGCAGGATGTGGATGCTTTATTTGTACCTGCACAGGCCGAGCGGATGGCACTGGATGCGCTGTTATTAAGGGCGCAAGAGCAATCGCAAGACTGGCAGACGATTAGTGTGAGCTTGCCAAGAGAGGATGCACTGCAGGTAGATTTCTCAATCGATGAGGGTGATGGTGGGCAACCGCAGAAGCGTCACACATTACAATTGAACGCCTACACCGGCGATACCGTGGCGTGGATGCCATTTAATAGTCAAAGTGCGGGTCGGCAGGCGCGTTCCTGGGTGCGGTTTCTGCATACGGGAGAGGCACTTGGCCTCTTAGGGCAGACGATAGCGGGACTTGTGTCCTTCCTGTCGGTATTGATGGTGTGGACAGGCTTTGCGCTTGCCCTGCGACGTTTCTCGCGCTGGTTGCAGAGACTACGTCGTAATAGAAGCAGCGATTCGGATTTCGCCAGCGCGAGGGATTAGGTTGCGCTGGCCTGTAGTTTGGCGCGTCGCTCGAGACTGGAGGCGGGCCAGAACTGCGAGGCCCGATAATACTGCGCTACTGCGGGAATGTTCTCGGGTAGAACTACCCAAGGCAGTTTAGACTCAGTGAAGATGTGGATGTCAGGCGCGAAAAGTGGTGCTTGCAGCAAACTTCCAACACGGATGAATGATAGTGACTCGCCAGCGCCAACATAGTGGCTCCACAGTGTTACGTTGCAGTGTTGGCAACGCAATATCTTCTGGCCCTTGCCGCTGTTACTCGGCACTACTAGCGCTTCGGGCTCACCTTCTAGAAGCTCCACCGATGCGGTCTCTATCAAGGCGTTTATGGCGAACGCGCTGCCAGATTCGCGCTGGCACCATGTGCAATGACAGCAGTGAATGAACAGGGGTGCTTGATTAAGTTGATAGCGTATATTGCCGCAGCTGCACGTGCCTTGAATGACATCGCTCATCGTTAGTCTCCTTTACTCTTATTTCTGGGCAGATTAATTTGCCAGTATCCGACATCTAGCCAGCGGTCAAACTTCTCGCCCACCTCCTCGAAATGACCAACTTTGCACATGCCGAATTTCTCATGCAAAGCCACGCTTTGTGGGTTTGGTAGGGCAATGCAGGCGACTACCGCATGCACTTGTTTTGTTTCGAGAATCTCGAATAGGGCATGATACAAGGCGCTGCCGACCCCTTTTGCAGTGCCTTGCTGTGCGAGATAGACGGTGATCTCGACACTAAAACGATAGGCGAAGCGTGTCTTCCAAGTTGTCGCATAGGCGTAGCCCATGATCTGTGTCCCGTCCATGGCGACTAGCCAAGGTAATCCCATTGCTGCTATTTGCTCTATACGCTGCACCATCTGCTCGACAGACACAGGAGTCAGTTCGAAGCTAATCACGCTGGTTTCAATATAGTAGTTATAAATAGCGCATATCTGCGCGGCATCCGCTTGGGTGACAGCTCTGATCATAGTGTGTCGATTCGATCCGGTAGAGGGTTAGTGAGCATCGCAAGGAGGCATAATATTACAAGCACTGGATTGTCACTAACAGGGACATTCGCCAATTTTATTATGGGGGAAATTGTGTTAATTCTATGCAGCTTGATGATGTAAGGGACAACAACAAAAACACAACGCTTCATCTGAGGATATAACTATGAAATTACTCCCTATCGCATTCGCCGCAGTGACGGCATTGTGCGCGTTTACCACTCAGGCGCAAAACGCCGCCAACCTCAATGCTGCTCTGGCAAGTGAGTCTCGTGCACAGGCCGATCGTGACGCCGATGCGCGTCGTAAGCCTGCTGAGACGCTCGACTTCTTTGGTATTGGGCCGGGCATGATGGTAGTCGATCTTATCGCTTCTGGGGGTTATTTCACGGAAGTGCTTGCTAATGCTGTGGGCCCGCGTGGCAAGGTGTATATGCAGAACGCTCCCTCGGCATTAGAGGGGGAGCGCGGAGCCCGTACCGAAGAGGCTATCAATACTCGCCTCGCCGGGGGGCGTCTGGGCAATGTTGAGCGCCTGAATCGCGATGCAAGCGATCTTGGCCTTCCGGCAAACTCCTTAGATGCCGCGGTGATCGCCTTGGAATACCATGAGCTATTTCGTTCCGCTGATCCAGAAGCCGAGATGAAGTTCCTCAATGAAATGAAGCGTGTGCTTAAATCTGGCGGCGTCTTAGGCGTAATTGATCATGCCGGTAATGCAGGGAACGACAATGGCCCTATGCATCGTGCTGAACTGCAGAAAGTGCTCGATGGAGCTAAGGCAGCTGGGTTCATTATCGATGGAACTAGTGATCTGCTGCGCAATCCCGCTGACGATCGCAGCCTCACCGTCTTCGACGCCAGCATTCGCGGCGTTACCGATCAGTTCATCGTGAAATTGCGCGCACCTTGATCGAGGCTTGCGCTGGCGTAGATGTAGGGGTACAAATAGCGCACCCTGGCATCTGCGCCGGATCGCAATCTAGAAGGAGAGTTAAAGTATGAACCTAGTGACACGCTGGTGGGCAATTGGCCTGCTTCTGATTGTCGCGCTGCCCGCGCCAGCATTCGCTGCGCCACAAGGCTGGACGGTTTTGCTCGAGCCCGCTCAACTCGCAAATATTCTGGCTGCATCCCCCAATGTGCGAGTTATTCAGGTCACTGGCAATTACAGCGCTGGGCATATTCCCGGCTCTATCGATGTTCCCTACACACAGTTTAGAGGACCGCAAAGCAATCCAGGCGCCGTGCCCGAATTAGAGGGTTTAACAGGCTTGGTGCGCAGCATTGGTATCAGCGCTCAAACTCCTGTGGCTATTGTGCACGCCGGCGATAATGCCGCGGACTTTGGAGCTGCGGCGCGAGTCTATTGGACGTTGAAGTCTCTCGGTGTGAAAGACCTAAGCTTGCTCAATGGTGGTTTTGCCGGCTGGACCTCAGCGAATCTTCCCGTAAGTACACAAGCGACAATAGTGCCTGCAAGCGATTTCAGCCCGAAGTGGAGCGAGCAATGGCGCGTAAGAACCAGCGAAGTTGAAACACTCGTCGCGGACAATGGTGCCCGGCTAATAGATGCACGTACCCCGGATTTTTTCGAAGGTATACATGCCTCGAGTGGCCGTCCCGGCACCATCAAAGGAGCTAGCAATCTTACTTTCTCAGATTTCTTCGAGGGTAGTCGCGTAAAACCAAAGGGCCAGATTAGCCAGATTCTCGCATCTCACTCCCAAGCTTCAGCCTCGCTCACGGTCTCTTTCTGCAATACGGGTCATCTTGCTGCTATAAACTGGTTCGTCATGAGCGAGTTGCAGGGCGTGCCCAATACGCGCCTGTATGCCGAAAGTATGACCGAGTGGAGTATGGCGAATCGTCCGATGGACAATGAGCCGAACCGCATCAAGCATTACTGGCGCATGACCACCGATTGGTTCACTAACTTAGTTGGCGCCTAGCTCCGTGCACTCTGACAAAAGTCCTATCTTCCTTCGACGCATTACATTGCTGCTTTTTAGCGCCTTTCTAATATTCGGCACCTTTGCAATGGCGGGTCCACGTTCCGCGGCATTACTCATCGTTGGCCTCGGTTTCGGATGCGTGCTAGAGGGCATGCGGTTTGGCTTCACTGGGCCTTGGCGCGCCATCGTGACCGAGCGTGACGGTCGTGGCCTCTTGGCTCAATTACTCGCTATCGCGCTTACTGCGGTAGTGGCATTTCCCCTATTGGCGTCTCATCCCGATGAACTCAACGGTGCTTATGCCCCCATCGGATTCGCGATGCTGGTAGCGGCGTTCGTATTCGGTGTCGCGATGCAGCTCGTGATGGGCTGTGGTTCGGGTACACTCGTGAACGCAGGTAGCGGTAATGCCATCGGCCTGATCGCCCTGCTCGGTTTCGTTTTAGGAAGTTTTTTAGGCAGCCTACATTTGGCGTGGTGGACATCCCTGGGTTCATTGCCGGTGTACACGCTACAGGGTTTGTTTGGGAATATGGGGGGCTTGGCTGTCACTCTGCTAGGGCTTACCGCCATTGGGTTCATCGTACTTAAACGAGCGCGTCCCGGTATGCGTTTGCCTAGGCGCGGCTTGTTTGTAGCGGCCTTATTGATTGCTTTGCTAGCCATTTTGAATCTAATAATCGCTGGACAGTCATGGGGCGTCGTCTATGGACTTGGACTGTGGGGGGCTAAACTGGTAAGCGCTGCTGGTGTGGACCTAACGGCGAATGTCTTCTGGGGAGCGCCCGCGCATGCGCAACGGTTGCAGCAATCGCTGCTGACAGATGTCACCTCTCTGAGCAATATCGGCATCATCGTCGGCGCGTTTATCATCATGCGCTGGCGCAGCATACCAGGCCCGCAAGTCGCAGCCCTGAGGCCATTAAGTTGGCTCGCTGTCGCGCTCGCAGGCATCGTTCTTGGGTATAGCGCTCGTATCGCTTTTGGCTGCAATGTTGGTGCATTCTTCAGCGGCGTCTCAACCGGTAGCCTGCATGGCTGGGCTTGGTTTGTTGCGGCGTTCGCCGGTTCTATTCTAGGAATAAGACTGCGACCGAGACTACTGCAAACCCTGCTTCCACAAGGAGCTACACAATGAGCATTATCGAGGACATCCCCTCCCGTCCCGTTGTGGGCTATGCGGCGTTAGGATTCCTGCTAGTGCTGCTAGTGGTCGACTTTCGGCAGGCGCAACCGATCAATCCCTATCAAGCCCCAGCTCCAGTGGCCTTGGGCTCAGGACAGGCTCCCACAGCCGCGCACTGTACTGCGCTCTAGCTCAGACCTTAACAGGGCGCGGTAGGCACCAGAAGGCAATGCGGGGTCTAGAGTAATTGCGCCGATCTGGGTGCGATGCAAGCTTAGTACGGGGTTACGAAAACGGCCAAACATCCGCTTGATTTGGTGGTAGCGACCCTCTGTCAGGGTAATGCGCGCGAGCTGCGGCGCTAGGATCTCAAGGCTCGCAGGGCGCGTTACGATATCTTCGAAAGGAAAATGAATGCCTAGTGCAAAAGCCTCCACGCATTCATCGCTAATGGCGTGTTTGACGCCCACGATATAGGTCTTCTCGACGTGTTTCTCGGGGGCCATCAGGCCTCGTGACCACTCCCCGTCATTCGTCAGTAGCAGTAGGCCGGTAGAGTTCTTGTCTAGGCGTCCTACGATGTGCAGGCCAGAATGTTGAGTAACATCGAGGAGGCAGAATACAGTACGCTGGCTAGCATCTTTGGTCGCACTTAAAATGCCTGCTGGTTTGTTCATCATCAAGTACTGGGCGTGCTCAAAGGGCAGGGCCTCATCATCGACAATTACGGCGGCAAACTGGTTGATCAGCAGATCAGAGTCGCGGGCTATGATGCCATTGACTCTGACGCGCCCTGCGGCAAGTAACGGTTTCACGTTCTTGCGATTGATGTTCAATGCATTGGAAAGATAACGATCGAGTCGGGTGCGTTTAGTGGCCATGGGCAGTCGCAGGGAGCAAGCACATGCGCGATGCTCGAGAAAAATAATAGCTTACTTAGGATTTCTTTACGAACTCGGACTTTAGCTTCATCGCTCCTATCCCGTCGATCTTACAGTCGATGTCATGATCGCCATCCACGAGGCGAATATTCTTGACCTTAGTCCCCACCTTCACCACGAGAGAACTACCTTTTACTTTAAGGTCTTTGATCACAGTAACGGTGTCGCCATCGACTAGAAGATTGCCATTAGAATCGGTCGTAGTTTTTTTGTCAGTGCTTGCAGCTTCTTCAGGAGCCATTGCCCATTCATGGGCGCACTCGGGGCAAACGAACATATCGACACTCTCGTAGGTGTAAACGGAGGCGCAGGCTGGGCAGGGCGGCAGATCAGACATCGAATTAGGCTCACGATTGGCGATTGAGGGTCGGCATAGTGCCGCATCGAAAGAAATGAGTCCAGCCTAGGCGCTGACCTTGCTTGCGGATGCGGCGCTATCATTTTCACAAATGACGGTTGTGGCGGCTACAAGCGAGACTTATGATATCGCCTAACTACTCTTAAAAACTCATCTTTCGAGGTGCTCTATGCCATTCCCCTTATTGAAAAAATCCCTGTTTATAGGCTCTGTATTGATCCTAGCAGGCCAGGCATATACAGCCGATAACAGCAAACAGCTCGAAATCGATGAGAGTTCCTTCGATTGCCTTGGGGCCATGACCCAAGTAGGCGAGTTCTTCGTATCTAACTTGCTCGGTAAACTCGACGAGACGGTTGCTGTGGCGAGTTCTGAGACTGGCGGCAAGTATCCCGCTGGCTCCATGGTTTCCTTGATTCCGTCCGAGGTAATGGTGAAACATCAAGATGGCTGGAATCCAGAGACGAACGACTGGGAGTTTTTTGAGCTTAGTGTCTCAGAGATGGGCAGCAAGATTGCCGTGCGCGGCACCACCGAGGTAGTGAACCAATTTGGTGGCAACTGTTTTGGCTGCCATACACTGGCACGCGCAGAGTGGGACCTAATCTGCGGCACAGGGCATGGCTGTGCGCCACTGCCCATTACAAGAGAGCAGATTCATGCAATGCAGAATAGCGACCCTCGCTGTGAGATGAAGGAGTGAGCTAGAGCCGCTCTTTAGAGGCGCCAAAGGGGGCTGTTGCCGAGCTGCGGCCCCCATAATCGTCTGTTAGTTAGGCTTGAAAACCGGTACTATCTCGCCCTGCCAAATTTTACTAGAAAGAGTTGATAAGGAGAGAGTGTGTACAGATCAATAGTATTCCTGTTCCTAAGCTTGTTTGGCATTGCCTCTGCCTATGGGCAAGATGCCAATGTTGCACAAGGCGAGGTAGTGTTTCAGGATGAATGTTCCCGTTGTCACGTGCCGGTGGAGATGGATGCCCGGTTACGTGCAAGATGGGTAGGACGAACTGGTGGCGAGCTTTATAACCTCATTCGCACCACGATGCCCGCCGAAACCCCTGGTTCTTTGACTAATGACCAGTATCTGGACGTCACGGCGTTCATACTATCAGCGGGCAATGTGCCCGTACCCGGCGGCCAGCTGACTAGCGCAGAGCTTGATGCTTTGCCGATTACTCCCGGTGCGCTTGCCTCTAATAATACCGATAGCTTCGACTGGACTCATTTCAACGGGTCGGAGCACTCCAATCGTTATGCTCCTTTAGATCAGATCAATGCCCAGAACGTGGGTAATCTGCAGATTGCGTGGATGTTCAATACGAGCTCCTTCGGTCCCGCGCCGGAGGCCTTGAGTGTCACCACTCCTCTGATGATCAATGGCCGCGTGTTTCTGACCGCCGGTGCTACGCGCAACATAGTGGCGCTAAACGCCGAGACCGGGCAGATCGACTGGACCTGGCGACCCGATGAGAGTGAGCGCTTCGACGCCGCTCCTCGTAAGGGTTCTGGTAAAGGGTTGAGTTATTACAATAATGACGGGCAGGAGACGATTTACACCATCACTCCTGGCTATTATCTTGTTGCGCTCGATGCAACTACTGGCCGCGAGATCGAATCATTCGGCGATGGTGGCTGGGTAGACCTGCAGCAAGGCCTGCGCCTTGGGCCGGGTCGTGATGACATCGATATCGGCATGTCGTTTATGCCCTTGGCGATCGATGGAGTGGTTATTACGGGTGCTGCCCATCTTGTGGGCATGCGCCCGACCTCGGCAAGCAACGTTAAAGGCGATATCCGCGGTTTTGATGCCACTACCGGTGACTTACTGTGGACCTTTAAGACTATCCCAGAGCCGGGCGAGCCGGGCTATGAGTCTTGGTTGGCTGGAGCAGAGTTCACGGGTAACGCCGGTGTTTGGGCGCCTATGTCGGCTGACGAAGAGCTAGGCGTTGTCTATCTTCCTGTCGAATCCGCGACCGGTGATCGTTATGGCGGCGACCGTCCGGGTAGCAATCTTTTCGCGAGCTCGACAGTAGCAGTGGATTATAAGACGGGCGAGATGCGCTGGTATTTCCAAACCACTCATCACGATATCTGGGACTGGGACACGCCTTCCGCGCCAATCCTAGCGACTCTACCCAGTGGCAAGCGCACGTTAATTCAGACGCTGAAGCAATCCCATCTGTTTAGCTTCGACCCAGCCACTGGTGAGCCCCTATTC